>WRLR01000034.1 GCA_009777515.1 Oscillospiraceae bacterium | reverse complement strand
AGCTTAGTCGCATCGTCGCCGGCGGCTTCCATCTTTTTAACGTACTCGCCGGTTTTGCGCAGCATCGTCCTCAGCTTCGCCGCGACCGACATGCGCGACGCGTTGTCCTTTTCCCTGTAGCAGAATTTCGGGTTCTCCCCGAACGCGCATTTCATCGCCACTTTGCGTTTTATCACCATGTCGTCGACGCGCGCGCCACAGGTCTTGACCGCTATGAACGTGCCGCCCAGGACGTTCGAGCTGCCGGGGCCCGTCCCCACGGTCGTCACGCCGCCCATCGCGGCCATCTTTATGGTTTCATCCTGCGGGTTGAACGCGTCTATCGCCTCCAGGTGCGGCGTCAAGCTGTCTGTCAGCTCGTTGTAGTCCATGCCCTCGAACCGCACGGCGTGGCCGTCGAGCCCCAAGTGGCTGTGCGCGTCCACTAAACCTGGATAGACCCTTTTACCCGAAGCGTCGATCACCTCGTCGGCGCCGCCGGACAGGCCCTCGCCCACGCCAATTATCTTCCCGCCCTCAATGAGCACATCCCCGACATAGGGATGCGCCTGCGCCACAGTGTAAAGCGTCCCGCCTTTAATGCATGTTTTCATGTTTGGCACCGCGCGCGGGCCGCTGCCGCGCGGCCCCGCCCCTTCATAATATTATTATGCATTCAAATATATTTATCCGATGGTATTATCCAGCGGTATTTATCAGTCATTCTACCATATAGCCGCATGTATTGCCGAAATTCGATAAAATGAGTATAATCAACAATATCAATAATTCACCTAATTTTCGGGGGTATTTTTTATGGCAAGGGGATTCGGTGGCGGGGGCGGAGGCTTCGGCGGCGCCAATATGAGTAATCTGATGAAACAAGCGCAAAAGATGCAAAAAGATATGGAGCGCATCAAAGAAGAGCTCGCTGAAATGACCGTCGAGGCGACCGCCGGGGGCGGGGCTGTTAAAGTCGTGGCCACGTGCGACAAAACGATTAGGGAGATGACCATCGAGCCCGAGGTCGTCGATCCGGAAGACATCGAAATGTTGCAAGACCTAATTGTAGCCGCCGTAAACGAGGCGCTGCGCAAGGCCGAGGAAACCTCTGCGGCCGAGATCGGCAAAGTGACGGGCGGGCTCGGCGGCGGCATGCCGGGGCTGTTTTAGCGCGGCCGCGGCATGGAGTTCTACGCGGCGCCCATCGCAAGACTTATCGACGCTTTTGAAAGCCTGCCGGGCATCGGCCACAAGACGGCGCAGCGCCTTGCGTTCTACGTTTTGACGCTGCCCGAAGAAAAAGCGTTCGCGTTCGCGGGCGCGATCACCGACGCAAAGCAAAAAATCCACTATTGCAATAAATGTTACAACCTGACAGACGAGCAACTGTGCGCCATCTGCTCGTCAAGCCGGCGCGACCCGTCGCAACTGTGCGTCGTGGAGGCGCCCAAGGATATCCTCGCGATGGAGCGCACCAATGAATACAGGGGGCATTATCACGTCCTCCACGGCGTCATATCGCCGCAGGACCACATCGGCCCCGACGAGATAAAAATCCGTGAACTGATCACCCGGCTGGCGGACGACACAATCAGCGAGGTGATTCTCGCGACGAACCCTGACATCGAGGGCGAGGCGACGGCGATATACATATCGCGGCTGATAAAGCCATTCGGCGTCAAGACGACGAGGCTCGCGCACGGCATCCCGGTCGGGGGCGACATCGAGTACGCCGACGAGGTGACGCTGGCAAAATCACTGGAGGGAAGGCAGGAACTATAACGGGCCCATGAATGACAATTACGAAAATTTTGACGCGATACTAAATAAATATGACGAACTGAGCGCGGGGCTGAGCGACCCTGGGACAATCGCGGACCAGGACGCCTACCGCAGGCTGATGAAAGAGTTTTCCAGCATATCGCCGCTAGCCGCCAAGGTCAAGGAGCGGGGCAGGCTGCTGGGCGATCTGGCGGACGCGCAGTCCATGCTCGGCGACAAGCCGGACAGGGAGCTGAGGGACTTTTTAACGGAAGAGATTGCGGCGGTCAGGGAAAAGCTGTCGGCGGTGGACGGCGAGCTGAAGATCATGCTCCTGCCCAAGGACCCGAACGACGAAAAGAGCGTCATCATAGAGATCAGGGCCGGCGCGGGGGGCGAGGAGGCTGCACTGTTCGCGGGCGTGCTGTACCGCATGTACGGCATGTACGCCGAGCAGAGGGGCTGGCGCCACGAGCTGGTTGACGCCAATGCGACAGGCATCGGCGGCTTTAAGGAGATAGTTTTTTCGATAGAGGCCGACGGCGCGTACAGCCGGTTCAAATTTGAAAGCGGCGTGCATCGCGTTCAGCGGGTCCCGGCCACGGAGTCATCGGGCAGGATACACACATCCACGGTCACCGTCGCCGTCCTCGCCGAGGCGGACGAGGTGGATGTGGACATCAACCCCTCGGACTTGGAAATCGACACGTTCCGCGCGTCGGGCGCGGGCGGCCAGCACATCAACAAAACCGATTCGGCGATCCGAATAACGCATAAGCCGTCCGGCATTGTCGTCACATGCCAGGACCAGCGTTCGCAGCACAAAAACCGCGACCGCGCGATGGCTGTCCTGCGTTCGAAACTGTTCGACATAGCGATTATGGAACAGGAGTCCGGCCTCGCCCAGGAGCGCAGGGAGCAGGTCGGCAGGGGCAACCGGAACGAGCGCATACGGACGTACAACTACCACCAGGGGCGCGTCACGGATCACAGGATCAACCTCACGCTATATAAGATCGATGAAATATTGAACGGCGATTTGGACGAGGTCATCGACAACCTGGTCACGGCGGAGCAGGCGCGCAGGCTCGGCGAGTATTCCGGCGAGGGCGGAGCGGGCGGCGGCATTGGCGGCGGCGGCGCGACGGGCGAGGACGGGGCGGCAGGCGCATGATCGGGCCGGTGACGCATATATGAATACGGTAATCGTGAATATCGGCCCGGACGAATTATACGGATGTGGGCAACATATCGCAGCCGCCGCTGAGCTGATACGCGCCGGGCGGCTTGTCGCATTCCCCACCGAAACGGTCTACGGCCTCGGCGCCGACGCTTTTAACGAGAGCGCCGTCCGCTCCGTGTACGACGTCAAGCGACGCCCGCCGGACAACCCGCTCATCTTGCATATCGCATCCTACGAGCAACTAGACGCGCTTGTCTCCGGCGTCAGCGAGCACGCGGCCGCATTGGCGCGAGCCTATTGGCCGGGGCCTTTGACGATGATATTTAGCAGGCGCCAGGGGCTGCCGGACTATATCACGGCAGGCCTTGACACGATAGCGGTGCGTATGCCGTCGCATCCTGTCGCAAGGGTGTTGCTACAGGCCGCGCGCACCCCGGTCGCCGCACCCAGCGCCAACCTCTCCGGCAAGCCCAGCCCCACCGACGGGCTGCATGTCGAACACGCATTCAACGGATCGATCGACATGATTATCAACTCGGGCCCTACGGCAATAGGCCTCGAGTCGACGGTCCTTGACGTTTCGCGCGCCCCGGCGGTAATACTGCGTCCCGGCGCCATTACATTAGAAATGATAGCCGGGGCAATAGGACGCGAGAATGTTTCCAGCCGTCCAGCCGACGGAGGCGGGAGGGCTATATCGCCTGGTACAAAACACCGGCACTACTCCCCGGACGCGCCCATGCTGTTGTTCCGGGGCGACCTTGCATCCGTGGCGCATTGGATGGACATATATCTGGAGCAAGCATCAGCTCCCACGTTTGAATCCGCATCCAAACAAGCTACCGCGTGCAAGTCCGATCAACCGTCCACGCATCATTCCGAACAATCATCCGTGCTCACATCCGTTCCCGCTTCCGTACCCGCATCCAAACAGGCTACCGCGCCCTGCACGACGAGCGCGGGCGTCCTCGCCACGGACGATGTCCTCGCTCTGTTGGAAAACACCCGGCACAAAAGCATCAAGACGCGCCCGCTCGGCAAGACGGGCGACGCGGCGGCGGCCGCGCACAGTTTTTACAGCTCGCTGCTGTATATGGACCAGATAGGGGCAAAGAGGATATTGTGCGAGCTTATCAGGCAGGATGGCTTGGGCGCCGCGCTGGCGGATCGCATGGCGCGGGCCGCAGGCTCGAATATTATTGACGCCGACGATCCGCTGATACTATTTGTCTGCACCGGGAACACATGCCGCAGCGCCATGGCGGAGGCACTGTTCAACGCGGCGGCGGAGACACTGTCCAATACAGCGACAGCCGATATTGCATACAGCGCACCGCGCGCAGCGTCTGCAGGCTTGTTCGCCGCCGACGGGGCGACGGCCTCGATTGAAGCCATAGAGACAATGGGCGCCTTCGACGTGGACCTGTCCGGGCACAAATCGCGGCTGCTCGACTATTGGCATTTGATGGGCGCAAGCCTCGTTTTGACGATGACGCGGGCACATCGCGACGAAATATTGCGGCGTTACCCAAATACATCCGAACGCGTTTTTACGATCGCGGATTTCGTTGCGAACATGCGCCCGCAAAAACAATATATTGCCGACGGCGCGGCGCAGGGCGACATCGACGACCCGTTCGGGCTGGGGCACGGCGAATACAGGCGCTGCGCCGAAAACCTGCGCGGCCTGATATCCCCCCTGCTGCTGCGGCTCGCGCGGGGCGGATAGCGCGCAAGCGCTGCACGCAAGCGCTAGTCGCGTTGTGCGTTACGTGGGCGCAATTTGCGTGGGCGCTGCACATGGGCGCAATTTGCGTGAGCGCCGCATGTTGGCGCAATTTGACACTTGCGACTGCCTATATTATACTGAAACGCGTCAAGCTATGCCGATCGCAGGGCCGACGGAAACCGGTGCGGCGGCAGCGGCAAGCATGAAAACAGCAGAAAGGGCGTAAACTGTGCCACAGCGCCAATCTTTTTTTGTTTTATGGGCTGACAGCGCAGTTCGCGCATGGCGATATATATGCCAAGGCGGGACAAACACAACTACTATCTCGACATCGCGGACACTGTGCTCAAGCGCGGCACATGCCTTCGCCGCAACTACGGCGCGATAATCGTGAAAAATGACGAAATCCTGTCGACGGGCTACGTGGGCGCGCCCCGCAAACGGATGAACTGCATCGATCTCGGCTACTGCCTGCGCCAAAAGCTGGATGTCTCGCGCGGGCAGCGGTACGAGCTGTGCCGGTCAGTCCACAGCGAGGTGAACGCGATCATTTCAGCGCCCCGCCGCGACATGATCGGCGCCACGATGTACCTGGTCGGGCGCGAGGCGGGCAGTGGCCAGTTCATCAAAAACGCCGACTGCTGCACGATGTGCAAGCGCGTCGTCATCAACGCGGGGATAGAGACCGTTGTCATCCGCGACGACGAGACGAATTTTCGCATAATCAACGTGCAAAATTGGGTGGACAACGACGATCTGCTCGAAAATGTGGACGTGAACATAGGATATTAGCGATATAGGCCCGCAGCGATATAGGCCCGCAATGAATTTATCCGACAAAAGATAAAGTGCGGAAGGGACATTCCAAAAATGAATTATGCCGTAACGATGCTGATCGCGCTGATTGTCGCTTTCATATCCACGCCGATAGTCAAGAAGCTGGCCTTTAAGCTGGGCGCCGTCGATATCCCGAAAGACGATCGGAGGATGCACAGCGCGCCCATCGCGCTGCTCGGCGGCGCGGCGATAGTGATAGGCTTCCTAATGTCGCTGCTCTACAACGTGCTGGTCGGCGACATACCGCCCGACAGGTCCGTCGCCGGGCTGCTGGCCGGCATATCCGTCCTTTTGGTGTGCGGCTTCCTGGACGACCGCTTCAAGCTGAATTGGAAAGCGAAGGCGCTGTTCCAACTGACCGCAGCCGTCCTCTATGTAGTCATTTCCGATCAGCAAATAGATTTCCTCACTAACCCGTTTGTATTCGACGAAGTGATCGATCTGGCACCGGCCGTCGCTTGGCCGCTGACGATTTTATGGATCGTGGGCATAACGAACGCCATCAACTTCATCGACGGGCTGGACGGGCTGGCGGCCGGCGTTTCCAGCATTTCCGCCCTGTCCCTTTTCTTTGTGTCGATCATCTCGCTGGGCGCTACGGACGGCCCAGCCGCGCCGCTGATGATGGCTGCGCTCGCCGGGGCGGCACTGGGCTTTTTGCCGTTCAATTTCAACCCTGCCAAAATTTTCATGGGCGAGACGGGCGCCGCGTTCTTGGGGTTCACCCTGGCCGCCGTCTCCGTCCAGGGCATGCTAAAATCCTACGCGGTCATATCCCTGACCATACCGATACTGGTAATCGGTCTGCCGATCTTCGACGTCGCGTTCGCCACTGTCCGCAGGCTGCTAAAGAAGTCGTCGCCAGCCAGCTCCGACTTCGCCCACATTCACCACAAGCTGATAGGCATGGGCCTCACGCAGAGGCAGTCGGTGGTGCTGTTGTATATCACCAGCGCGGTGCTCGGGCTGTGCGGCATGATTTTCGCCAATAAAAACTATATCAGCGCCGTGGTCCTGCTTATTCTGCTGCCGGTCTTCGTCTTTGTTTTCGCGAAATTTCTGGTGGGAGACAAAGCGGGCGCCGGGAATGCCGGCGGGGGCGACGGCATAAGCGCTGCCGTTAGCGCCGGCGTTAACGCTGGTGCGGGCCCTGGTGTGAGCGTGGGTGCGGGCCCTGGCGTGAGCGTGGGTGCGGGCCCTGGCGTGAGCGCGGGCACGAGCGCAAACGCAGGAGCGGGTGCGAGTGCGAGTGCGAGTGCGGGCGCGGGCGCGGGCGCAGGCAGCGCCATGGAGGGCGCAGGCGAAGCATCCGTCATTTCGCCGGAAATGGTCTCCCACCACAATAATCAGAAGGGGGCTTCCTCCGCCAAGGAGCAAGGCTAAAGCGGGGATAGCCCGGGTATAATAAATGAGCCGTAATGCGCGTTCCGGACACAGCGTTAAAAAGCCCCCCTTAAATGTCATCTTAATATTCGGCACGCGCCCCGACGCCGTTAAAATGGCGCCGCTCGTGCTTTCGATGAAAGCGGACAAGCGGTTCCGATGCACCGTGTGCGTGACGGGGCAGCACCGCGAAATGCTCGACCAGGTGCTGACTATTTTTGATATCGTCCCGGACTACGACCTTAACATAATGCGCGAAGGGCAGTCGCTGCAGGACATAACTTCCAAGGTCATGTACGGCGTCAGCGACGTGTTTTCTACCGCAAAACCCGATCTCGCGCTGGTGCACGGCGATACCACCACGTGCTTTGCGGCGGCGCTGGCCGCGTTTTACTGCAAAGTCCCCGTGGGGCATGTCGAAGCGGGGCTCAGGACCGACAACATCTACTACCCCTTCCCCGAGGAAGTCAACAGGCGGCTCGCTGCGGCGGTTTCGACGATGCACTTCGCCCCGACCGCCCAAAACAGACAAAACCTGCTGCGCGAAGGCGTCCCGGACGGGAACATATACGTGACCGGCAACACGTCGCTGGACGCCCTCCGGCTGACCGCGCGCGAGAAATATAGTTTTGCCAACGACGCGCTGAACAAAGTCGACTTTGCCGGCCGCCGCGTGCTGACTGTCGAGACGCACCGGCGAGAAAACCTGGGCGAGCCGCTAAATGAAATATTGCGTGCGGTACAGCATATCTTGGAACTGTACCCCGACATGTTCGCGGTCTTTTCGGTGCACCTGAACCCGAAGGTCCAGGCGCCCGTGCGCGCCATGCTGTCCGACCACGACAGGGCGCTGCTGTTGAACCCGCTGTGCCTGCCCGATTACCACAACCTGGTGGCGCGTTCGTTCCTGGCCCTCTCCGACTCCGGCGGCATACAGGAGGAAGGGCCGTCGCTCGGGACGCCCGTGCTGGTGCTGCGGGCGGAGACAGAGCGGCAGGAGGCCGTGGACGCAGGGACGGTCCGGCTCGTGGGCACGACTTTCGATGGGATTGTGGGGGCTGTCCGCGAACTGGCCGACGACCCGGGCGCGTACAACGCGATGCTGGGGGCCAAAAACCCGTATGGCGACGGCGAAGCGTCAGCGCGCATACTGGACGCCATCGCGGAGCGCTTTGAACTAAATTGATTGAACGGTGAGATGCAATAATGCGGAAAAATGTGTTTTTTTATTTGAAAAAGTCAATAGCATTCTTTGATATAAAAGCAAAAGCCGTCCCGCCCGTGGTGTTCGTGGTCGTCCTGGCGCTATATGGCGCGTATTTTTATTTGATGCAAGTCGATATGCAGGCGTACAGCATCTCTTCGCAGTACCTGTCGCCCGACGGCGCGGGGAGGCCCGTCCAGACCTCTCTGGCGGCAATGGCGGTCAGCATTTTAGTTATGCTTTTGATAAACATAGTCTCCTTTGTCTATTTGGACGCAGTCGTCCGCGACGCGAAAAACGAGGAGTACACAGCCCGCGACTGCGTCAACTCAACACTAAAGCATTTCATGCGCCTTACGGGCGTGACGATAATTAAGAACACACTCATAACCATCGGCATGTTCATGTTCATCGTGCCGGCAATCTATTTGGCCATTCTGTTGATATTTGCCGAATGCACAATCCTGGACAAAGACAGCCGGGTGTTCGAGAGTTTGAAATTCAGCAGAACGCTGACCAGCAGGCGGCGTGGCGAAATATTTAAAATCGAGCTTTTTTGCAACTTGATCATCGCCGTGTTCGTAATTTTGCTGCTGAGCATCTTCTCTACGAACAACAACGTGGTGTTCCAGTACATTCTTATGTTCACGCTGTCCATATGCACGCTTATCGAGTTCAAGCTGGTGGCGCATCTTTATGCCGATGTCCTGGCCACATTTGACTATGATGGGAAAAATTTGACGCCCACAGGCGACGGGCGGAATGCGCGGGACGGCGAGAGCGGCACGGGAGACGGCGAGGGCAACACGGGGGACGGCGCAGGAGATGGCGCGGGAGGCGGTTCGGGGGACGACGCAGGGAATGGCGTGGAGAACAGCGGCGCGGACGCCAATATAAACGGCGACAGTATGGGTAGCGGTAGTTCGAACAGCGACGGTTTTGATTCTGCCCGCCCCTATGATCCCTACAGCGATTACGGCTATACATCCGATTCAACGAACAACGATAACGACGCCAACGACGACGTCAACGACGAAGATAAATTATGAACGCGGCATTCATAGTCGCCGAATACAACCCTTTCCACAACGGCCACGCATACCATATCGCCAAAACAAGGGACATGCTGCGCCCGGACGCGCTGGTGTGTATCATCAGCGGGCATTTCACGCAGCGCGGCTCGGCTTCCATCTCGGACAAATGGTCCAGGACACGCATGGCGCTGCACGCAGGGGCGGATCTCGTGCTTGAGCTACACCCCGTCTACGCATGCTCGAGCGCCGAGACCTTCGCCAGGGGAGCGCTGCTGACTGCGTCCCTTACCGGGGTCGATGGCTGGCTATCGTTTGGTGCAGAATGCACGGACCTGCGTCTCCTTTCCGAACTCGCACATATACTGAACGCGGAACCGGAACCGTATAAACTGCTGCTGTACGCGTCACTCGACGGCGGCAAGTCGTACGCTGCCGCCCGCCAAAGCGCGTTGATAGGCTACTGTTTTGGCAAAAACGCGGGACCTGCCCCGGGCGTCACGCGTAAGCAATTCACCGATATCCTAAACGCGCCCAATAATATCCTCGCCATCGAATACCTGCGGGCCATCGACGCTTTACACCTGCAATACGCCCCGTATGCGGTTCCGATCGCCGCCACCACGGCGGAGCCGGGAAACGCGCAGGGGCAGGCCGGCGAGCCAACCCTCCGCTACTGCAGCGCATCGGCCATAAGGGACATAATCCGCACGCGCCAAGCGGATGCAGAGGACGCGGCGCGCTTTGACACAATCGACGCCTTGAAAACCACCATGCCCGACTACAGCCGCGCGCTGCTGGCGGCGGAATTTTCCATGGGCAGGGGGCCAGTACTCGACGAGATGTTTTTCCCGCTCATCACGGCCATAATTAAGCGGGGCGGGGCTGCATCATTGCGCCGCTACCGGGACGTGGGCGAGGGGCTGGAAAACAGGCTGTACAGGGCGGCGCTCAAGGCCGGCGCCTATAGCGAGCTCATCGCCGCATCCGCGACGAAGCGCTACCCGATGAGCCGCATCAGAAGGATATTTACACGCATCCTGCTGGGGCATGACGAAGAAACCCTGGGCGCAATCGACGCGGACAGCGGGCCGCCGTACATTCGCGTACTCGGCTTTAACAGCATCGGGCGCGGCCTGCTGGCGCGCGTCGGGCAGAAGGCGCCGTTTATAACGAATTTCAAAAAACTAGCGCGTTCCGATCCGCGTAGCCGCGCGTTTATGGACTTGGAATCGGGGGCGACCGACCTGTATGTGACCGCATTCCAAAATCCGGGCTTCCACGCTCCGGGACAGGATTTCATTCGGCGCCCGGTACGTTTTTGATTTATATGTGGGGCAAGCCCCACACCCCAAGTCGGTAGGGAAAATGCGATTTCCCCTACCTCACGCAGGCTATGCCCGCGCACCGCGCTTTGCGCGGTGTTAGTATCTTTATTATTCGTTATTTATTGTCGGCACAAGTTATTAAGTTACTTGTAATTTGGGTAAGAACAGCATATAGGAGCGCCCATGCGTGCACGCACACACGCGCGCTGCGGGATACATTGGGGGTAGCAAAATCGTCATAGACCATAAAACCACAATCGGCGATACCGCGCCCTGCGGCGAAACGACAGACAGGTCTGCCCTGCCTTTTAAAGAATACGGAGAAGGCATGGCCTTGGCCTATGACGCCCTCATGCGCGAAGACTACTCCTATACCAAATACGCAGACTATATCGAAGCCATATTCAAAAAGCACGGGATGCCCCCGGAGCCTCTCATCGCCGACCTTGGGTGCGGCACGGGCTCGCTGTGCATTGAGCTCGCCCGCCGGGGCTACGGCGCCATTGGCATAGACAGCTCCCCGCACATGCTCGCGGAGGCGCGGCGCAAGGCCCTGGACGGCGGCGCGCCCGACATCCTCTTCCTGGAACAGGAGCTGGACGCGTTCGAGCTGTTCGGGTCGGTCGGGGCGTTTGTGTCGACGGTCGACAGCCTCAACTATATAACGGACAAGCGCCGCCTGCGCCGCGTGTTCCGCTTGGTGGGCAATTACCTGGCGAGCGGCGGCCTGTTTATATTCGATCTCAATACGGAGCGCAAACTTTCAAGGGGCATCGGCGGCGGCGTGTTTTATGAGATTACCGACGACATATGTTATTTATGGGAAAGCAAATATTATAGCGCCAACAAGACCTCGGTTTTCGACTTGACGTTTTTTGCGCGCGGGCGCGACGGCCGCTGGAGCAGGTTTGACGAAATCCACCGGCAGCGGGCTTACACCCGCGCCGACATAGAGTCCGCAATCAGCGGGACAGGGCTGTCAATAGCCGGCCACTACGGCTTTCTCACGTTCAACCGCCCCTCCGGCAAGGCCAACAAGGCCGTTTATATTATGACTAAAACAGACAGGTGCAGCGACAGCGTATGAACCACAGAAAAAGCGCAAAAAACAGCCAATCTGACAAGGCGCAGCCGGACAGGAACAGCAACCCCATTTTTGGCGCCCTGAGCGATTTCGGCCTCGACAGCGCAGGCAGCGCCCAGGTGTTCGGCGCAGCCGAGGAGCCCGCCCCTGTCGGACCGAATATAGCGCAGACCCACACATTGAAAGAAATTGAACTGGGCATATACAGCAAGTCGTTCAAATGCCCCGCCTGCGACGCCGATTCGAAGGTCCCAGCGGTGAGGTCTTCGCACATACGCCTTACCCGGAGCGATACGGACTTCATGCCCATTTATAAAGACCCTAACCCACTGTACTATTTCGCCGTGTTTTGCACGCATTGCGGCTATGCGGCCATCGCGTCAAGCATAAAGAAACTGTCTGCCGCGCAAAAAAAGCTTTTCCACGAAAAAATAGGCTCATCGTGGAAGTTTGATAAAAAATACCCTGTGTACTACGACCCACAGACAGCGATTGAGATCCATAAGCTCGCGTTATACAACGCGGTCGTATCCGGCGAGAAGGAGGGCGTAAAATCCATCCTCAGCCTGCACATAGGGTGGCTCTATAGGATCCTTGAAGACATCGAGAACGAGATGGTTTTTTTGCGCACGGCACGCGAGGGTTTCGAGCGAACATTTGCAAACGAGCCGGCGCCGGTCGGCGGGCTGGACGCAAGCAGCATGCAGTATTTGATCGGCGAGCTGTCAAGGCGCGTGGGCGACTATTCGGGCGCGCTGAACTGGTTCAAGCTCGTCCTGGTGGACCGCAACGCCAAGCAGCGGGTTAAGGACCTGGCCCTAGAGCAAAAAGACCGCATCATGGCCTATTATGCGTCCGGTGGAAAATTCAAATAACGATTAACGTGGAAAACGTCTTTGTAGGGGTGACCGTCGCTACAGGGGACGGTCACCCCTACATGGTTTGTGCAATTAGCCAGTTACCAATTTGTTTTTGCGCAGCCTGCGCCATTTGCACCTACATGTATTTCCTGGCTGCCTGGCCCGCCATGTAGATGGTCTTTTCTTCGTCGATGGTCGTCAGCCTGCGCTGCTCCATCAATATGTCCCCGCCCACAATCACCGTATCGACGTCCGAGGCGCGCGCCGCGTAGATCAGCGCGGACAGGTGGCTGTACACGGGCTGCAGGTGCGGGCTGTCCAACGAAATTATGGCAATGTCCGCCGCCCCGCCCGGTACAATGACGCCGGCGCCGCTGCCGGATATCCCGAGCGCCGCCGCCCCGTTGCGGGTCGCCATTTTGAACGCCTCCGCCGCTGCGACAGCGGTCGGGCTGCCGTTTATCGCTTTATGTATCAGCGCGGCCTGGCGCATCTCCATAAAAATGTCCAATGTATTGTTGGACGAGGCGCCGTCCGTGCCGAGGCAGACGTTGATGCCCCGATCCAGCATTTTTGTTACGGGCGCCACCCCGCTAGCCAGTTTGAGGTTGCTGGTGGGGTTGTGGGCGATGCTGACATTTTTGTCACCCAGTATAGCGATATCCGCGTCGTCCACATGGACGCAGTGCGCGGCGATCACGGGCCCGTCTAGCAACCCGTAATCCAGCGCCAGCTCGACGGAGCTTTTTTTGTATTGGGTGAGCATGTTTTTGCGTTCGGTCGCGGTCTCCAGGATGTGTATGTGGATGGGGGCGCCCAGCTCTTTCGCGAGGCGCGCGCCCTCGGCCAATGTCTCGGGCTGGTATAGGTATATCGAATGGATTTCGATGTTGACGCCGATTTTACCGTTGGATGCGCCGCCCCAGCGCGAAAAGAACGCCTTGCAACCTTCGGAGTCGACTAGCGCGTCCCCGCGCTTTTCCGTGAGCAGCGGGCCGATGGAGACCGTGGCGCGTATCCCAGAATCGCTGAACGCGGACGCCACGTTTTCCATTTTCAGGTACATGTCGTTCACGGCGGTCACCCCGCCGCGCAGCATTTCCGCGATGCCGAGCATCGTGCCCCAGTATATGTCGCTATCGGTGAGCCGCGCTTCCGCAGGGAAGATTTTTTCGAAGAGCCACGTCTCCAGGTCCATGTCGTCCGCATAGCCGCGCAGCAGCGTCATCGCTGTATGGCAGTGCGCGTTCACGAGCCCGGGGATCGCCAGCCGCCCGGCGCCGTTGATGATCCTGTCGGGGCAAAACCCCTCCCGCGCGGGCGCCGGTGCATGAGTATCCGCGCTGCCGCCCGAAACGAACAATATTTTACCGTCTTTAATGCCAATGTTCGCGCCTCGCAGCACCGGCGCGTCCGCAGCCGTCAGAACATCTATGTTCTTAATTAATATGTCCATGTTTTTCCACTCCCGATTTATATATGCAAATTCCATGAATACAGGTATTTTTCCTGCTCCGCTGTCAGCGCGTCAATCTTTACGCCCATGGACTCCAGCTTGTACTGCGCGACCAGTCTGTCGAGCTCGTCCGGCAGCTTAACGACCTTCTTTTCCAGGGCGCCCCCGTTCTCGACCAGATATTTTGCGGAGAGCAGTTGGATGGCAAAGCTCATATCCATTATCTCCGCAGGGTGCCCGTCCCCGGAAGCGAGGTTCACCAGCCTGCCGCGAGCAAGCAAGTTGAGCCGCCGCCCATCGACGAGCCGGTACGCGCGGATGTTCTGCCTCTGGTCCGCCACCTCGGAGGCGAGGCCCTCCAGAGCGGGTATGTCTATCTCCACGTCGAAATGCCCCGCGTTGCACAGCACCGCGCCGTCCTTCATCCTCTCGAAATGGCGCCCGGCTATGACCTTGCTGCAGCCGGTGACGGTGATAAATATATCCCCGACTTCGCAGGCGCGGTCCATCGGCATGACCTCATGCCCGTCCATCCACGCTTCGGCTGCTTTTATGGGGTCGATCTCGGTGACGACGACCTTCGCGCCCATTCCCTTGGCGCGCAGCGCCACCCCCTTGCCGCACCACCCGTAGCCCGCGACGACCACCGTCTTGCCGGCGGCAATCAGGTTTGTCGTCCTGTTGATGCCATCCCACACGGACTGCCCGGTGCCGTAGCGGTTGTCGAACAGGTGCTTGCAGTCCGCGCTGTTGACGGCTATGACCGGGTACATCAAAAGCCCGTCCCGCTCCAGTATGACAAGCCGGTTGATGCCCGTCGTCGTCTCCTCGCAGCCGCCGACGACATGGGCCGCCAGGTCGCGCTTTTCGGTGTGCAGCAGCGCAGCCAGGTCCCCGCCGTCATCAATTACAATGTTCGGGGCGGCGCCGAGCGCCTGCACCAAATGCCGCCTGTACTCGTCCGGGGTCTCGTCGTGCCACGCGAACACCTCGACGCCCTCGTCCGCCAGCGCAGCCGCCACGTCGTCCTGCGTAGAGAGCGGGTTGCAACCCGCCGCCGTCACTTCCCCGCCGCCGGCCCTGATCGCCCGGATGAGGCGCGCCGTTTTGGCTTCCATATGCACGGACACGGCAAAACGCACGCCGGCAAACGGCCTGGAAGCGACAAATTCACTCTCCAGCCGCCCCACAACCGGCATATTGCGTTCCACCCAGTCAATCTTGCGCCTGCCCGACTCAGCCTGCTTTATATCACGAACCTCCGCCATATAATCAACCATGCTCCTTTCGATGCGCTTATGATACGCATATATAACAATCGTCATATTTAACAATCATAATAACAGACAAGGATCAGGATATCCGATCCATTGATCCCTTTATCCAGCTTTTATTCCACACCGGTGAGAAAAGCTTTTGCCCGCTCTACGGCTGTCTTTGCGCCGTCGCTGAGACCGCGCCCAACTTGGCGGTAGTCGAAGCTCTTGCAAAACTCCGATATGTCGCTGTTCAGGCCAGCCAAATATGACTGGCATATACCGCCCAGACTGCGATACAGCTCCTGCCGTGGCCCCGGCGGCAGGGAATGCTCGGCGCGAGCGAGTATGTCCGCGTAATGCGGCACGCAAAAAAAAGGCTGGCTGCCAAATTTAACGCGGAAATCGGGCTCGGTTCTCCACATATGGAGCATATTGTCCAGATAACGCCCCATGAACAGGCCGACCCTGCCGCATATGAAGCAGCCCTGCTCCGCCCCTCGGGCGGCTTCGCGGGCCCTTTGATATTTGCGGCGCACAAGCGCGGGAAAAAATGGAAGCTTGCGCTCCGGCTTAAAAGCCGACGCCGCGATAGCGGGCGAAAACACAGCTTTGTCCAGTTCCGGCAAGTGGCTCTCGATCATCAACGCGAACGATAGCTTATTTTTTTCGGCGAGCATCGCCTGCATGTGGCGGCGGCAAAAGCCCTGCTCATTAGTCTTTATCCTCACATCGGGCTCCATCATCGACGCGCCCATGGTATATTCCAGCGACGATTGTTCAAGGTCCGCGAGCAGCTTGCACAAAGGGCAGCCATCGCGGCGGTCGAACGCTTCGTTGATTGGAATAGTATAAATCGTCTCTTTCATGGGGCTCTTTCACCGGTAATTGGTTAGTGATGGCTTGTTGATTGGTTGAATGATAATACAGGATATGTTATCATTTCAAAAATCGCCGCGCAAGCAGCTGCGGGGACAGACAGGACAGAACAAGGCAGGACAGGACGATTATAGCGTGGTTTATATGTCAAATTATACGAATAGCCGCATCCGGGACTTTGCACGCGAAATAAACGGGAAAAGGGTCGCTGTCATCGGCATCGCCGTTTCGAACACACCCCTTATCGAGTTCCTGTACAAGCATGGCGCGCAAGTTACCGCGTTCGACAGGGCCGGCGCCGATGCGCTTGCGGACAGGATCGAGCGGCTCAGGCCCTGCAATATCGAATACAGGCTCGGGCCGGGCTACCTGGACAGGCTGAAAGGCTTCGACCGGATATACAGGACGCCGGTCATAAGGCCCGACATCCCTGAGTTTGTGATGGAGCAAGGGCGCGGGGCAGTCATATCTTCTGAAATGGAGCTGTTTTTAGACTTGTGCCCGGCTACGGTATTTGGGGTGACCGGCAGCGACGGCAAGACGACGACCACCACGCTGATATATGAGATGCTAAAAGCAGGCGGATATAACTGCTACCTGGGCGGCAATATCGGCAGACCGTTGATTTCAGACGTCGAGGCCATGTCCCCCGACGATATGGCGGTGGTGGAGCTGAGCAGCTTCCAGCTCATGACGATGAAAAAGAGCGTCGACATAGCTGTGATTACTAATATATCGCCAAACCACCTGGACGTGCATAAATCTTACGGCGAATATATGGATGCAAAGAAAAATATATTTATGCACCAAGGACAGGACGGCGTGTGCGTATTGAACTACGACAACAAAGAGACGCGCTCGCTGTGCGCCGGGGCGCCGGGGCGGCTGGTGCTGTTTAGCGTTGAATGCTGCGGCGATTTTGGCGAGGACATAAACAATGCCGCAGACGCGAACCATATCGCAGACACGAACCATGGCGCAATCGGCGCCGTCTACGCCATGGGCGACGACATAATTTACAACAAGCGTGACGCGGAGCATGGGACTATGCACGGCGTGGCGCACGGCGCGACGCGCAACATGATGCGCGGCATGGAACACGGCTCAGGGCCAAGCGCAGGGTACAACACGGCACACGGCACAGAGCCCGGCGAACCAGGCGCAGCCAAGGTTACCAGCATTAGCGACATCCGCATCCCGGGCCGCCACAACGTCGAAAACTACCTTGCTGCGATCGGCGCGGTCTACCCGTATGTCGGCGCGGACGCCATTTTGGCGACCGCGCGTTCATTCAACGGCGTCGAACACAGGCAGGAGTACTTTCGGACGCTGGACGGCGCGCGCTACTTCAACGACTCGATCGCCTCCAGCCCGACCAGGACAATCGCCTGCCTGAATACGTTCGATCAAAAAATCATATTGATAGCGGGCGGCAAGGACAAAGACCTTGACTACGCGCCGCTGGGGCGGCACATCGCAGAAAAGGCAAAGTTATTAATTTTATGCGGGCAGACAGCGCCGCTAATAAAGGAATCGCTGCTGCGCCACTGTGAAACGCAAGGCGTGCCCTGCCCCGTCCCCATTGTGGAATGCGACAGTTATGAAGAGGCGGTAGCCGCCGCGCGAAAAAACGCGGTAACAGGGGACATAGTCGTACTGTCCCCTGCCAGCACCAGCTTTGACCGCTTCCGGAACTTTGAGGAACGCGGCCGCGTATTTAAAGCGCTTGTAAACGCGCTAAAGTAGACGCAAAATGTGCGCCAGGCAGACGCAAAGCGTGCGCCTAAAACTCCATTCTGCGCGACTTCAGCTCCGACGCCCCCGAATTGAGCTCTTTTAGACACTCATTGCAAATGATGCGGTCCCTGAAATTGACGACGTCCTTAGCCTCCCCGCAGAATATACAGGCTGGCTCGTATTTGCGAAGAATGATCAAGTCCCCGTCCACGTATATCTCCAACGGGCTCCTGATTTCAATGTCCAAGGTCCGCCGCAGCTCGATGGGCAGCACGACCCTGCCGAGTTCATCAACCCTTCTGACAATGCCTGTAGATTTCATGTTAACCCTCCTTAGTATTTTGACTGGATTATCCATCGTGTATATCATGCAGCATATGAAGTCCGTGTAAAATATCAGTGACTAAATTATATATTTTATGTAATTCTTTGTCAATAGATACTCAATATATAAGATCAACAATTTTAATCCATATAAATAACGTTAATTACCGCATAAAATCAAAATATATGCTGGAGCGGTGATAGTGGATGAGCCGGAGCCACGGCAGTGGACGATCCGCAGCGGCAGCAATGGATTATCCGGAGCGGCGGCAATGGATTATCCTGGGTGGTGATAGTGGATGAGCCGGAGCGGCGGCGATGGATTACCCGGAGCGGTGGTAGTGGTCCTGAAGGTGCGTGCTGCAGTATTCATAGTTGCCTTCGCATTTTGAGCAGTAGCGGAAGTCCATGTTCGGATCGTCGAGCTCTGTAATGCCGCACACCTCGCATTTGTGGAAAGACCCCCTGATGACCCTGGACTCGCTCTTTTTCCTCTCAAATTCGCGGCGGCTGCCGACCGACCTCCGGTTTTGGCGAACCGTTTGGACAATATGAGGGCCGAAAAACAAGGCATACGCGGCCAGTGGGGCGAGTATGAACAGCCTGCCTGCCCAGCCGGACGACACGACGAAGCTATAGGCGAGGAAAGCCCATGCGGCCCAGGCGAGCCATTTAATTTTGACAGGTATAATAAAAAAGAGCAGTATGCGCATTTCGGGCGCGAGGCTGGCAAACGCCAAAAACAGCGACAGGTGGATGTAGCGCGCGCCCCAAACCGGGTAGCCGGTCAAAAACGACACGGCCACGGTGAGGGCGAAGCCGATGAAGTAAAAGAGGGTGAGCCGAAAGCTACCCCAACTGGATTCTAAACTTCTTCCAATGATAAATAGGAAATATAGCTCTAAAATGAGCGATAGGATCGATGCGCCGAACGAATTTAAGAATATGAATGTGACGATCCGCCAGACTTCACCCTTGAACACTTCAGCCGGGGCTAGCACCAGCCGCGACACAAAGACATTGTCCGGGAAGACGAACCCCATAAGCCAGACCAGCGCGTTACCGCCCACCAGATATACCGTAAGGTTCCTAACCGCAAACCAACCGAACTTGCGTTCCAGCTTGTCTAATATTCGCATGCTTTTAACGCCCCCAAGAAAACAACAGCCCCGCAGCATACGTGACGGCGGGGCATGTCTTTGATATATTATCTGCGCCGGCTAAACAACTGTGGCTACGGCCTACCGGAAAGCCTCTAATAATTACTCTACCGCTGACAAACAGACGTCGGACATCAAAACAGCATGATACATTGATACTGCGGTAACAATTTTAGCCTATAAATCCTATTTAAACTTACGCTTGCGCGCAGCTTCGGACTTTTTCTTCCTTTTTACGCTGGGCTTCTCGTAATGTTCGCGCTTGCGCACCTCAGCGAGGACGCCCGCTTTCGCGCACTGGCGCTTGAAACGCTTTAGCGCGCTGTCCAACGACTCGTTTTCTTTCAACCTGATCTCCGACATGTGTTTACACCCCCCCCAATGACCTGAAATGCACCGGTTCATCTTTACACATTATATATTTTCGCTGCCACAAAGTCAACAAAATCCGTGCCGCTTTGTGCGGCTTTATTCGGAGCAATTATGCCGGCAATTACGCCAGTAATTATGCCGGTAATTATGCCGGGCAAACTGGCGCCCGAAAAAATAAGAGACGTCGGCGTCAGCGCTGCTTACCGCCTGCAGCGAAATTACCAAAATGGGCGACCTGCTTGCGACAGATCGCCCATTTGCGTTTACAGTATTAGCAAGTCAGGATCCTTGCCGATTGTCCAGTACTCGTCCCCGACAAGCTCGAGTTTGTTCGAAACTGCGGAACGCGCACCGGCGTCCAGTATCGACGCGGCCAGCAGATTGAGGGGCAAATCAATCATCGGGAACAGCGGCTCGCCGGTATCGAGATGGTTCAAAACGTCCTCGCCGAGCGTCGCCCTGCCGGCCGGGAGAGGCTTGGGCTCGACTACCTCGTCGGGCTTGTCGGTGTGGCGCTGCTTGTAAACCTCCACGCCGCTACGGCCCACGACTATCGTACCCTCGGTCCCGTAGATCAGCGGCCCCGCCGGTACGCCGCTGTTGACGGTCGCCCACGAGCCTTCCAGATGGACGACGGCGTTCGGGAAGCGGGCTATGATAGCCGCGTAGTCCTCGGCGTCGCCGTAGTGGGAGTTGATATTGGCCTTCACGCCGAACGCCGCCACAGGCCTTTGCCCGAGGAACCAGCACGACATGCACGCACCGTAGCAGCAGTAGTCCAGCATCGACCCGCCGCCCTGATCGGAAGAGTACCACCATTCTGCGCCCAGCTCCTCTTCGGATATCGTCTGCCCATATGACAGCGGCCCCTGCGAGTCGCTGTTCCTGTGCGAGAACTTGAAGACGCGCCCGATCTTGCCTGCGTCGACCAGCTCTTTCGCGGTGCGGATCCCCGGCGACCAAGCCGACGGCCAGTTGGTGATGATTTTGGCATTGCTCGCCCTGGCGGCGCGCCACATCCTGAGCGTGCCTTTCATGTCGGCGGCAAACGGCTTCTCCAGCACGACATGGATGCCCTTTTTGAGCAGCAGCTCCGTCACGAACGGATGGTACGCATTCTCCGCGCACACGCAGCAGATATCCAGCTCGTTCTCCTCCAGGAGCTTCTCGTAGCAGTCGTACTCCTTCATGTCGTACAGCCTGACGGCTTGCTTTAGCTCGTCGTAGCGCGTGCCCCTCTCGATGCTCAGCGAGGGGACGCGGGGCGGCACATCCGCTGCGGCGACCATCTCGACGCGGTCTTTCAATAACGCAAACGATTTGATGTTCGTTTCAATATGGCTGTGGGCGAACCCGATGGCCCCCACGCGATATTTTTTTGCCATGATTTTTATCCTCCTAGTTTGTTACGCGGTTTGTAACACGATCAGTTACACATATATGCGCCAGGTGTGGTTGTGCATCCATCCGGTGTGGTCTTTGAGCTTTTGGTTGGACATGAACGGCGCAAAGCCCGGCAGGTGGTTCTTCATGCGCAGCAGCAGCTCAGGGTGGAACTTCTTGATGATGTCCATCGTCGGCTCCGACGCCACCGTGTCGTCCGCGTGGCAGTAGTACGCGGCGTAGATGGGGAGCGCTTTCTGAGCCGCCATTTCTAAAATGTTGATGTTTCCCTGATTTTCTGCAGGCTCTTGGGCCTCCTCGTACTCCACCGGCTTCCTGGTGAACAGAACCGGCTCATGCCCGCATTTTTCAGATTGCTGACGAGCCATTTGCCCAGGCGCCCGTTGCGCCAGTCAGTAATACACGCATTTGCAGCCTCCTTACCTACAATCGCCTATATCATTTTGTCACATTTGCTAGCACTTGGCCAGTCGCATTTTTTCCACTCAGCCAGCTTTTCGATTGGGAGCGGATCGAACGTCGTTTTCAAGTCCTGCGTCACGCCGGTGCGCGCCGCGCGGTAGCCGGCCTCGATGAACTCGATTACGTGCCGCGCGTGCTCCGGAGTCCCTATGTCAGGCATACCGCCGTTCTTAATCAGCCCGACGACCTGCGTGATGTCCTCGAACACGTGCCGCTTGGCAGTTGATATTGCGGTAGGTGCGCGGTGGGGGCTTGCCCCCGCCGCGTCCCTGTACGGGCGACCGCCCTCGGTGCGGCCGTCCCTACAGTCCGCGTTCCATAATAAGCGCCGCCCAGAAGAACGCCGCTATCGCCTCTTTGCTGTTCACGTTTTTGGCGTAACCTACATATATGTCATAGTTGTCCTGTATGCACAGCCCGTCGCAGGCGTCGAATATGTCCGCGTTGCCCTCGTAATCCACGATGCATTTTGTCTTGATGCCGCTAAAAGCTTTAGCTGCGGCACGGTCGCACTTATCCTTGTCGATCAGCCCGAGTAGGCCCGCCTTTTTTATGCAGTACAGGAACATCGCGCTGCCGGACGTGTCGTGCCAGTTGCGCGGGTAGCGCGGCTTGTCGACGACCTGGTACCACAGCCCGGAAGTGGAGTCCTGCACTTTCAACAAGCCGTCTACCAGTTTCCTAAGCTGCATGTACAGCCTATCGTAGCCGGCATGCGTCTTCGGCAGTATCTCCAGCACGTCAACCAGGATCATCGCGTACCACCCCAGCCCCTCGCACCATATCTCCTGCGCCTTGCCCGTGATCGGGTGCGCCCAGGATACGCGGCGGTTCTCGCTGTAGCCGTGGTACAGGAGGCCCGAGCCGTCCTTCTCGCAGCGGTCGAACGCGATCGATAGCTGGCGTACCGTCTCGTCAAAGCAGTACTCCTTGTCGCCGCAGAACGCGCCGTACCGCGTCAGGAACATGAGCCCCATGAACAGCCCGTCCACCCACATCTCGGATGGCAGGCCCCTGCCGTGCCAAAAACCGCCGTCGGAGTTGCGGGGGTAGTCGTTGAACGCGGCCCTCACCTTTTCGCACGCGAGCCTGTACTTTTCCTTGCCCGTCCTCGCAAAGGCCCAGACCAGTACGGATCCCGCCATGATGTCGTCGAGGCTGTTACCGGTGAATGCCGGCACGTCGCCCTGCTCGGTCACATGGAAGTCGCAGTAGCCCATTATATAATCAAGATATTTTTGTTCGCCCGTCTTTTCGTACAGCCGTATGAACCCCCACAGCATAAAGCCCTGCGGGTAGCACCACGACCTGTACGGAAAATCGTTCGCGTTCGGGTAGCGGTTCATTATTGTTTTAGCCATTAATAATGTGTAAGACATTTAAACGTTCCATTTCTCACTGTGCCTTGGGCGATTGAAAAGACGGTATTTTACGGGCGAACACTGTTCGCCCCTACAACATTTTATATATGTAAAATTGACTGCCCATATGTAGGGACGCACATTGTGCGTCCGCAACTTTTACAATCGCCTATCACTGTGCCTGTGAAATAAGCATACGGGCGCGTGGGGCGCGCCCGTGTGCTCAACTATATTGTTTATTACATAATCTTCCCGTTTAACTATCGGCTTATATATAATATTTACCACGGCGGAAACTGCCGGCTTATATATTATATTTGCCCGGCAGCGGCCGTCTGTTGATTTTGCCCTTTGAGCGCTCGAGGCGCTCCGGATACGGCACATCGTCCATTACCTCCAGTGCGTCGACCTCGCCGCGCCCGATCGGGATCGGCCCGCGCGTGGGCTTTAGCCACTTGACGCCGTTCGTGATGACTTTTTGGACGGCGGCGTTCTCGCTGTATATCGGGAATTCCTCGTGCCCGGCTTGGAAATAAAAAATGCGGCCGGCGCCCCGGTTGTATGTCATCCCCGAGCGCAGCGCTTCCCCGCCCTGGAACCACGTTATAAATATGAGGTCGTCCGGCGTCGGCAGGCCGAACGGCTCGCCATACATTTCCTCGTTCGGGATGTCGAACCAGTCCTCCTCCAGCCCCTCGCAGATCGGGTGCGCCCGGTTGATGAGCCACACCCTGGCCCTTTCGCCGCATTCGCGGTACTTGCCGCCGGACCGGTTGGAACCCAGCAGTAGGCGCGACACTTTCGCCGACGTGGCGGAGTGCAGCAGCAAAAGGCCCATACCCTTCTGAAGCACGGCGTTCACGACGCGGGCGGCCGCCTCGTCCGTGACCTTGTCATGGTACAGGTGGCTCCACCACACAAGCACGTCCGTGTTGTCGATGAGCTCCTGCGAGAGCCCGCATTCGGGCATCGTCAGGTGGCTGAGCGTTACGTCTAGCGCCGGGTCTTTTTTGAGGAAGTCCCCGATGGCCGTGTTTATGTCGTTCGGGTAGCTCCTGACCGCGTTCACCTCGGACTCGGGTAGTCCCTCGCTCCACACTGTGACTTTCAATTTACTTGACATATTCCATATCCTCCATTTCGCTATACATTATATTATAACGCGGATCTGATGATTGTAAAAATGCTCCGCAGGAACAACTGCGACGGAAGCATAGACACTAAGCCCCGGCACTATTATAATAGTATTCACGACAGTGCCGCCACCAGTATGGCACGAAAGTATGGAGTCGTGAACACTATCGCGGCGCAACGCGCCGCGCGGGCGTTTCACGCCCGTAAGGTGAGGGGAACCGCGCTTCCCCGAACCGACGACTTTCATATTAGAAATATTATAATTTAACGTCGCGGACGCGAATGCTGAAAGGGGCAATACAATATTATGACAGCCGAACAAATGCGTAACAAGTACTTTGAGTTTTTTAGAGAACGGGGGCACAGCCTCATCGCGTCCGCGTCGCTGCTGCCCGAGAACGACCCGAGCGTCCTTTTCACGACTGCCGGGATGCACCCGCTCGTGCCGTACCTGCTCGGTGAGCGCCACCCCATGGGCAAGCGGCTCGTCAACGCGCAAAAGTGCATCCGGACGGACGACATCGACGACGTTGGCGATGCGTCCCATCACACCTACTTTGAAATGCTCGGCAACTGGTCGCTCGGCGATTATTTTAAAAAAGAGTCCATCCGGATGAGCTACGACTTTTTGACGCGGGTGCTCGGCATCCCGGCGGACAGGCTGGCTGTGACTGTCTTCGAGGGGCATGCGCTGATACCGAAGGACACCGAGGCATATGATTACTGGAAGGACGTGGGGTTGCGGGACTCTCAGATATATTTTTATGGCATGGACGAGAACTGGTGGGGGCCGGCCGGCGCGACAGGCCCATGCGGGCCCGACACCGAGATTTTTTATGACACGGGCGCCCTCTCTTGCAACGACGAGTGCGGGCCGGCATGCAAATGCGGTAAATTCGTGGAGATTTGGAACAATGTCTTCATGCAGTACAACAAGCTGGCGGACGGCTCGTATGTGCTGCTCGACCAGCAGAACGTGGACACCGGCATGGGGCTGGAGCGTATAGTCGCCGTATTGAACGGGCAGGCGAGCGTTTACGAAACCGATATGCTTGCGCCCATTGTGAAAAAAATCGAGGAGCTGACGGGCGTGGCCTATTCGGACTGGGTAGGCGAAGCGGGCGTGGCAGGCAGTTCGGTCGGAAACGTCCGCGAGTTCCGCATCATAGCCGACCACATGAGAGCAGCCGTGTTCATATTGGGCGATTACAAAAAAGTCGTCCCGTCGAACACGGAACAGGGGTATATCCTGCGTAGATTGATCAGACGGGCCATCCGGCTGCTCCGGCAATTGGCGGCGGGCGCCGATCCACAGAGCTGCCTGTCCGCCATTGCGGACGTCGTCATCTCCATCAACGCAAACGTCTACCCGGAGCTTTTGGAAAACCGGGATTTTATAATCGAGCAGCTCGAAAAGGAGTGCGCCATTTTCCTGCGGACGCTGGAGCGCGGCTTAAAGGAGGCGGAAAAGGTACTGGGCAGGCTGGAGGCCGGTGGCACACTGGCCGGCGGCGAGGTGTTCCGCCTGTTCGACACATTCGGCTTCCCGCCGGAACTTACGGAGGAGCTGGCGGCGGAAAAGGGCGCCGCGGCTGACATCGAGGGCTTCAAACAGCACCTTGCGCAGCACCAGGAGAAATCGAGGAGCGGCGCCCGGGGGATGTTCAAGGGCGGGCTGGCGGACCACTCCGATCAGACGGCGCGGCTGCACACCGCGACGCACCTGCTGAACGGCGCGCTGCGCACGGTCCTTGGGGACGGAGTCATGCAGCGGGGCAGCAATATCAACGCCGAGCGGCTGCGCTTCGACTTTTCGTTCGACCGTAAAATGACGGCGGAAGAGATTGAAGCGGTGAATAAAATCGTAAACCGCGCCATCGCTGACAGCATAGATGTGGTATGCGAGGAGATGCCGGTGGACGCGGCGGCGGCATCCGGCGCTGTCGGCGTGTTCGAGAGCCGCTATGGCGAAATAGTCAAAGTGTACACCATGGGCGAATATTCCAAAGAGATATGCGGCGGCCCGCACGTGGCCAACACGGGCGAGCTGGTGTCGTTCACCATTCAGAAAGAAGAAAGCTCGTCGGCCGGCGTCCGCCGCATAAAAGCCACAGTCGGCGCACAGTAACCGCGAGCTCAGTGCTACGCGACGCTGTACTGCGCGACGCTGTGCTGTGCTGCGCTACTCTGTGCTACGCTACTCTGTGCTGCGCTTGCTGTGCTGCGCTACTCTGTGCAACGCGTCGTTGTGCTACGCCACTCTGTGCTGCGCGTTAGCACGCAGCGCGATAATATACAATGCGCAATAGTCATCGCGAACAGAGTGAAGCAATCCAGCGTTTCATAGGCATTAATGCCAGCAGTAGAAAAATATTACACTGGATTGCTTTGTCGCAAGCTTCCCGCAATGGCTGAATCTAGCATTATTGCTGCGGGACTATTATTTGGAATGGCTCGCACCCCGTAAACAATATGCCGTTTTCAATATTTTTGATGCGCTCCCTTTGGTGCTCGTCTATGTCGGACGGATTATAAAACCAACTGAATTTGCATATTTGCCGGAATTTCATAAACAGGGGTATTTTATCAAACCAAAAATCGGCCAGCCGGTTGGCAGACAAATATCCGTTCATGAAATTGTCGACGATTTCGTTGGTAAAGTCTTGCCCCGCATCGTTATTGCGCCCCCACCACAGCCCATGATACAAGGCGATTCCAATGTCCAGGGCAAACCAGCCATATAGGCTGTCATCGAAGTCAAACACATTTATGTGCTTACCGTCTATTATAAAATTCCACGGGTGCAGATCATAATGTATCAACCCATACGAATCCGCGTCTTTTGGCAAGGCCATAATTTCGGTCAATAAATCTTCGGTGATTTTATACACAGTGGCGCAATGTTTAATATTCTCAATATGAAGCGCTTCATAGCCCGTAAAAGCGCCTCTTACATCATTTTCGCCCGCAGGGGAATATGCCTTGGTAAGCCTGTGTATATCGCCCATTACCTTGCCCCAGTTGTGGAATATTTCGGCGCTCCATAAAGCAGGGTCGTTTTTGTCCCAAAACCTGCCAGCCAGTGTTTCAAAGGCGGAAATGATATATGTCTTGCCGTCTGCTTCGGTCGATATTACGAGCTGATTGTTGCCGGCGGCGAGCGGCAAAGAAACGTTAATATCATTTTTAGCTAAATAATACAGCCAGTCCATTTCCGCTTTGGTTTGGCGCATTTGCTCAGCCGGGCGCTCTGAAAACCGCAAAATATACCCTTTGCCATTTATTTGAAAAGAATAAATCTGATTGGTGGAGCCGCTGATGAAGCGCAGCGTACTTTTATCAAACCCATAATTTTCCGCAGCGAATGAAAGCAAAATATCCGATACCATGCAATACTTTCCTCCATTTATAAAACCACGCTGAACATAAAAGCGGTGCTGGGCTTGTCGCGGCCGTCAACAAACACGTCCGCCGTCCAATATATTTCCGGGTACGGAATATTCACGCCCTGCCCCAAAATTATGTTCCTTGTTATGTCATACATCCTGCCGCCGTCCGTGCCCTCGTCGTTGTGCATCGCCTCTATGTCGCCGGAGAAGGTCGCGAGGGCAAATTGCGAACAGAAAGTCAAATATGGCGTGTCAAAGTCGTCCGGGACAAAATCCCAATACACAGCCCCCTCCGGCACAGGCGCGCCCGCTTTCATGAACCGCCCCCAAAAGCCATGCCATCTTTCGACGTCCACGCCCTTGCCGTAGTGGTGCTGGAACAAAACATCATAGTCAAAACCGGACTTATATCCATCCAAATTATCCAGGGTTGCAAAAAGTTTATTGCGGGCATCCATATTATTCTTTTTTGCCGTTTCGATATCGCCGGACTCGTCCTCTACTTCCACCCCAATAAATCGCATGGCGGGCATGGTTTTGTATTCAAAGCTGTCAACCATAAAGCCATCTTGCTGCCTTTTGACCAAATCCGGCATAAACAGGCACCACTGCACCTGCGCGTCACTGCCTTTTAAGTATTGGATATAACCAAATGTTACGACGCTGTCAGTGCCGTAGGGCCCGGTTTTATTGCCCGCGATTAGCTCCCGCACGCCCCGATCTTTCATAATGGAAAAATCGGCAAACACCTTTGCGACCGTTTCGCTCAACTGGGTATTGGGCCGGCTGCCTGTCAACAGGTTGCCGGACAGTTCGTCGTCAAATATGTCTAGCGCTTCAAACACGGCGTCGTTGACTACTCCCGACGGCTTTAGTTCATTCAAATACGCCCGAAGCTGTGCGTTCTGCCCCTTGAACCGCGCGAGCACGCCCTGTATCAAAATCTGTTCGTTTTCCGCGAGCCTGCCTTCGCCCCACTCGGCATCGTCGAGTACCCATTCGGTCAGCGCGTCAAACACGAGCGGATTTCGCCCCCTTGCCTGGCTGGCCCAGTCAATGAGCTTTTTGTATTTTTCTGCGT
Organism: Oscillospiraceae bacterium; assembly: GCA_009777515.1. Classification (GTDB taxonomy): domain Bacteria; phylum Bacillota; class Clostridia; order WRLR01; family WRLR01; genus WRLR01. The sequence continues at coordinate 6,760 of WRLR01000034.1, read as the reverse complement.
CTGTCAACTGTTCGCTTTTTTTCCCGCCGATTTTACTCCAATCGACCATGTGGAACTCGTTTATTTTATTAAATGACATATCGAACCCTCCTTGTATGTTAATGCTGATGGCTAACGGGTCAAACGATTTATAATTTCCCCATTGCACTTTTGACGGCGGCGTGCCGTGAAAACGCGAAAATGCCTTGGAAAAACTTTCCTGTGTGTCGTATCGATATCGCATAGCCACATCAATGATTTTGCTGTTTGGTTGCATTAAATCTTGCGCGGCCAAGCTCAGCCGCCTGTTGCGTATGTACTCTCCAATGGTCATGCCCGTCACCAAATGAAAAACCAGTTGGAAATGGGAGCTTGACGCATAGGACCGGCCCGATATTTCGTCTATGCCAATATCGTCGGTCAAGTGTTTTTCGATGTAATCAAGCGCTTTTGATAAGCTCTGCACCCAGTCCACGCCTGCCCTCCCATCTATGATATAGCAATATCCTATCATTGCCATGTCTTAAAATACGAAGTTTTGTCAGCTCGCCTATCCGAATACTAATATATGATCGAAACAATAATTTCCCTTTTTATCACCGCATGAGGTAAAATTATTGTATCATAGTTAATTTTATAGACAAAAGCTGAATGGAGGCTTTGCATATATGGCGAGAAAAACAAAGATGGGGAAAGAAGAAATTGTCTGGAAAGACCGCAAAAGATATTTCGGGCTGCCGCTCAGCTTCACCCGGTACCGTTTGAGCAAGGATCGCCTGACATTGAGGCGGGGCTTTTTCAAAACGTTGACGGACGAAGTAATGGTATACCGGATCATGGACATCCGCATGGTCCAAAAGTTTGGCCAAAAGCTTTTCCGCGTGGGCACCGTGACGCTTATCAGCACCGACAAAACGCTCCCCACCCTCGAGCTTAAAAATATCAAGCGCCCCGACGAGATCCGGCGTTTTATCAGCAATTTGGTGGAACAGCAGCGCTCCGCCCGGGGAATCGCCGGCAGCGAACTGCTCGGAGTGGGGCAAGCGGGGGCAGGCGGGAGGCGCGGGCCGGGGCGCGACCCTGGGCGCGCCCTTAATGACGGCGCGCAGAGCGGCGCGGGACACGACCACATGGCATAACCGTCAACCCAAAATGACGGCGTTTTATCAACCTGATACTCCGTCACGTCACCTACGAATCCAGACCAAAGTGACGGCGTTTTATCAACCTGACACTCCGTCACGTCATCTACGAATCCAGACCAGCCTGCTGATTGCATTACCGGCCTGCGGGCTAATTTAATTTTTCTGCGGGTGTATATATGCGAAAAGTAATTACAATTTTAGTCGCTTTATGTGCAATAGCATACATATTTATCGCATTGAGGCTGCTGATTTTCCGGAACACCGCGCAGTTTTCAAATTTATTAGAAAACATAGGTCTTCCCAGGCATTATTCCAGCTATAACCTTGTCCCATTTAGGACAATTATAGGTTATTTCAAAGCGCTTGTTGACAGAAGCATGACTCGCGGTATTCCAATACAGAACATCATTGGCAATCTGCTTGCATTTATGCCGCTGGGTTTCTTCTTGCCATTTTTTAGTAAAAAGATGTCCAAGCTCATAATATTTGCTATGACCGTATCCGTGTCGATTATAACAATAGAATTGTTGCAATTCATTCTAAGAGTGGGCAGCATGGATATCGATGACTTTATTTTAAATTTATTGGGCGCGCTAATTGGTTTTGCGATTTGCACGCATAAACCGGTCAGCAATTTACTTAAAATGCGCTCTTATTAATCATGCGCCAAATAAAAATACGCGCCTATTGAATAAAACCCTTCATTTATCTTCAGCCTCTTTTCGCTCAAATACCTCTTCAACGCCAACGCCAAAAACATCGGCAATCCTGAATGCTATTACCAGCGAAGGGATGTATTTCCCCGCTTCGAGGGCGACAACAGTCTGCCGCGAAATCCCCGCTTTTTCTGAAAGCTCAAGCTGCGTCATTTCGTTTGCAAAAAAGCGCAAACGGCGGATATTGTTTGTGATTATCAATGTGTCAGCCATTACATCAGCCTCCGTTTCAGGTTGTCCGCGAACTCAGCCGCCGCATGGAAGTCCTCCGAATTAGGCCTGTTTTTGTTCATTCCACCGATATATTTCAAAAAACTGTTTGTATTAAAGCCCTTGCATGCGAACTCGTCCAATATGGCATAGCCCTTAGCTTGGAGAGTGACGCGGAGCGCCCTGTGATCACTGAGCTTTTTCTTCTCTTTCCCGGCTATTGCAGCCGTTGAAAAGATAAAGGCTTTTTGCCCGTTGGCTTTTGGCATCGCACCGGCGAAATCGAGCAAAGGCTTATAGTGCTGAGCGCTGTCAATCCCCGCGCCAAGCCCAATCAGGTCATAGCCTGCTGCTGCTTCAGGGTCGATATCGCTTGCCGCCTTCACTTGCGCGCCTAGCGCAGTTGCCATTGCAGAGGCGATTTTTTGCGTATTGTTATGGTGGTACGAATGGACTACAATAATTGCCGTCATTGCCTGACGCCCCTTTCATGATAGAATATGCTCGTGACCCCCTCCGCAATCGATGACAGCGCGGACATGCCGAATATAATATGAAGCGCGATTACTGTTTCCGCGCCGGCGGCAAGGGCAACCACTGCAGCGCAAACCCCAATGCCTAATGAAACATAGCCAACGCGGGATGCCTTCAATTCTATAATCTTGCTCCATTCGTCCTCGACCATTTCAGCTTTAATCGCCCTCTCGGCTTCATTTTCGCTGTTTTTGCCAGCGGTATCATAGGTACCGCTTGTACCGCTGATACCTGCGGTACCGCCGGTGCCGCCTGCGCCGCCTGTGCCGCCTGTGCCGCCTATACTGCCAGCCTTAATTTCTTCCTTGGCAGCCAACCCTATTGCCAATGCGATATGAAAAAGCACCTGTAGCACGATTTGAGCGCCAACCCCTATCCCGATAAAAACGAGGAGCGCGACCGCCCACGCTTTGACATCCACTGCGGCGGGCGCTTTCGCCCCCCTAGCGTAAATAATGTACGCGACCATTAACGCAATCCCCGCAGCCACGCTGACGATGTTCTTTTTGCTTGTGTACGACATAATGATTACCTCTACATCCTTTATGAATTATATACTAATCATATAGTAATGTATATAATACATTATGTCAAGTATATATTACATTTTAGTTAAAATTTTTTTGCAACATAAAATACGCAGAGTGACTGTCATTCCTCAAACCACAAAAAGCCGCAGCTCATAAATTATTATTTATCTTTTTTCATCGGAAATCTTTTCACCATTTTCATACACTTGATCATAAATATCGCCATTCGCGGATGTGTAAACGCCATCCCCGTGCATTTTATTCTCTTTCCAACCACCCGCGTATGTAGCGCCGCTTGCCCATGTATAAACGCCATATCCATCCAGTTTATTGTCAATGAAATCACCGGAATATGATGTATCGTTCGACCACGTCATAGTCCCATTACCGGTCCGCATACTTTCGAGCCAATCGCCCTCATAAACATCGCCGTTTGTCCATATTAATACGCCATTACCGGTCCGGTGGTTATCGACCCAATCACCAATATATAAAATCCCGTCCTGCCATAAATAGCATCCCTGCCCGCTTCGCGTTCCATTGACCCAATCACCGTAATAAATAGCGCCATCCGGCCAAATCATTGTACCTTGCCCTGAATAAATATTGTCTTGCCATCCGCCAAAATATATATAACCGCTTGCCCACCTCAGCATGCCTTGTCCGGAATATTCTCCGTCTTTCCATTCACCGATATATACGCTTCCGTCATCCATTTTCAACACACCTTGCCCGTCTTGGATGTCATCGGTGAAATTCCCGATATATTTCGAACCGTTTTCTTTTATAGATAGAAATAACCCATTTTTGATGGCGCCGTCTTCAGCCACTACTGCCTCCTCAGATACTTTTGTACCGTCTTCATGGATTACTTTTGAGGCGTTGCCTTCGGCGTCAACATAAAACCCTTCCCCGTGCCGTCTGTCGTTTTGATAGCCTCCTATATATGTTTCTCCATCAATCAAAACGAGGATGCCGGACCCATCCAAATGACCATCAACAAAATCGCCTACATATATGCTGTTGTTATTCGGCCAATAATGTGACGCGAACCCCGTGTTTTTGTCATTATCCCAATCGCCTAAATATATGTTGCCGCTTTCCGCCCAAACTTCCGACCCGTTTCCAGTGCGGGCGCCAGCTTTAAATTCACCAATATATTTATTTCCGCTCGACCATAAAAATACCCCATAACCTTCCATGGTTTCGTTGTTAAATTGCCCGACATATTTGCTGCTTTCAAATTTCTTAACGCCATACCCATTGGCGATAATGGTTGTACCGGCCGGCATGTCGTCGTCGCCGCCGCTGCCGTTGTTGCCGTTTTCGTCATCTGAGGAGGATGAGGATGTGGTCGCGGATGTATTTTCTGTCGTGGCTTCCGATGTTGTGGTAGTTTCCGCTGTTGTAGTTGTTGAGGTTTCAGACGTAATGGAGCTCGTTGTAGTTGTAGTAGCCTCGGTTGTTGATGATGTTGTCGTTGTTTCGGTTGTTGTAGCAGCCTCGGTTTCGGTTTCGGGGACAGATGTTGTCGTAGCCGTCGAACCGGCTGCGGCAATATCGTCGTCATCTTCCTGTTTCTCGGTTGTGGCAGAGATCGCAGAATTTGCGCCGGATTTTGCAGCCGCGTTGTTATTAATTAATATTACTATAATGATGATGCCAATTATGGCAAGGACTGCGGCGCTACCAATTATGATGTATGGGAGCATGTTCTTTTTATTTGCTGCAGCCCCTGTTGTGTTTGTATATGTGGCGGGGGCAGGCGCAGGCGAATATGACTGTGTAGGCGCTGGCATGGCAGCAGGTACGGGCGCTGGCACGGGCGCTTGCGAAGGTGCGGCCGTAGGCGCGGGCGCTGGTGTTGGTGCGGGCGCTGGCGCTGGCGAAGGTGTGGCCGTAGGCGCTGGCACTGGCGAAGGTGTAGCCGCAGGCGCTGGCGCGAACGGTTGCGCTGTTGAGTCTTGCGGCGCGGGCGCATATGGTTGCGCGGTTGAATTTGGCGGTGCGGGCGCGAATTGTTGCGTTGTTGAGTTTTGCGGTACGGGCACATATGGTTGCGCGGTTGAATTTGGCGGTGTGGGTGCTGGCGCGCTTGGTTGTATAATTTCGCTAGGTGCGGGCGCGCCTTGTTGTATATTTTCGTGCGGCGTGCCATCAACCACTAGAAGCTGACCGCAGGAAGCGCAAAATTTTGCGTTCTCTATCACCTGCACGCCACATTTAAAACAAAACTTTGCCATACAAATGACCAAACCTTTCTGTTACTACGTTAGTGACTATATATCGCATCTAATTTTATCATCATTTATAAATTCATTACAATCTTTCGCATCATTATATTTTTCGTGATACATAATAATCCAACAGTTACAGATTGACCATTTGCTTACATGGTATAATAGATCGTCCCAGTGTCGATGAAATATAACATCGCATGTAGTATTAATTTTGGTTATTCGGGAGGATAAAATGGACGCTCCTAAAAAAGATATGTATTATACATACACAGATTTCTGCGCAACTGTACCATAAGCCTTGCGGAAATATTCGGATGAAAATTTTTATTCATTGCCGGAGGCTATTAACATGATTAGGAAATTGTCTGTATGGAAAATTATTATACTTGCCTTGCTAACTTTTGTGTTAGCATTAGTATTCATTTTGACTATCTTGTATCGCGATATGCTATTTCGTGACTATGAAAATAATGATTTCGCCAAATCGGATAAATCCATTTCTTTTTTATTTGTAGGCAATAGCGACGTTTTTTGGGGAAAATTGCCTAGGCAGTTGCACATCATATCGAAAAAATACGGCGTTGAAATAACATACAAAGACATTTCCAGCAATGGCGCGCACCTAAGCCGTTCAAAAGATGAAGCAATCAAAGAATTGCAAAATGCAAGCTATGACTATATTGTCTTGCAAGATAATACCAGGCTGCTGCCAGGCGGCATCGACGATTTTCTAAGCACCATCCGGCTTCTTTGCGATATAGCCATTGAAAACGGGACTACGCCTGTGCTGTTCAATCCTGCTGTTACAGACAGCAACAGATTAAAAATTAATTCGGATGCGTATTTAAGGGCTTCTGCCGATAATGCTGTCGTATTAGTTAACGCTGGCGAGGCTTGGGCGTATGCCTATCAAACATCGCCGAAAATTTCGTTGTATGCTTGGGATGGGATACACGCAAACAACGCCGGAGCTTTTTTAACATCATGCGTATTTGCCGCCGTTTTATTTGATCTGCATATTGAGGAAATACCAAGCGACAATTTATACAAAGGCGGTGACGCATTATTGCTCGCACAATCCGCATGGGAGCTTAACCAAAATTAAGAAACATGAGTATCTATTTTTGTATATACTCAGGGATGTCCATTTGTCCATATAGCAGGCGGTGGATTTCTACGATTCCGCTTTCCTTTATGAACCTATAGAACACTAAATAGTCTTCCACGACAATGAAACGAAATGATGGCACATCCATGTAAACAGGATACATTTCCGGCATTTTTTTGAGGTTGCCAATGCTTTTATCTGCTTTAGTAAATATGCGGGCTGCTTTGCTCGGATATTCTCGCAAAAAATACGCAACGGTCTGAACATCAAATAAGAAGGTTGAAATATATTCAATCTT
>WRLR01000033.1 GCA_009777515.1 Oscillospiraceae bacterium | reverse complement strand
GACGCCCGCGTACCCAGGGGGGACGACGGAGGCGGGGACGGCGCATCCGGAGGGGGCGACGGTTCGGGAGTGGGCGGTGACGTGAGCGACGCGGGGGGAGCGGGCGGCGCGGAGATCCCCGACGGCGATATAAAGCTGCCGGAGCTTACCGAGGGCGAAGCGCTCGACTACCATGGGATCGTCCCCGACCAGCACTTCACGCAGCCGCCGCCACGCTATACGGAGGCTACGCTGATCCGGGCGCTGGAGGAAAAGGGGATAGGCCGGCCCAGCACGTATGCTCCGACGATCTCCACAATCCTTTCGCGCGGCTATATAGAAAAGGAAAAACGGTCGCTCTACCCGACGGATTTGGGCAAGGCCGTCAACGATATCATGACGAGCCATTTTACGGACATCGTCGACGTCGCGTTTACCGCTGACATGGAAAAGAAGCTCGACGACGTCGAGGAGGGGAACAAGGAATGGCGCTCGTTGATCCACGATTTTTACGGCGGCTTTGAGCGCGTATTAAAGACTGCGGAAGAGGAAATAGGCGAGGTCGAGATAGCCGACGAAGTGTCGGATGTCATATGCGAAAAGTGCGGCAGGAACATGGTGATAAAGATGGGGCGCTATGGAAAATTCCTTGCGTGCCCTGGCTATCCGGACTGCAAAAACGCCAAGCCGATCGTCGAATACGCGGGCGTCGAATGCCCCAAATGCGGCGGCAACATTGTTTATCGAAAGACGAAAAAGGGTAAGAAGTACATATCTTGCGAGAGCGTCGCCACATGCGATTTCCGTACTTGGGACCTCCCCGCGAACGAGGTTTGCAAGCTCTGCGGGAAGTTCATGGTAAGGCCTTCCTGGGGCGGGAAAAACGCCTCGCTGCGCTGCTCCGACGAGACGTGCCCCAACGGCGCCAAGCCCGAATATAAGAAGACGGAAGCAAAGGCGGACGCCGAGGCGGATGCCAAGGCAGAAGATAAAGGGGGCGCCAAGTCGGACGCTAAGGCGGGCGCTAAATCGGGCGCTGTAGCCCGTAGAGCGAGCTCCACTAGGGCGGCGGGCAGCGCTTCTACCAGGGCAACGGGCAGCAGGGCTGCCAAGGCTACTGGCAGCGGGGCTACCCGGAAATCGAGCAGGGGAAAAACGACTTGACGCGCGAGGCTGATACATCGTATATAAGCTTAGTCAGGGCGGCTTCCCCGCTTGTTACCAGCGTCGGTGAAGCCGCCCCGCTTGTTGCCGTAAAAGAGGCAACCGCCCCGCTTGTTACCAGCGTCGGTGAAGCCGCCCCGCTTATTACCAGCGTCGGTGAGGCCGCCCCGCTTATTACTATTGTGGGAGCGGGGCTTGCCGGGTGCGAGGCGGCGTGGCAGGCGTCAAGGCTGGGCGCGAAGGTCAGGCTCATTGACATGAAGCCCGCCGAGCTGACTCCGGCGCACCACCACGGGGGCTTTGCGGAACTTGTGTGCAGCAATTCGCTGGGATCGCTATCTGTGGAGAATGCCAAGGGGCTATTGAAACAGGAGCTCCGCGAACTTGGTTCGCTGATCGTCGGCTGTGCCGACATGTGCAAGGTACCGGCGGGCAACGCGCTCGCCGTCGATCGCAGCATGTTCTCCGAAGCCGTGGGGCGCGCCCTTGCGGACAATGGCAACATTACAATCGAATGCGCGCGGCTGGACAGGATCCCCGACGAGAGGCCGTGCATAATCGCAACCGGGCCTTTGACAACTCAAAATCTCCTTGACGATATCGCAGCCCGAATTGGAAGCGGGCATCTTTATTTTTATGACGCTGCATCGCCTATCGTGACATACGCTTCGATAAACGCAGGCTCGATATATCGCTCGTCGCGCTACGACAAAGGAGAAGGCGACTATATTAACTGCCCGATGACGCGCGAACAGTACGAGGCGTTCACAGAAGCGCTGCGCGGCGCACAGACCGCCGACCCGCACGGGTTTGAGGACACAAAGCTCTTTGAGGCGTGCATGCCTGTGGAGAGCCTGGCACGGCGCGGCTTCGACACTCTGAGGTTCGGACCGCTAAAGCCCAAGGGGCTCGTGGACCCTTCCACGGGGCGCGAACCGTACGCCGTGGTCCAGCTACGGCAGGACGACGCGGAGGGCAGGCTGTACAATCTTGTGGGGTTTCAGACGCGGCTGAAGATCGGCGAGCAGCGCAGGGTGTTCTCGATGATACCGGGGCTGGAACGCGCCGAATTCGTCAGGTACGGCGTGATGCACAGGAACGCGTACATCGACTCGCCGGGGGCGCTGGACCGCACGTATGCGCACCTGGGCGCGGGCAGCCTGGGCGGGAGCGGCCTGTATTTCGCTGGGCAGATTACCGGTGTGGAAGGATATATAGAATCGGTTTCGTCGGGCTTTATTGCGGGTATATCTTCAATGCTGAGTACGCGTGGGCAACCGCCGATTGCATTCCCACGCGAGACGCTGATAGGCGCCCTGGCGGCGTATATATCCGCTGAAAGAAGCGGAGCAGCCAGGAGCGGCGAAACCGCCGGGAATTGCGAAGCTGCCAGGAGCGGCGGAGCTGCCGGGAATGGCGAAGCCGCCAGGAACGGCGAAACCGCTGGGAACAGCGGCGGCGCAAGGCGGCCAGCGTTTCAGCCGATGAACGCCAATTTCGGGATCCTGCCGCCCCTTTCCGACGAGCAAGGGGCGAGGAGGAGCAAGAGGGAACGCAACGCGGCATACGCGGCCCGTTCGCTCGCAGCCACTAAGGAAGTTGCTAAGCAGTTGGAGGCGCTCAGAGCACCAACGCTGGGCTGTTAAACAACAACCATTAATATACTTTCTATTTATAAAGGAGCGGGAAAATGTCGCTGCTGGGTAAGGTTGACAGAACCACGATAATTCAAGAAAAATCGCTTGACGCCGCCTGGCTGCGCAATGAGGTCCTGTCGCACAACCTCGCCAACGTCGACACGCCGACGTACAAGCGCAAGGACGTGGACTTTGAAAAGTACCTGCGCGGCGCGCTGTACTACGGCCTTGACGATGTCATCGTGAACCGCAGGCACAATTTCCGCTTTACTGATCCACCGACGCTCGACTCCATACGCCCCAAGGTGATGGAAGAGTACAACACGATGGCGATGCGCATAGACGGCAACAACGTGGACATTGACGAAGAAATGGCCCAAATGGCAAAAAACACCATCAGGTACAATGTCATAACGCAGAACTTAAACGGCTCGTTCTCAAAGATCAAGCACGCCATCACAGAGGGCAGGCGGTAATTTCGGAGGAAGCACGGAGGTAGCACATGGGTTATTTCGGGGCGCTGGACATATCGGCCTCGGGCCTGACGGCCCAGAGGCTCAGGATGGACACCATATTGCAAAACATTGCGAACGTCAGCACGACGCATACGGCCAACGGGGGCCCATACCGCCGCAAGGTCACGCTGTTCGAAGAACGCGCCGAGCCGGGGCTGTTCCAGGGCTACCTGCACTCGGCCTACAAGGGCGACAACATCGGCATTGGGGTGCGGGTCGCCCGCATATTCGAGGACGACGCGCCGTTCAAGCTGGTCTACGAACCGGGCCACCCGGACGCGAACGCCGACGGCTATGTGTCGCTGCCCAATGTGGACGTGGTGACGGAGATGATCAACATGATCTCCGCGAGCCGCTCGTACGAGGCAAACGTCACGTCCATCAACACGACTAAGAGCCTCGCCAACAAAGCGCTTGAAATCGGGAGGTAGAACATAGATGTCAATCACTAACTTTGACGGACAGGGCCTGTCGCTGAACGGCTATTACCTGAGGCCCACCATCGCCTACAAGACGAGCACCATATTCGGGGGCGACGAGAAGCTCGCCTCGATGCTGGAAAACGGGCTGTCCGTGTCGTTCGCCGACGTGCTGAAAGCGGGTCTGGGCGAGGTAAACAACCTGCAGGCAGAGGCGAGCGACCTCGCGGCGAAATTCGCCGCAGGGGAGACGGACAACATACATCAGGTGCTCATCGCCGGCGAAAAAGCCGACATAGCGCTCCAGCTCGCGACGGCTGTGCGTTCCAAGCTCCTCGACGCCTATCAGGAGATCATGAGGATGCAAATCTAGCATAGCCGACCGGCCATAACCATTTGGCCACAACAGCTTGGCTACGTGGCCATAATTGTTTAGCCATAGCAGTTTAACCACCTGGCCTTGGCCGCCTGGCCGTTTGTCGCAGTACATGCATGCATTGCCTTTAGCAAGAATTAAGCGCAGCGGGGACATCAATTATGCCGGCGATTTTGCAAAAGCACGTTGAGCAGGCCAAAGACTTTTGGCGCAATCTCGATAGATCGCAAAAGAACAGGATATATATCACATCGGGCATGGTCGTCGTGGCCGTGTGCCTTTTGATATTTATCATAACGAGGCCGAACAGGATGACGCTGGTGTCCACACAGGACAGGGCGCAGGTCGGCGAAATGGCGCAGATCCTCGACGACTCGGGCATTTGGAACCGCGTCGAGAACGGCGGGACGAGCATCCTCATCGACACGAAGAACAATGACCGCTCCCAGGTACTGCTGGCGCAGGAGGGCTACCCCAAAGACGGGCTCGCCTTCGAAGACGCCATCTCGATGATCGGCCTGACTACGACGGACAACGAAAAGAAGCGCATCTGGAAGGCCCAGACGACCTCCGACATCGAAAAGAAAATAAAGATGCTCGACAACATAGAGAACGCGACGGTCCAATTGGCCATCCCGGAGCCGAGGATCTTCCTCACAGACAGCCAGCAGCCGCAGCGCCCGACGTCGACCGTGACGATTTGGCCAAAGGAGGGCAATACGCTGCTGCCGACGCAGATCGACGGCATCAAGCAGATCGTCATGGGCAGCGTCGAGGACATGGACTATGAGAACATCATGGTCATCGACAACATGGGCTACCCGCTCGACGGCTCGTCTGACGTCGACCCGATGAGCCTCATCCCGAACCAGGAAGAGCTGAGGCAGCGCTACACGAAGGACATAGAAAATAAAATATTCCGCCTCTACGGGTTGTCCAAGAACGACTTCTTCGACAGCCTTTCCGTCGTGGCCAGCCCGTTTTTGGACTTCGCGCCGCTGGACTACACGAACGAAAACATATACACGCCGGACGGTTTCGATGCGGGCGAGGGCGCCCTGCTGGAGCGGCACCTGCGCAGGGAGGACGCCACGAACTATACGACGGGCGGCGTCCCGGCGATGGACACGAACCCCGGCGAGAACATACCCATCTACCCCATGCAGGGGAACACCGGCACCGGCGAATACAACATGCTCGACGACCAGACGGCCTACGGCTACAACAAGCGCGTTGAAGTCGGCGCGAAGGCGCTGGGCGAGTTCGTGCCGGCGAAGTCGAATCTCAGCATCGTCTTAAAATACGGCCTGGACGTCGAGAGCGACGCGAACCTCACCGAAGAGTTCATGGACGGCGTGCAGTTGGCGGCGAGCAACGCGACCAGCATCCCCCCCGAGAACATCAGCGTGACGAAGATGCGCTTGGCAAAGCCGGTGACCCCCATTGTGCCCATCACCGAGCGCATCCAGCAGGTGATCGCGGACTATGGGATTCTGATATTGCTGCTGTTCCTCATCCTGACGCTGATCCTCTCGCTCTTTATGCGCGGCAAGCGCAAGGAGGAAGAAGAAGTGGAGGACCTGCAGCTCCAGATAGCCGAGGGCATCATCGAGCCCGAGGAGGGGCGGCAGTTCCAGGACGTGGATTTTGACGAGAAGTCGGAGATACGCGAGCAGCTTGAAAAGCTGATACAGCAAAAGCCGGAGGCGGTCGCTTCGCTGCTGCGCAACTGGCTGGCGGAGGAATGGGAATAAACGAATTAGGTGAAAGAGCGATAAATGCGTAAAAGGCGAACACATTAATGCGAACACATTAAACAAGGAAGAAGGCTGGACGACGATTGGCACCTAAAAACGCCCTAACCGGAAAAGAGAAAGCCGCGACTCTTCTTATAGCGCTTGGACCCGAATACTCCGCTGACATATTCAAACACTTGAGGGAAGAAGAGATAGAGGAGCTGACGCTTGAAATAGCGAGCATAAAGTCCGTCTCGACGCAGGAAAAAGAGGAGATTATGGAGGAGTTCTACCAAATCTGCCTCGCCCAGAACTACATTGCCGAAGGCGGCATCGGTTACGCCAGGGAGATACTGGAGAAGGCCCTCGGTACCCAGAAGGCGCTCGACATCATCAACAAGCTGACGGCGTCTTTGCAGGTCCGGCCATTTGAATTCGTGAGAAAAACAGACCCCATGCAGTTGCTCAACTTCATACAGAAGGAGCACCCACAGACCATCGCGCTGATACTCGCGTACCTTTCGCCGCAGCAGTCGTCGATACTGCTGTCCGGGCTGTCCGCCGAAAAGCAGGTGGACGTGGCGCGGCGCATAGCGACCATGGACAGGACGTCGCCGGACGTCATCAAGGAAGTGGAAAACATTTTGATAAAGAACCTATCGTCCCTGGTGACAGAGGACTTCACGTCTGCGGGCGGGATACAGACCATCGTGGACATACTCAACAGCGTGGACCGGGGCACGGAGCGCCACATCATCGAGACGCTGGATGTGGAGGACGCGGAACTGGCCGAAGAGATCAAGAAGCGTATGTTCGTGTTCGAGGACATTCTGCTGCTCGACAGCAGGTCCATACAGCGCTTCCTGCGCGAGGTGGAGAACAATGTGCTTTCCGTGGCGCTCAAGAGCGCGACCGAGGAAGTCTCGAAGATCATATATGCCAATATGTCGAAGCGCCTGGCAGAAATGATAAAGGAAGATATCGAGTTCATGGGCCCTGTGCGGCTTAAGGACGTCGAGGAGTCGCAGCAGAAGATCGTCAACATTATCCGCAGGCTGGAGGACGCGGGCGAGATCATTATATCCAGGGGCGGAGGCGATGAGATAATTGTCTAATAAAGTGTTCAAAAACTATCAAATCAACCTGGGCGTGCCGTTCCAGGTGAAGGTGCCGCTGGAGGAGCTGCTCGACGGCTACTACGACACATCGGGCAGGCTGGATCTGTCGCGTGTGGCGGGCGGGCTGGACGGCTTGGATGGGCTGGGCGAAGTGGGCGACGTGGGCACCGTGGGCGGCGTTGGCGGCCAGGGCGGCCAGGACGCCTTCATTGCAAATGGGCTGTTCGCCGGGATTGGCGTCGCAGTTACACCCGACGGCGCTGTGGACATGCCGAACGGCGCTGTGGAAATGCCGAACGGCGTAGAGGACATGCCGAACGACATAGCGGACATTCCGGATTCTGCGCGCGCGGAGGCTGAGAGCATATTGGGAGAGGCGCGCGCGGAAAGCGCGGAAATCATCGCCTCGGCCAATGCCGAGGCCCAGGCGGCTAAGGAAGCGGCTGCGCGCGAGGCCGACGCCTATATCGAAAAGGCGCGCATGCGGGCCGAAGCAGAGGCGGCAGTACTGTGGGAGCAGGCCAGCCGCGAAGGCGAGCGCGAGGGCAGGGAAGAGGGCAAGGCGGCGTATGACAGCCTCATCGACGATGCGCAACGCCTAAAAAGCGAAGCGCAGCGCCTGCAGGATGAGGCGCAGCTCCTGCGGGACGAAGCGGAGCGCATAAAGAGTGAAGCGGAAGCCGAGTACATACGCTTGATGGACGGCGCGGAAGGCGACGCGCTCGGACTTATCTTGGATATTGCGAAGAAGGTGATCGGGGACGAGATCGCACAGAACCGTGAAAGCCTTATATATATGATAAAAGACGCTTTTATGCATTGCACGAACAAGGAAAACGTGGTGCTTAAAGTGTCGCCCGACGATTTTGATTTCGTTTCCCAGAACAGGGACATGCTGCTCTCCATGGTGGAGGGGCTTGACACGTTGGAAATAAAGCGCGATTTGGCGCTGGCGGCGGGCTCGTGCCAGATCGAGACGCCGTTCGGTAACCTGGATGCGGGGGTCCAGACGCGGTTCTCTAAAATAGAGGGCGCGTTCTACGGCCTCCTGTCGACGCAGCGCCAGCCGGTGGGCGGCTATACGGCACAATAAATGCAGGAAGAATTGTCGCTGGCCAAATACGGGATGGCGCTGGCCGGAAAGTCGTTCATCGAGTTTTCCGGGCATGTGAGCAAGGTCGTGGGGCTCACCATCGAGTCCGACGGGCCGGAAGCCAACATCGGCGAGCTGTGCGAAATCAAAGCCTCGCGCGAGGGGCGCTCGATCTATGCGGAGGTAGTGGGCTTCCGCGACGGCAAGGCCCTGTTGATGCCGCTGGGCAGCCTCAGCGGCGTCGGCCCCGGCAGCAAAATCGTCGCGACCGGCACGAGCCTGTCCGTCGCCGTGGGCCGCGAGCTGACGGGGCGCGTGCTGGACGGGCTGGGCAGCCCCATCGACGGCGGCGGGCCGATACGCGCCGAGGCGGCGTTCGCGGTGGAGCACCAGGCGCCGCACCCGCTGGCGAGGAAGCGCATCGCAGAGCCGCTGCCGCTGGGCATCAAAGCCATCGACGGCCTGCTCACCATCGGGAAAGGGCAGCGCGTCGGCATATTTTCGGGCAGCGGCGTCGGCAAGAGCACGCTGATGGGCATGATCGCCCGCAACACCAAGGCCGACATCAACGTGATCGCGCTGATAGGCGAGCGCGGCAGGGAAGTGCGCGAGTTCCTGGAGAAGGACCTGCAGGCGGAGGGCCTGAAGAGGTCCGTGGTGGTCGTCGCGACATCCGACCAGCCGGCGCTCATCCGGCTGAAGGGCGCGTTCGTGGCGACAGCGATTGCCGAGTATTACCGAAGCAACGGGTTCGATGTGCTGTTTCTGATGGACTCGCTGACGCGCTTCGCGATGGCGCAGCGCGAGATCGGCCTCGCGGTGGGCGAGCCGCCCGTATCGCGCGGCTATACGCCGTCCGTGTTCGGGCAGATGCCAAAGCTCCTGGAGCGGGCGGGCTGCTCGGAAAAGGGCTCCATTACCGGGCTGTACACCGTGCTGGTGGACGGCGACGACATGACCGAGCCCGTGACCGACGCGGCGCGGGGCGTGCTGGACGGGCATATAGTGCTCACGCGCGCGCTGGCGGACCGCAACCAGTACCCGGCCATAGACATCCTCGCCAGCATCAGCAGGGTCATGCCGGACGTGGTCGCGCCTGGGCACAGGGAGCTTGCGGCGAGCGTGAAAAAAGTGATGGCCATATACCGCGACGCGGAGGACCTGATAAACATCGGGGCGTACGTGCGCGGCAGCAACGAAAAAATAGACTACGCGATAAGCGTCATTGACAATATCCAGTCTTTCATCGAGCAAAAAGTCGATGAAAATTTTTCGTTCGACGACGTATTGAATATATTGGGCGGCGTGCTCCACTGAGCGGGCGGAATCTGACACATGGCTGTATTCAAATTTAAGCTGAGGTCGCTGCATCGGCTGAAAGCGCAAATCGAGGACCAGGCGAAAAACAAATTCGGCATCGCCATCGCGAAACTGAACGCCGAGCTGGCCGTCCTGAACAGGATTAGGGGCGCGATTGCCGCTGCCATGGACGAGTTCCGCACATTGTCGGGCAAGCGCTTCACGGCGGGCAGGATCAAAGAGTTCAACTACTTCATATCGACCATGAGGGACAAGGAGGCCGCGCAGCAGACGGTCGTCGAGGAGGCGATGGTGCGGGTCAACCGCGCGCGGGAGGAGCTGATTGTCGCGTCCCGGCAGCGCGAAATGTTCGACAAGCTGCGCGATAAGGCGTTCGCCCGATATATGGAAGAGGTGCGGCGGGCCGAGCAGCGGGCCGTGGACGAGCTGGTCAGCTACAGGGGCAGCCTCCAAAGCGGCTGACGGGCTGTCAGGCTCGGGTTGTCGGGTTCGGGCTGTCAGGATAACGGTCGATACTTAGGAGCGGATAAATGGCAAAAAAAGAAAAAAAGACGAGGATTAAGAAGACAAAAGAGCAGAAGCGCGGCGGCGGGTTCCTGTTCGCCGTGGTTTCACTGCTGTCGGCGCTCCTTGTTATAGGGGCGGTGCTCGCGGGCTTCCTATTCATCATCGTGAGGATGAATGTGCTCGGGGTGGCCGACACGTACAGGGACGCGATAGCGAACACGCCGGTTCTGAACCTCGCGCTGCCCGCGCAGGAGAAGGACGATCCGAGCGAAATGACGTTTGAGGAGCTGGTCGCAGCTTACGACATATCCGTTTCCGAGTATGAGAAGCTGAAGGACGAAATGGACGGCGCGAACAAGCGGATCGACGAGTTGAGCCGGGCCAAGAGCGAGTTCGACGCGCGCGAGATGATAAACAACGAGAGGACAGCGCAGTTGCAACAGCAGCTCCTCGCTCACGAGGCGAACAAGAAACAGTTGGACGACTTGAAATACGACCTGGAGCGCATCATCGCCACCGGCGACAAGGAGGCGTTCGCGAAGTATTTCGAGAACGTGAGCCCGGAGGTGGCGCAGGAGATATATTCGCAGATTGTCCAGGAGCAAAAGGGCGACGACGAAAAAAGGAAGTTCATAAAGCTGTTCGAGGAGCTGGAGGTAAAGGCCTCGGCGGAGATAATCGAGACGCTGGGCTACACGCGGATCGACTTTATTACGGACACGCTGGGTTCGGTGAAAAAGGAAATCGCAGCCGAGATCATCGCGAAGCTGACGCCAGAACTGGCCGCGCAGATAACGCTGCGCCTGTCGGGGAACTGACCTGCAGGGCTGCGGCGGGGCGGTTAACCTACGCCTTACTATTTGCCCTACAATATAATCGTTAATATGCCGATACATGATCTAGGACATGTATCGGTTTTTTTATGCGCTGATATAGCCATGTCCTGTTTATCGATGAAAGGAGGTGAAACAATGACGAATATCAATTTGAATAGTGTAGCCAACGCAATACCGGACCTATCTACCGGTTATTTTGCCGCCGCGAACGCCATGTGGGCGTACAACGCGCGGCGGGACGACGCCTCGCAGAGCGGAACAGATGGCGAGATGCCTGTCCAGCGCGGGGACGGCGGTATCATCGGGTTTAGCGATTTATTGTTCGAATCGCGCGCGGATCAGGGCGGCGAACGGGCGGCACACAGGACGCGCGACGCCATCGCCGATCTGAAAAGGTACGGCGCGGCTGCTGCCCGCGACAATCAACAAACAGCAAAAAGCTACAACAGCGACGCGGGCGGCGCAACCAGGGCCAGGCGCGACGGCAACCCGTCGGCTGGTTACGGGCAGGCAGGCTACGGAACACAGGAAGCCGGAGGCGCGGCGGCGCAAAACAGGCAGGCGGCGGATCATACCGAAAGGCGCGGCGCGCGGGATAAAGGCGCCCCGGTAAGCGGCGAACGGCAAGGCGGCGGCGCAAGAGGTACGGACGGCCAAAACGCACGTGGAAGCGCAGTTAAAAATGGAACGCAAGGCGCCGCTGTATATTCAGGCGAAGACGCGAAAGCGGCCAATGTCGCAGCGGTAGGCGCCGAAGCCCATCCGGTAGCGGAGGCGGTCTCGACGGACAGCGACGGCGCGGGCAGGACACATACTGTACATGCTGACATGGCTCGGGGAAGCGGCGGATCAGCCGGAGGCGACCAAAGTTTTCGCGCTTATGCAGCAGACGCCGGATTGCCCGGCAGCGATGCAGCGGCGCGGCGGGCGGACTATTACGACGGGGCGAAAAGCGCCCAGGACGGGCGATCGCAGACGCAACAGGCGCAGCAAGCGGCGCAGGGCGCGGCAAGCGCGATCGGTGCGGAGCTAGTAGGCGCATCGGAATTTTCAGACATGGTATCGGATATTACGGGCGAAAGCGTGCTACTGAACGTCGTAGACGCAAGCGCGAACCAAATGGCTGCCAATGAAGGAATCGGTGGCACAGGCGGGACGGCCTGGCTGGACGGCGTTGGGCAGTCGCTGAAGGGCGACGAAACCACGCTTGCAACGGAAACCAGCGAAGAAATTTCGGCGTACGTCGACGCGAACAGTGGCGAGCCTGACAGCGCGGACGCAGCCGCGAACGGAGCGGCAGTCGGTAATGCAAGCGCCGCAGGTGAAGATATGCCGGGCACGCGCGTGGCTGGAGCCGGAGCTGGGGCTGGAGGTACAGCAGTCGGCGCCACAGGCGGCGCGGAAAGCCGGGACGCCCTGCAAGGCGGGGCGGCCACCGAGGCGTTGCAAGGCGCCGGGGGCGCGATTGGCGAGGCAGGATTCGGCGCTGGAGCGCATTCGCAAGGCGGCGGGACCGGGCGCGGCGACGCGGCGCAAACGGCTGCGGGAACGGGTGTTGGCTCGAACGCGAGCGCAAACGCGAGCGAAAACGCAAGCGGGGGCGCAAACACGAGCACAGGCGTTGCGGCGCAGGCGGAAACAAACAACGCCGCGCTGTCGCATAATGCCGCGTTTGCTTCAAACGGCGTACAAATGAATAACGGCGGGGGCGGCGGCGTATTTGCCGGTCAAATCCAGAGGCACGCGCCAGCGGCTTTTATGCCGGAATTTTATGAGAACCTGGCGCGCGAAGCGAAGATTATGCTCCAGGGCGATAAATACGAGTTCATGATGCAGCTAAAACCGGAAAGCCTGGGCAAGGTCGCAATGCGGATACTGACGGAAAACGGCGTTGTCAGCGCGCGTTTCACGGTCGAAAGCGAGCAGGCGCGCTCGGCGTTGGAAGAGAACCTCGGGCGGCTCCGGGACACGTTCGTAGAGCAAGGGCTGGACGTGCAGGGCTTCTTTGTCGAGGTGCGCCAGGGCGGGGGCCGCGAGGCCCACAGCGACGGCGCGGACTATAACAGCAACCGCTATAGGGCGGCGGCCAGGGGCGCCGGTGACGGCGTGGCTGCGGCGGCGCTCGACGCGGGCAGGCAGGCATTTTTGCGCAACCAGTACTACGATCAACAGAGCAGCGTACATTATACCGCCTAACGGAAATATAGAGGAGCAAGCAAAATAGAGGTGAAAGCGTGAAAATAAATAGAAAGGGCAGGGCTGTGGCGCGACGCCATTCATTTATATGTGCAATGTGTACGCAGTCTGTGAATGGCGTTTGATATGGCAGTTGGTTATATCGACAACAACGCTTTTGTCCAGCAGATCATCGACAAGGGCATAGCGGAGGCCAACCAACGCAACACTGGCGAGATGGGCAAGCAGGACTTTTTGAACCTGCTGGTTCTGCAGCTCAGGTACCAGGATCCGCTGAACCCTGTCGACGACAAGGAATTTATCGCACAGATGGCGCAGTTCTCGGCGCTGGAGCAGATGCAGGCCATGAACGCGAGCAACACAGCGATGAAGGGCTTTTCGATGATTGGCAAATACGTGTCGGCCATGGTGGCGGACAGTGTCACGGGGCAGGCCCAATGGGTCGAGGGCCATGTGGAGAGCGTAGTCATGAGCGGCTCCAAGACATTTGTCGTCGTCGGCGGCAGGGAAGTGCCCATCGATAGCGTCTACAATGTTTCGGATGGCTTCAACCCGCTCAACTCGACGCTGTCGGCGTATACGGGACTCATCGGCTACAATGTGAAGGGCGCAGTGTTCGACCTGACGACGGGCGAGATCGTCGGCGTGAGCGGGGATGTCGTATCGCTGATCAAGGGCGCTTACGAAGACTACGCCATGTTGAACGGCGCGAATGTGCAAATCGCAGGAATCAACAAGAACGGCACGATTATTGAGGATAGGAACGAGATAAGGGAGTATCTGGAAGGCATAGAGGCCATAGAGAACCCGGCCGACCGGCATATCGAAATTTTCATAACGGACGGCAACGGCATGCGGGTACCAATGGGCGCGACGCTGCGCAGCTATGAAATCGACCCGGTGTTCGGCACGGTGAAGGCTGTGCTCGACGACGTGGCGGTCCCTGTGGCGAGCGTGGCCGCGATACACAAAACGGCGGCGGCAGCAGCGGCGGCAGAAGCGGTTCCTGGCGTGGCGGAAGCGGCAGGTGCGGCGGATGATACGGAAGCGACGGAAGTTGCAGACGGCGCGTCTGAAGCTGAGGGCGCAGCAGTCGCAGAGGACGGCATGACGGACGGGATGGCAGACGGGGCGGCAGACAGCGTCATGGATGGAGCCCCGGTAGAAGAAGCCCCGGCAGAAGGAGCCCCGGCAGACGGGCCTGGCTCGGACGGCGTCCCGGCCAACAGCCCGGACGACAGCCCCGGCGACGTGGAAGCGCCCAATGGCGACGAATTTGGAGGCTATAGCGATGACGGTGCATAATGACGGGCGCGCGCAGATAAACGCCGCAGCCATGGGCATGGCCCGCGTCGCCGCGCCAATACAGCAAACACCCGGTCGGCCCAATAGGCAGCCGGCCCGCATCAACAGCGGCGGCACAGAAAATGGTTTCGCAAAAATTCTCGACCAAGCTTCCCATAAAAACGGTACGCCCGAGTTGAAAATTTCCAAGCACGCCGAAGCAAGGCTGCACGACCGCAACATACAACTGTCCGGCGCGCAGAGGGAAAAAATCGCAGGCGCGCTGGCAAAAGCCGGTAACAAAGGCGTCAGGGACGCCCTGGTAATGATCGACGGCCTGGCGATTGTGGCGAACACAAAATCGATGACGGTCATCACCGCCGTGGGCGAGGGCGATATGCAACAAAACATATTTACTAACATCGACGGAGCTGTGTTTGCATAAATAAAATTATCATTGGCCGGACCCACCGAGGGAGGCCACCCGCGCCGGATCGACAGATGGCGCGGACACTTTGTGCAAAACAACGCCGTACAGGCGCAGCCCGCCGCAAGGCGCAGGGCCGCGCCCACAACCTAGGAGGTCATAGTTATGATGAGATCCATGTACTCCGGCGTCTCGGGGTTACGCGTCCACCAGACCAGGATGGACGTCATAGGCAACAATATAGCGAATGTAAATACTGTAGGCTTCAAATCGGGGCGCGTCGTGTTCAGCGACGTGTTCAGCCAGCTCAGCCGGGGCGCCAGCGCGCCGAACCTGGACACAGGGCGCGGCGGCACGAACCCGATGCAGATCGGGCTGGGCGCCAATGTCTACGCGATAGACAACCTGATGATGCGCGGCAGCGTGCAGCGCACGGACAACCCGACCGACATCGCCATCGACGGCGAAGGGTTCTTCATCGTGCGCGGCGGCATGTTCGACACGTACAAGTTCACCCGCGCCGGCAACTTCACGCTGGACGCCGTCGGCAACCTCGTGACGCCGTCCGGCATGAACGTGATGGGCTGGCAAAACTACACATACGACCCGTCCACGGGCAGGTACACATTCGACACGGAGCAGCCGCTGGAAGAAATCAACATCTACAGCGATACCCACAACGGGAACAAGCGCATCATCGCGCCGTCGGAGACGACGTTCGCACAGCTCACGGGCAACCTCGACGCGGACGTCGAGGACGGCACAACGTTCAAAGTTCCGTTCGTCGTCTATGACGAAATCGGGAACAGGCATGACATCACGATAGAGTTCACGGCGCAGCCGCCGACCACGTCCGGCTCTGACAGGACGCGCGAATGGACGTACGAGGTGCTGGCGGGCGACACGTACGATCTGGTTTCGGGCATGACGGGGACAGTGGAGTTCGGCATAGGCAACAACGCGGGCAGCTCCATATCGAACGGCGTGATCGTCACCCCGACAGGGCCCCAGGACTTGGTGATATTGCCGACCGACCCGTCCATCGCGAGCCAGCTCACGTTCCAGATCGACTTTTCGAACATGACGCAGTATGCATCGCAGAGCAATGTAAAGGCGTCGCGCGTCGACGGCTATACGACAGGCACGTTCGAGACGTTCAGCATAGGCTCTGACGGGGTCATCAGCGCGGTCTACAGCAATGGGCAGATGAAGCCCCTCGCGCAGATAGCGCTCGCCATGTTCGACAACCCGGGCGGCTTGCTCAAAGAAGGCGACAACCTGTTCTCGCAGACGACGAACTCCGGCGCCTTCACTAGGGGCGTGATGCCGACGTACGGCGGCTCCGGGCAGTTGGCGCCGGGCACGCTGGAAATGTCGAACGTCGATCTGTCGCGCGAGTTCTCAGACATGATAGTGACGCAGCGCGGCTTCCAGGCGAACACGCGCATCATCACGACATCGGACGAAATGTTAATGGAACTGGTAAACCTGAAGCGCTAATCGTAGGATCGTAGGTTTATAGAAAGCGGGCGACCGGGGACGGTCGCCCCTCCGGATGGATGCATAGGCGCCCATAGGGGCGTACAGTTTTCGACCTATATGGGGCGCCGCGCCCTACGGGCGCCTATGTGTTCGTAGGGTGCGATGTCCTCATCGCGCCGATTTGCGAATTTTAATAAGGAAACACATGATTAAACTGTCCAGGCTCAACAAACAAGAATACTACCTCAACGCCGACATGATCGAAACCGTGGAGGCTACGCCCGACACCGTGATCACAATGCTCAACGGCAAAAAATTCATCGTGTCGGAGCCCGCCGGGGAGGTCGTCGAAAGGATCATAGAGTTTCGCGGCAAAATAAAGCGCTTCGCGAAAATCGGATGATAATTTCCCCACTTTTTCGGGTATATTAGGGAATAACATAATACACTTTTATACATACATACAAGGGGGACAGGGAGCCTTGGAAAAAAAGAGCAGTTTCTTGATATTTTTGGTCATAATCGCATTCCTGACATTGATAATCGCTGCCCTGGTCACTTTTATCATGCTCGTGGGGATCAACGGGCCCGCCCTTGCCGCCGAAGGCGCGTACACGGGCAGGGACAATGAGCCGTATGTGCTGGCGGGAGAGCCGCCCGACGAGGCGAGCCTCGCGACGATCGCGCTGCTGGAGTCCGGGCAGCCGATCAACCTGATGACGTCCGATCCGTCAAAGCCGTCGTACGCGCTGGTCGAGATGTCTGTTAAATATTATGTCAAGATCGACGGCATAAAAGACGTCCAGGCCAAAATGAACCTCAACAAGGCCAACCTGCAAGAGATAGTCACGACGTATTTTATGGCTATGGACGTCGACGAATTCAGCCGTTTCGAGACAAAGGCGCGGGTGAAGGACGAGTTGAAACAGGAGCTCAACGAGTTCCTGCTCACGACCATTTCCGGTGAAAAGGACCGCAGGAAAGTCAAAGAAGTCATTTACGACGTTGTATTCTCCGCCTGGAATTATCAATAGCGATTAAAAAGGCAATAACTTAGCTTATTGACGGGAGGTGGACACCGAGTCTTACGCTCGACGTGACGTTTATGGGCGACATCTTATCACAAAGCGAAATAGACGATATATTGCGACAATTGACTGAGGGCGGGCCGGAAACGGACAATTTGGAAGACGGGGCCTCTGACAAAAAGGTCAAGGTCTTCGATTTTAAGCGCCCCAGTAAATTTGCCAAGGATCAGCTTAAAACGCTGAATATCATACATGACAACTACGCGCGGCTAGTGACCAACTATTTGACCGCCTATTTGCGCACGCTGGTCAGGGTGGACGTCATAGCCGTGGACGCGCTGCCCTATGGGGACTTCAGCAACTCGCTCACCAATCCGGACGTAATGGCCATCATCGACTTTTCGCCGCTGTCCGGCTCGGTTATTCTGGAAATGTCGCCGACCATCGCCTTTTGTTGCATCGACCGCATACTGGGCGGGCGCGGGGCGATGATGCAGGAGATACGTGAGTTTACCGAAATAGAGAGCGCGCTGCTTGAGCGCACGATTGCGCACCTTCTCAGCCATTACCGCACCGCGTGGGAGAATGTCATCGAAATCACGCCCCGCCTGGAAAAGACGGAGACGAACCCGCAGTTCGCGCAGATCATTTCGCCCAATGAAATGGTCGCGCTTGTCACTTTTAACATAAAAGTTTCCGAAGCGGAAGGCATGATGAACATCTGCATCCCGTATATGGTGGTCGAGCCCATCATGTCGAGGCTTACGACCAAGTACTGGTACTCTTTGATCGAAAAAGAGCCGATTGCGAACGCGAAGGAGATGCTCGAGCACAAGCTGGAGAACACATACATCCCTGTAAGAGGCGTCCTCGGCTCATCCAATATAACGGTCGCCGAGCTCCTCGAACTCTCCGTGGGCGACGTGCTGCCGCTGGATCGCGGCGTATGCGAGGAAGTCGACGTCTATGTCGGGGAGCTGCGCAAGTTTAAGGCGAGGCCCGGAGTGATGCGCAAAAAGGCCGCGCTGAAGGTGACCCAGGTACACTTAAAGGAGGAAGGCTGATGGGGGAATTATTATCTCAGGCTGAAATAGAGGCTCTGTTGAGCGGGCAGGCGCTGCCTGACGCCGCGCCGGACGGCGGCCAGCCGACGGATACGGGCGACCAGGCCGCAGCCCCGTCGGAACCGGGGGCGGATACCAGTGCGGTTGAAGAACCCGAGATAGGCGAGGGCGCGGGCGATGGCGAATCGCCCGAGGCGAGCGTAAGCGCAAGCGTTGGCGCAAGCGCGGGCGCAAATGGGGACGCGGACGAGTTGGACGACAGGGTGTTCATTATTGGCGAGGACCCGAGCGACGAATTTTCCAGCGAAGAGATAGACGCGCTCGGCGAAATCGGCAATATTAGCATGGGCAATTCCGCCACGACGCTTTTTTCGCTGCTGAGCCGCAAGGTCAACATAACGACGCCGAAAGTCACCGTCAGCACACTGAGGCACATCGCGCAAAGCTATAAAGCGCCGCTGGTCGTCGTGCGCGTCGAGTACACGGAGGGGCTGCTGGGATCGAACCTGCTTGTCCTCAAAGAGTCGGACGTCATGGTCATCACCGATTTGATGATGGGCGGCGACGGGAGCGGCATACAGGGGGATCTGACCGATCTGCACCTGTCGGCGATCAGCGAGGCGATGAACCAGATGATCGGGAACGCATCGACGTCGCTGTCTAATGTGTTTGAAAAGAAAATCGACATATCCCCGCCGAACGCGCTGAGCGTGAAAATCAACGACGGGAGCACCCTGCTCCAACTGATCAACATCGACCCCGACGAGGTTGTCGCCGTCGTCGCCTTCGAGATGATAGTGGAAGAACTACTGGACACGATGATCATGCAGATACTGCCGCTGCCGTTCGCAAAAGACATGATAAATAACCTAATGAAATCAAACATGCCGCAAGAGGCGGAGCCCGTGGCCGTCGGCCAGCCGCAGATGCAGCAGCCGCAGATGCAGCAGCCGGGCATGCAGCAGCCGGGAATGCAGCAGCAGATGCCGCCGCAGATGCTCCCGCCGGGGCAGTACCCGCCGCCGCCGTACCCGCAGCAGGCGCCGCCCTACTACGCTCCGCCGCCGCAGTACAGCCAAGGGCCGCCGCCGCAGTACGCGCAGCCGTACCCGTACGTCAACGTTCAGCCCGCGAACTTCCAGGCGTTCGAGGACGAGCCGATACTCGTCGACAAAAAGAACATCGGGCTGGTGATGGACGTAAACCTGGAGGTCAGCGTCGAGCTGGGCAGGACGCACAAGCTGATCCGGGAGATACTGGAGTTCGGCCAGGGGTCTATCATTGAACTCGACAAGCTGGCGGGCGAGCCCGTGGACATATTGGTCAACGGAAAGCACATCGCCAAGGGCGAGGTCGTCGTCATCGACGAGAGCTTCGGGGTCCGCGTGACCGACATCATACACCCCTCGAAGCGCATTTAGGGCGGCAAGCGCCGCGCGGCACGAATCGCACAGGCTTCGCTTTGCGCTTTTAGTCGCGCAAGCCATACCGTGTGATTTTCACAAACGGAGGTGAACACAAAAAAATGGGCAAAAGGATATTGATTGTCGACGACGCCGCTTTTATGCGCATGATGCTGCGCGACATCCTTGTGGTAAAAGGGTTCGAAATCGCGGGCGAAGCGGAAAACGGCATCGAAGCCGGCGCCATGTATAAGCGGCTGAGGCCCGATTTGGTACTCATGGACATAACCATGCCGGAAATGGACGGCATCAAGGCGGTGCAGGAAATATTGAAGACCGACCCCGACGCGAGGATAGTCATGGTTTCGGCGATGGGGCAGCAGGCTATGGTCATACAGTCTATTAAAGCCGGCGCGATGGACTTTGTAGTAAAGCCGTTTCATACGGATCGCGTGGTGGACGCTGTCAACAAAGCCCTCTTCGACACAGTTGTCAACTAGCACGGCGGTGATGTCTTCCGCCGCCCTTGTTGGGGGCGGCGACCCGGCATGGGGCGGCGGCATATTTGAAATCCTGTTCATACTTATTGTCTTTGTTTGCATCCTTTTCTTAGCTTATGTCGCGACGCGCTTTATCGCAAAGCGCGCCTCCGGGCGGATGAAAAGCCGCCACATCGAGATCGTGGACACCCTTTCGGTCGGCGCGGACGCGCAGTTGCTGGTCGTGAAGGTCGGCGGCGAGGTGTTTTTGGCGTCGAAGTCACAAAAGCAGATATCGCTTCTCACAAAACTTGCCCTCACATCATTGGACATACAGGAAAGCGCCGCTCAGACGCCCGGTTTCGCGGACAGTTTCCGCACGGTGCTGGAGGGCAAGCTCAGCCGAGCCCGCCCCCAGCGCGACGAGCGCGACGAGCGCGGGGAACACTGGGAGCGCGGCGGCGAGCGCGGCGGGGCCGACGAGGCGAACACCTATGGCGGCGCCGATGGCGGCGCCTATGGCGCCAGCGGTGGTACTACCGAAAGCGGTTCCAATGGCGGCTCATCTTCGTTCCGTGGGAACATCGACAGGTTAAAGGACTATACAGACTCCGGCGCGGCGGAACAGCCGAAAAAGCGGGGCGGGACTGAAAACACAGATATCTGATCACACAGGCATCCGCGCAGGCATCTGCGCAGGCATCTGCGCAGGCATCCGGCGAAGCAACCGTATCGGAGAGGTCATAATCAATAAATGGGCGAGACGACTATAAAACCGAAAAAACGCAGGAAGTATTTGCATAAAGCCGCTGCGGCGTCGGTTTTCGCGTCCATTCTGCTCTTCGCGGCGCAGCGCCCGATGGCCCAGACATTTATGCCGTTCAGCTTTTCGCTGGGAGTGGAGGGCGCCCAGTCGCCGGACGACGTAGCCGTCTCCATCCAAATCCTGCTCATCCTCACCGTGCTCACGCTCGCGCCGTCCATACTGATTATGACGACGTCGTTCGTGCGCACGGTCATCGTGCTATCATTTGTCAGGAACGCCCTTGGCACGCAGCAGATGCCCCCGAACCAGGTCATTGTCAGCCTTGCGCTGTTCCTGACGTTTTTCACGATGCTGCCCGTGCTCACCAACCTCAACGACAACGCCGTGCAGCCCTACATCCGCGAGGAGATCGGCATAGAGCAGGCCGCCACCAGCGCCTCTGACACGATAAAGGACTTCATGCTAAGGCAGTTTGGGGAGAACGATCAGAAGTCGCTCGAGCTGTTCGTCGGCATAGCCAACATCCCCACGCCCGTGCGCCCTGAGGAGCTGCCACTGACCGTTGTGATACCAGCCTTCCTCATCAACGAGCTCACCAAGGCGTTCCAGATAGGCTTTTTCATCTATATCCCGTTTCTGGTGATAGACATGGTAGTAGCCAGCACCCTCATGTCCATGGGCATGATGATGCTCCCCCCCGTAATGATATCCCTCCCGTTCAAGGTCCTCCTCTTCATCTCCATCAACGGCTGGAGCCTGGTAGCCGAAACAATAATCAAAAGTTTTAAATAAACATATACAACTAACCTATACCACTACATCAAATATCCTTTTGCCGCCCTGTTCCACCCATTTTGAGTATGGCTGTTTGTTAGCTTCTTTGCGGAAATCGAACGTCAGCATGTAGCCCTCGTTCGCGCCTTTTCGCTCCATATAGCCGAGAAGCTGTTCGTATGCCTTTTCATGCGCCACTTCGCCGCGCCAGAGTTTGAGTTCCACGATGAACTGCTCCCGCCCGAAGTCCACTATAATATCCATTCTGCGCATGTCTGTGTACTGGCTCTCTATGTGGTAGAAACCCTGCCCATTGATTAGCGGTTTTAGGTAGGAAAGAAACAACAAGCGCCCTTCGCGCTCAATGAACTTCTCGTCGCGCTCGCTCCAAATTTCGGCATAGTGATCCGCGAATTTGCGAAGGCACAGCGACATGTCGAACTGCCCGTCTTGGACTACGTCTTGTTGCAAGACCATTGCGATTTCCCTTGTCGTAGTGTAGTTTTTTGACAAGAAGTACTCATATAGACGGTTTTCAAAAATCCTGTTTGCTATTATCGTTTTGCTTCGTTCGCCTTTTTTCAAAAATCCGTACATATGGCCTAGGCTTACCATCTGGTTGTCAAGATTGAACTTCATATCCCTGCCAACAAAAAGCAAATCTTGTATAAAATCATGTAATGGCTTATCGTTTTCCATGTTCTTTATTAAATCGTCAAACAAAGTGTTATGTTCATCCAGTATGATATCAACCGCATCCTGTACGCCACGAAGCGTCCAGTTTCTGTCAAGCTCCTGATCGATACACTGGCATATTCTCGAAACCAGGAACGGATACCCGCTTGTGAAACTGTGGATTTCTGCAGCGATCGCCGGGATGTCCATGCCCGTGCTGTGGTCAGACTCGTATTCGTTGAGCATTGTGGCTATCTCAGCGGGGCTAAACGACATATCCACATCGAATGCCACCGCTATATTCCACGGCGAGTTGTACATCTTATCCTCCACCGCCGTCGGGGTGTAGGCGCCCTCGCCCGTCATCTTGAGCTTGATGTTCTTAATGTCGTGGACTCCAGCGAGGATGACACTGTGGAATGTGTGGTCTTTCCTGTTCTTGCGCAGAAGGAACTTGTTGCGGAGCATCCCGAGGAAATGGAGGAACACGCGGTTGTTGCTCGTCTTGTCAACTTCGTCGATCATTAGAACGACCTTGTGGTCCCGGCCCTGTTCGCCGGGCTTGCACATCTTAGTGATGTGTCTGCCAAGCTCCATGAATGTCGTGACGTTGCCATCCGCCCAGCTTTCTTTGCAATCATCGGAAGCATCCGTTAACTCTATAGCTTCGCTTATTAGTTTTAAAAAAGCCTTGCAAAAGCCGGCTTCCGACTCAAAAGCATTAATGCCAAGCCCCTCAAAGCTGATCGATGCCACCGTGTATTCGTCCTGCAGCGCTCTTTCGAGGCAAGCCAAGGTAGTGGTCTTCCCATACTGCCTTGCGCGGTTGAAGGTGAAGTAGCTGCGGTCGTCCACCAGCCTCTTTATCTGCTCTATCTTGCCGCTGATATCGACCATGTAGTCGTCTTCAGGCACGCAAAGACCCGTAACATTGAATCTGCGCATACAAGGCAATTCCTCTCGTTAATTTTAACGCCCATCTAACGCCCATCTAACGCCTATCTTCTTTAGGCATTCTACCATATAAAACGCCATGCCTTGACCAGGCGCAAGTAGTCATGAAAACATGCATGGCGTTGCGCCCGTGTCCTGCCCTTTCTATTATTTTACACGCTAATATTCCGGTTTTCAAAATGAAATTATGGGGACTGATTGTAGCTGCCTTGATATATATACTGCCATGCGTAGGCAACATATCGCGTTTTGTTGCCGCAGTTGCCTTTGTCCTATGCTGCGCGCAGGGGCGGGGTTGGTTTCAAGGGTTTCGGAACGTGGTATATACTCCACAACAATACTAATTACGTGTGCGGGGCGCTGTGGGTGTGGTGCGCGCAGGTCGTTTGGGAGTGCCGGCTTATGGAACAGGCTATTGTAATGGATGTTGCGAGGGAGGCGATGATGACCGTTCTCTACCTCGCCATGCCGCTGCTGGGCATCAGCCTCATCGTCGGCCTTGTTATCAGCGTGTTCCAGGCCACCACGTCGATCCAGGAGCAGACGCTGACATTTATACCCAAGCTGTTCGCGATCCTTGTGTCGCTCGCGGTGTTCGGCGCGTGGATGGGCAACATATCCACGGAGTTCGCCCTGAGCCTGTACGCGCGGGTGCTGGAAATAGTCAGATGAAAGCTTTCCATTTCAATAGACAGCTTTCCATTGATACTGATATGCGGGTAATACTGATATGCGGGGATAGCGATGAGCCCTGAGTTTGAACAGGCGCTGATAGACGCGGTGGCGTTGTTTTTTTTGGTTTTCCTGAGGGTGACCGGGATGTTCGTGGTCTCGCCCATATTCGGGCGGCAGAACCTGCCGGTTTACTATAAGCTCGGGTTCTCTTTTTTTATCGCCCTCATAATGACGAGCTCGGCGCCCATCGTGTCGCCCGGCTTCTACGGCAACGCCCCGGAGTACGTCTATTACGCCGCCCGGGAATTTATAATAGGCGCGTCCATCGGCTTCATACCCTACCTCATGTTCTCCGCCATTTATATGGCGGGCCAGATGATAGACATGAAAATCGGTTTTTCCATGGTCAACGTGCTGGACCCCGTGAGCAATGTCCAGATACCGATCACGGCGAATTTCTATTTTATACTGTGCATGCTAATGTTCATCACCGTCAACGCGCACCACATGGTCATACTGACGATCAGCCACAGCTACAGCATCATACCGCTGGGGCGCCTCAACATGGACGGGGAAGTCATGGCGACGCTGATGCGCCTCTTTTCCGACGTGTTCATCGTCGGCTTCCGGATCGCGGCGCCCATCGTCTTCACCGTGTTGCTCGCCGACGTGGCGCTGGGCACCATATCGAAGGCGATGCCGCAGATAAACGTGTTTATGGTCGGCATGCCGCTGAAAATTTTGGTCGGCATCGTCATTATGATCGTCACTATGCCGACGATGCTGATCATACTGGGCGAGCTGTTCAAGAACATAGGGAACGAGACCGTCAACTTCATGAGGGGGCTCGGAGCAGGGTGATTAACGGCGGGTTGTACAAAAATGCAAATTGGCGGCGCGTGCAGCTCCAGCGCTTCGCAAAGGATGGGCCGGGCGGCGAGAAGACCGAGACCGCGACGACCAAGAAGCGCCAGGACGCGCGTAAAAAGGGGCAGGTGATGAAGAGCACCGAGATCATCACCGCCATCATACTGCTCGTCGCGTTTTTCACGATAAAGGTCTGCGGTGGCCTGATATACGAGAGCGTCACCCGTTTTGCGAAATCGATGTACCTGGACTACATGGCATCGGCGCAGGACATCACGATCAACATAATGTACAAACTATACATCGACGCCGCGATTGCGTTCCTGCTGAGCGTCGGGCCCATCATGGGCGTCGTGTATGTGGCGGCGTTCACCGCGAACGTGGCGCAGGTGGGGTTCCAGTTCACGGCGGAGCCGCTGCGCTTCAAGCCGGACAAGATAAGCCCCATCAAGGGCTTTAAGCGGCTTTTTTCGGCAAAGAACCTGTTCAACCTGTTCAAGTCCGTGTTCAAGGTGCTGGTCGTCGGGATGCTGGCGTACACGTACATCAACGGCAAGCTGTCCGACCTGACGATGCTGATGGGCGCGGACATCATGACGATTGTGCGCAACGGGCTCGCGATGGTGTTCGACCTGGCGTTCCGCATATGCGCCGCCATCCTGTTCCTTGCGATCATCGACTACGCCTGGCAGTGGTGGCAGCACGAGCAGGAGCTCAAGATGACCAAGTACGAGGTCAAAGAAGAGTACAAGCAGATGGAGGGCGACCCGAAGATCAAGGCGAAGATCAAGGAGAAGCAGCGCAAGATATCCATGCAGCGCATGATGAGCGACGTGCCGAAGGCCGACGTGGTCATCACGAACCCGACCCATTTCGCGGTCGCGGTCCGCTATGACCTCGCGATCGCCGACGCCCCTGTGGTGCTGGCCAAGGGCAGGGACTACGTGGCGCACAGGATAAAGAAGATCGCCGAGGAGAGCGGTGTGAGCGTCGTGGAGAACAGGCCGCTCGCGCGGGCGCTGTACGACACCGTGGAGGTCGGCGAGAAGATACCGATAGAGCTCTACCACGCCGTAGCCGAGGTGCTGGCGTTCGTGTACAGCCTAAAAAATAAAAACGTTGTGTAGGGCGCGATGTCCTCATCGAATCGTAGTAGGGCGCGATGTCCTCATCGCGCCTCATCAAGGCACTTGTTTTCGTGTGTTACGTAAGGAGGTAGGCCGTTGATTCTGAAGGATTTGTCGGTGCCGATTTTATTTATAATCGTGATATTGCTGTTTATCATCACGGTGCCGTCCGGCGTGCTCGACGTCATGCTCGCCGTGAACATCATGCTGTCGGCCATAATTTTACTGAACACCATCCAGACGAACGACACCCTCGGCTTGACGATCTTCCCGACGCTCGTGGTCATCACGACGGTGTTCCGACTGTCGCTCAACGTGTCCACGTCGCGCCTGATCCTGGGGGGCGTCAGCCCGGGCAGGGTGGTCGAGAGCTTCGGCGAGTTCGTCGGCGGCGGCAACCTGGTCGTCGGCGCCCTCGTGTTCCTCATGATAACGCTGGTGAACTTTTTAGTCATAACCAAGGGCTCGGAGCGTGTCGCCGAGGTCGCCGCGCGGTTCACGCTGGACGCCATGCCCGGCAAGCAAATGGCGATCGACGCCGACCTCAACTCCGGCCTGATTAACGAGCAGGAGGCGCGCATGCGCCGCCAGAAAATCCAAAAGGAAGCGGACTTCTATGGCGCGATGGACGGCGCCAGCAAGTTCGTCAAAAACGACGCCATCGCCGGCATACTGCTGACGCTCCTGAACATCATCGGCGGCCTCATCCTGGGCATAGTCCTGTATGAAATGGCGCCGATGGACGCGGTGCAGAAGTACACCATTCTGACGATTGGCGACGGCCTCGTCTCGCAGCTCCCCGCCCTCATGGTCTCCGTCGCGACCAGCTTCATCGTGACGCGCTCGGGCGCCTCCGACAAAAACGTGAGCCAGGACCTGTACGCGCAGATATTCGGCAGCCCGAAAGTGCTGTACATCGCAGCCGGGCTGTCGTTCATCGTCTCGTTCTTCCTCGCGCGCGTACCGTTCCTGCTGCTCAGCGCCGTGCTGGCGTTCCTGGGCTACGCGCTGTCGCGCCGCATAGCGAAAGAGTCGATCCAGGAGGAAGTGGAGATTGAGGAGAACGAAGCCGAGGAGATACGAAAGCCCGAAAACGTCGTTTCGCTGCTGCAGGTGGACCCCATCGAGCTGGAGTTCGGCTACGGAGTCATTCCGCTGGCCGACGCATCGCAGGGGGGCGACCTGCTCGACCGCGTCGTCATGATACGGCGGCAGCTCGCGCTGGAGCTGGGCATGATCGTGCCCATCATCCGGCTCCGCGACAACATACAGCTTGCGCCGAACGAGTACGTCATTAAGATCCGGGGCGTAGAGACGGCGCAGGGCGAGCTGATGCTCGACCAGTACATGGCGATGAACCCGGGCTTCGTGGAAGAAGCCGTAGACGGCATCCAGACAATAGAACCGGCGTTCGGCATGCCCGCCACGTGGATATCCGAGAACCAGAGGGAGAGGGCCGAGACGCTGGGCTACACGGTCGTCGACCCGCCGTCTGTCATAGCCACGCACCTGACCGAGGTAATCAAAAAATTTGCGCACGAGCTACTTGGGAGGCAGGAGGTGCAGACGCTGGTCGACAATGTGCGGCAGAGCAACCCGGCGCTGGTCGACGAGCTGATCCCAAAACTTTTGGGCCTGGGGGAGATACAAAAAGTGCAGGCCAACCTGCTAAAGGAGGGCGTCTCCATCCGGGACATGGTCTCCATACTGGAGACGCTGGCCGACTACGGCAACGTGACGCACGACACGGACATGCTCACAGAGTATGCCCGCCAGGCGCTCGGCAGGGCCATATCCAGCCGCTTCATAGCCGACGACAACAACAGCATACTGACGCTCGATCCGGCGCTCGAACAGACGATACTAGAATCCATACAGCGCAACGACGCGGGCGCGTACATTTCGCTGGAGCCGCAGGCGACGAACAGCATCATCGGCAACCTGACGCGGCAGATTCAGAAGATCGCGCAGATTGGCAAGACGCCGATTGTGCTGGCGTCGCCGGTTGTGCGCCTGTATTTTAAGAGGCTCACGGAACAGGTGTTCCCTGGGCTGGTTGTGCTTTCTTACAACGAGATCGATCCGACGCTGGAGATACAGGCCGTCGGCATGGTGAATATGTAAGGCAAAAAGCTGCGGGAGACGACTCGACATGGCGGATATACATATGGACGAGGGGGTGAACACCGGATATATGTCCGGCGATATGAAAATACGTAAATTCACGGCGGAAAATACACATGAAGCGATCGCGAAAGTGAAGTACGAGCTTGGCAGCGAGGCGCTGATCATCAATACGAAAAAAGTCCGTCAAAAGGGGCTGCTGGGATATTTTAAGAAACCGCTGATCGAGGTGATGGCTGCCATCGACGAGCAGGCACAGGTCAAAGCGAAGCGGTTGGCAGGGCAGGCACGGGGCGCGGGCGGCGCGTTTGGCGCGGCTGGTGCAACCAGTGCGGGTGGTGCGGGTGGCGTCGTTGGCGCGGCCGGCGCGGCTGGCGTTGCAGACGCCTACAGGACGCCGTTGGCGCCGAACGACGTTTTCGCGCAGTTTCAATCGCAGTTGAGATCTAATGGTAAAATTTCGGAGACGAGCCCATACGATCTGAGGCTGGGCGGAGGTTCGAGCGCGACGGGCGTGGGAGAGGCGGGCGCGGGCATAGGCGCGGCGGGCGCTGGCACAAGCGCTGCGGGCGCTGGCATAGGCGCAACTGCAGTGGCAGAGCGCGAGGCGGCGGAATCGTTTTCAAGCGCAGCTGCTGCAGTAGCTGCCGCCCACACGGCGGGGCAGGAGCGGAGGCCCGTTGTCATAACTAACAGCGGCCGGTATACCGCAGGGCCCGCAGCGCTGGCGGCACAGGCTGCATCTGCGCTTGCGTACGCCCAGGCGGCGGACGTGGAGCGAGGCGCATTTGCGGGCGCAGGCGCGGGAGACGTCGCTGATACAGACGAAGGTGCGGGCGAAGGCGAGAATTCCGGCGCGTATTCCAGCGAAAATCCCGGTGCGCATTCCGGCGCACAATCCGGCATGCAATCCGACACGCATTCCGGCGCGAATGTGGAGGTCCGGATTGAAAACATAGAAGCCATGCTATCAAAGGTGTACCGGGAGGTCTCGATATCAACGAAAATGGTAGAGATGGACGACGAAAAGCTCGCCCCCCTCACCAAGGTGCTCCGCTTGTTCTACAACAACCTAGTGCGCAACGAGGTCGAGCCCGAATTCACCATGAGCATCATCGAAAAAGTCAGCGACGCGCTTCAAAGCGAGGACAATACATACGATGCCGCCACTGTTTTATATAACGAGGTCGCCTCCGTGCTCGGCAAGCCGGAGACCATCAACATAAGGCGGGACGAAAAGCCGACTGTCGCCATATTTGTGGGGCCGACAGGGGTCGGGAAAACGACGACGCTGGCGAAGATCGCCGCCGACTCGGCGCTCAACCGGGACCTTGACGTCGCTCTGATAACAGCGGACACATACAGGATAGCCGCAGTCCAGCAGTTGAAAACGTACGCGGAGATACTGGGCATCCCCGTCTCGGTCGCATATACCCCCGGCGAGATCAAGCAGTGCATCCAGGACTTCGCGGACAAAGACTTGATCCTCATCGACACAGCCGGTCGCAGCCATGGTCGCAGCTCTGGGCATAAAACGCAGTTCAGCGAGCTGCGCGAGCTGGTCGGCGAGTCCTCTGCGGACGAGGTGTTCCTCGTCCTCAGCTCGACGACAAGCGTAAAAAACAGCCGCGAAATAATACGGAACTACGATTTCCTCGACGAATATAAACTGATCTTCACCAAGGCGGACGAAACCCCGGTGTTCGGCGCGATGCTTAACGCGCGCATGCTGACGGGCAAGAACCTTTCATACGTGACAGTGGGCCAGAGCGTGCCGGACGACATAGAAGTAGCCAGCGTAGACAAGATCGCACGTAATGTAATAGGGAGTGCGGCTCAATGAAGGATCAGGCTGACAATCTGAGGAAAGCCATAGAAAGGCTGGGCGCCGTGCGGGTACAGGACACGGACGGAGGTCCGGCCGCCCTTCGGAACGCAGGCCCTTTGGTACGGCGAAACACCGGCCCGGCCCGCGTTTTCGCGGTGACCAGCGGCAAGGGCGGCGTCGGCAAAACGAGCGTTTCGGTCAACCTCGCCCTCGCGCTGAGCGAAATGCAGTATAAGACCTTGATAATCGACGCCGACATAGGGCTGGCCAACGTGGAGGTGCTGTTCGGGCTGACGCCGGGGCACAGCCTGATGGATTGCATATGCGGCGACAGACCCATCCGCGAGATCATGTGCGAAGCCCCGCGCATGGTCAGGCTGATATCCGGGGGATCGGGCGTGGAGGAGCTGGCCAGGATGGGCGAGCCCCAAATGGTCGCATTTATATCGGAACTGTCCGATTTGGATGACGAGTTTGACGTGATCATCATCGACACGGGGGCAGGCGTTTCGGAGACGGTACTGG
This sequence comes from Oscillospiraceae bacterium, assembly GCA_009777515.1. GTDB lineage: Bacteria > Bacillota > Clostridia > WRLR01 > WRLR01 > WRLR01. Next base: position 5,493 of record WRLR01000033.1, on the reverse strand, counting down.
GCATGGCGGTGGCCGCAGACGAGGCGGTCGTCGTCACGACGCCGGAGCCCACCTCGCTCACCGACGCATACGCGCTCATCAAAGCCGTAGTGGCCCGCGAGCGCGAAAAATGCATCAGGATAATCGTTAACAGGGCCGACAGCGAGGCCGAAGCGGCGGAAATTATGGGGAAGCTTGCGAAAGTATCAGATAAATTTCTTGATTTAAAATTAAACAAACTTGGGTATATCTTAAATGACCCATTGGTTGTGCGATCCATAAAGCAGCAACAGCCTTTTATTTTAAGCTCCCCGTACAGCCGGGCGTCGAAAAGCGTCAGGGACATAGCGCTCCGCCTGATGGAAGCGGAAGCTTTGCACCCATCCGAAAAGTACAGGGGCATGTCCGGATTTTTCGACAGAATTATCAAATTTGTCAATATGCAGCTTAAATAACGCCTCATCCAAGGGCCCTGACATATGTTAATCGGCGTGGCGGCGCCAAGGCATCCTTTGCGCCGTAAAAAATACTCAGGGGTATTATTATATGGACTTGCTGGATTATAAAATAGGGTGCCTTCTGAGGTTGGATATATATGACGACTACGGCGTAAGCATCGACAGGGACTTTGTGAGCCAGTTTGAAGAGGCCATCGATGCGTACGAAGCATACATCGCGGTCCCGCTTGTCTCGGGCGTGGTCTACGCCGTGCGCGCTGGCTGGAGCATTACCGTGTACATGCAGGACGGCAACAATTTCTACCGCTTTCAGGCGCGCATCGTCCAGAGGCTTCAGCAGGATGGGCGGCCGCTTATGCGCATCATCCGCCTCAGCGACATAGACGAGGCGCAGCGGCGCAGGTACTATCGGTTCAAATGCTCGATTCCGTTCCGCTACCGCGTCATTGACAGCCAGCACAACGACATGGACGCGCCGTTCGTCGATGGGAAGACAGCCGATATTTCGGGCTCCGGGCTGAGCTTTACGTCGGCCGCCGAACTGGAAAAAGACTGCTTGATGGAATGCGAGCTTGTGATCGACGGGACGCCGGTCTATCTCATAGGCCAGATTATGCGCTGCACACGCTCGTCGAACGACGACATGAACCGCTTTGAATATCAAATCGGTGTGCTTTTTTCGGAAATAGAGGAGCAAAAGCGCGAGTTTATTATTAAATTTATCTTCCATGAGGAGCGGCGGCAGTTGCATATGCGGATATCATAGCGGTTTTGCAGCGATTTTGCCGCATAAATGCTGCATATGTGCCGCTCGCCCGGCAATGCAAAGGAAATGGCGCCCACGGAAGGCGGTTTTGATTTGGACTATATAAAGTATCTCAACGCGTTCATTGACGAGGCTAATGAGAACGTGCACGCGCTGAACCGATATTTGTTGGAGCTCGAACAGACGTCCGGCAACCCGATTCTGTTGAACGGCTTATTCCGTTCGGCCCACACGTTAAAAGCATCATCTCAGACCATGGGTTTTTTGCGCATGGCCAGGTTGACGCATGAGATGGAGGGCATCATCTCTGCGGTCCAGGACGGCAGCGTCGACATGAACAGCGGCGTGTTCGATCTGCTATTCCGCATCGTGGACTGTTTCGAAAGTTTCCTATTCCATATCTTTGAATTTGGCAACGAAGGCGGCTCGGGCTACGAGGATTTGCTCGGCGAGATTGCGGTTCTGCGCGGCAGGCCCGAGGAGGGCGCAGCGGGCGGCGCGGCGGGCGATGCAGGTGGCGCGGGCGGTGCAGGCGTTGCGGGCGTCGCGGGCGTCGCGGGCGTTGTAGGCGCTGCGGGTGATACGGGTGCGGCAAGCGAGGCGTGCGACGACGGTGTGTTTGGCGGCGAGGAAGATCGCACTCTTGGTATTATAGATAGGGCAGATTACCGCGCTGTGGGCGCAGATGATCGTACTGAGGGTGCAGAAACCAGCGCTGCGGGCGCAGATGATCGTACTGAGGGTGCAGAAACCAGCGCTGTGGGCGCGGCAAGCATCGGCCCGGACGCCGCTACAGGCGCCGCTACAGGCGCCATCGCCGAGGGCGTTTACCTCGGCAGCGGCGGGAGGCTGTTCGCGCTGCGGCCCAGCATAGTGGGAAGCGCCGCTGCCGGTAATCATCAAGCACCGCCGCTGCCCCCGTTCAGCGCGGAAGAAAGCGAAAAGATATTCGACGCTACAGAGAGCGGGAGGCGGGCGTACGTTATCAAGTTCGTACTCGTCCGCGACTGCCTGATGAGGGCCGCAAGGGCCTTTATCATAATTCAAACGCTTGAAAAACAGGGCGACATAATCCGGTACGATCCCAATATAGAAGCCATAGAAGACGAGCGCTTCGGATCTGAGTTTTCCATGACGCTGCTCTGCGACGCCGCAGCGGACACGCTGCAGGGCGTAATCGCGGGCCTGTCAGAAATCGAACGGTTCAGCATCCTAGAAATCGTTGCTGAACCACGCGACGCGTATGGCGTAGCGGAGGCCGAGGCAGTAGTTGCCCTGGAGGCAACCACCACCGCCCGAATGCGGCAGCGCGCAGATTGGCCTGTGGATTTTCAAGGCAGGACAGTCAGGATTGGCTTGAACCAACTGGAGTCGCTGCAGAACCGCGTCGCGGAGCTGTCCCGAACGGTCTCCGGGCTGGTTGGAAAAATGCCAAAACAGACGGCAAAGCAGTTGGCCGGGCCCATAGAACAGTTGCATGAAAGCGCGGCTGGGCTGGAGAGCGCCGTTGCGAGGATGAGCACTGCGCCGCTTGCGGACATATTCGACAGGTTCCCAAAAATATTCGCCGAGTTGACGAAAAAACTGGGTAAAAAGGCGGATCTCGTTATTAATGGCGGGGAGACGCGCTGCGACATCAGCCTCGTCTCCGGCCTTACGCAGCCGCTGCTGCATATACTGAGAAACAGCATAGACCACGGCGTGGAGACGCCGGAATCGAGGCTGGCAAAGGGCAAGCCCTCGGCGGGGCTGGTGACGGTCAACGCGCGTTCCAGCGGCGACGAGGTCGTCATCGAGGTGGAGGACGACGGCTCGGGCATCAATGTGGACAAGGTGCGCGACAAAGCAGTCAGCGCCGGCATACTGGGCGAAACCGAGGCAAGGCTCATGTCAAGCGAGTCCATCATTGAGTTGATCTTCCTGCCCATGCTCTCGACACGCGAGCAGGTGTCCATGTATTCCGGGCGCGGCGTCGGCATGGACGTCGTGAAGGCCAAAACGGAGGAGCTCGGGGGGACTGTCGCTATAGAGTCGCGGGAGGGGAAAGGCACAAAAATTATTTTGCGCATGCCCTGCACCGTTTCGGTCACGGACGTACTGCTCATCAAAATCAACGGCGACGCACACGCGCTGCGCCTAAGCCAGGTTGAACGCGTGCTGCGCGTGCAGCCTGCGGGGATAAAGCTAATAAATGGCCGAAAGACGCTGATATATCGGGACGATTTGCTTCCGATCCTTTATTTGGGGGAGGAGCTCGGGGACATTGGCGGGTTTATAGAGTTGTTCCGGGCGGACGCCGGCGCGGGCGCAAGTGTAAGCGCGGGCGCGAGTGTAAGCATGGGCGCGAGTGTAAGCATGGGCGCGGGCCCAGTCGCGGCGGCGCAGGCCCATGCAAGCAACTCCGTGCTTGACATAGCGGAAGGATTTGGCGATAGCCTGGACTGCATAATCGTAAATACTGCCGCCGGGCGCGCCGGCCTGATAGCGGACGAGGTGGAGGGCAGGGCCGAAATCGTGCAAAAGCCTTTTGGAAAAATGCTTCCCCAAGCGGGGTTTTATAGCGGCACAGCTAACGCTGGGGGCGCATTTTTGGCATTCATCATAGATACGGACGCGCTGATTAAAGCCTCGGGGGTCTTCGGCGACAAGCGCGCGAAAACCGGCCCATCCCCCTATGCAAGGGCGTGAGGCCATTATTAGTACCTGGCTGGCCAGTAATAAAGAAGAAAGGGCGCGACTGTGCTGCCGGCACAAATATTTTATGTGCCATATTGTGCCATATCATCACAGTACGCGCGCGGTCATACATATGAACAGGGATTTGAATATGATGGACGAGCTCCATCTGGACGTCTTGCGGGAGATCAGCAACATCGGATCGAGTTCGGCGGCGACCGCACTGTCTAAAATTGTGGAGAAGAAAGTGGCGCTGTCCCTGCCGACGGTTAGAATATTGGAATTCAACGAAATCACAAAGATACTCGGCGGCGAGGAAACGCTGGTTATGGGCATCCTGCAGCCGATGCAGGGCGATCTGTCCGGCAACATCATGTTTTTGCTGGGGCTGCAGGAGGCGCACGATCTGGCGGCTCTGCTCATGAGCCAAATGCTCAATGTCACTAAATCCCCGAACGAACTGGGTATATTTGACGAAATGGAAATGTCGGCCTTGCGCGAAATCGGCAATATTATGATCAGTTCCTACCTGTCCGCCATTTCCACGCTAACAAATTTGAAAATAACGCCGTGCGTGCCGGAAATGGCGCTGGATATGGCGGCGGCCATACTGAGCGTGCTGACGATCGAGTTCGGGAAGATCGGCGACCGTGTGCTGTACATATCGAGCGAGTTCAAACAGGACAACATCAAGGTGGGGGGCGATTTTTTCCTGGTGCCGGATATTGCGTCGTACGGCACGCTGCTGGACGCATTGGGGGTAAGCTGAGTTCAATGGTAGTTATAAAAGTGGGCATGGCGGATCTGAACGTGGGGCGGCACCCATGTATGCTGACGACTTTGGGACTGGGCTCATGCGTTGGGATTTCATTATATGACAGAAAGACCAAAATATCGGGGATGGCGCATATCATGCTCCCATCCAGCAAACAAGCCCGCGATTCGGTGAATATAGCGAAGTTCGCCGACACAGGCATTATCGATCTCATAAACAAAATGATCGGCCTTGGCGCCAACAGGTCGTCCCTTATCGCCAAGCTTGCCGGGGGCGCGCAGATGTTCGCTTTCAAGGATGTGTCCGAAGTGATGCGGATCGGCGATAGAAACATAGAGGCGTCGCGGCACATCCTATCATTGATTAAAATACCCGTCATTTCAGAGGACGTCGGGGCGAATTTTGGCAGGACAATAGAGCTTTATTCGGCCGACGGGACACTGTTGATAAAAACTATTGGGCATGGTTCGAGAACAATATGAGGGGAATATAACATACGATGCTGGAGCGGGCTATGGAGATATTGAATAATCTGCCTGTAATACTTGCGGCGTCCACGGCGTTTCTGGCCGGGCTGTACGGTTATTTGAACAATCTGCCGAATTCCCGCGTATACCAGAATATGAGCCTGTTCCTGATAGTCTTCTACATCATCGGGACGCTTTTGAAGCGGACGGCCAAAAGCATTTGGGAAGATGTACAGGAAAAGGCGGCGCTGTCCGTTGAGGGCGATCTGATGCTGGACGGTCAGGACTTGGAAGCGATCGAGGCGTTGGGCGGCGCGGCGAACGGAGCGGCTGGCGGCGCGGGGGCAGGGGGCGGGGGAGCGGGCGGGGCGG
>WRLR01000032.1 GCA_009777515.1 Oscillospiraceae bacterium | reverse complement strand
CTTGTATAAAATAATACCGCAATCTGAACGCAGAGAATATTCATTCAATCAATTAAAAGAATTGTTTAATGGAAAATGGATCTATTTAATTTTTGCCAAATTCAACCATGCGCATGGTTTAATAAAGGCAACGCCCGTTGTAGTGGCAGATAGCGAATTAGAAGGCATTGAGGAAGGTATATATGAACAATATCACAGTGAAGAATATGGAATAAAAGCGGATGCTGATTTTACAAATATGAGCGCATCTATTCCATCTGTCCTCTGGAGCGAACGTATAGAATTACATATTAAAACCTTATAGTTACTATTTTGATGCAAGAAAGCAATACATTTTTTTTGATTTACGCAATAGTGTTGCCCCTCGTGAAAAATCCGGAAAATGAAAGGAACAACCTTGCATGCCCGATAGCGAACAGCCAATCATCAGCGCGCTTGAAAAAAACTACATGCCGTATGTGATGAGCGTCATTGTGTCAAGGGCCATACCGGAAATCGACGGGTTCAAGCCGTCGCACCGCAAACTGCTGTATACCATGCACAAAATGGGCCTGCAGAACGGGGCGCGCACAAAGTCCGCGAACGTCGTCGGCCAGACGATGAAGCTCAACCCGCACGGGGAGTCCGACATATACGAAACGATGGTGCGGCTTACGCGGGGCAACGCCGCGCTGCTGCACCCATATATAGATTCCAAGGGCAATTTCGGCAAGCAGTTCTCGCGAGACAAGCAGTGCGCGGCCTCCAGGTATACCGAGGTCAAGCTCGATAAAATCACGGAGGAGGTTTTCGGCGGCATCGACGAGGACACGGTCGATTTCACCGACAACTACGACGGCACCGCCAAGGAGCCGCTGCTGCTGCCCGTGTCGTTCCCGGCCATCTTGGCAAACGTGAACCAGGGCATTGCAGTGGGGATGGCCAGCAACATAGCGTGCTTCAACCTGCGCGAGCTGTGCGCCGCCGCCATCGCATATATAGACGACCCGAAAGCGGACATCCGCACGCTCATGCCCGCGCCTGACTTCCCGTCCGGCGGTGAGCTGATATACAATGAAAAGGCCATGGCGGACATATTCGAGACCGGCCGGGGCACATTCCGCATGAGGGGGCGCTACCGCTACGAAAAGAAGAACAGTTGCATAGAAATATATGAGCTGCCATACACGACGACGGCGGAGGCGGTTATAGACGCCGTCGTCGATCTGGTCAAAAAAGGCCGATTGAAAGATGTGGTCGACGTCAGGGACGAGACGGACCTTTCGGGGCTTAAAATCGCCGTCGACATCAAAAAAAACGCAGATCCGGACGAAATAGCCAAAAGGCTGTTCCGGATGACGCCGCTGGAGGACAGCTACGGCTGCAACTTCAATGTGCTGATCAACGGCAAACCGCGCGTCATGGGCGTGCGTGAGCTATTGGGCGAATGGCTGTCGTTCCGGTCGGGCTGCGTTAGGCGCCAGCTCGCGTTCGACGCCGCGCGCAAGGTCGAGCGCCTGCACCTGCTGGAGGGCCTTTACGGCATCCTCGTCGACATTGACAAGGCCATACGCATCATACGCGGAACAAAGAACGACAGGGACGTCGTGCCGAACCTGATGGAGGGCTTTGGCATCGACAGGCCCCAGGCCGATTTCATATGCGATATCCGCCTGCGCAACCTGAACGAGGAGTACATTCTCAACAGGGCAGGGGAAATTGACGCCCTCAGGCGCGACATTGCGGCGATAGAACGCACGTTGCAAAGCGAAAAGAGGCTCCGCGCGCTCATCAAAAAACAGCTCGCGTATGTAGCGGAGACATACGGCAAACCGCGCCTGACCGCGATAGTCGGCGAGGGCGAGGTGGAAGCGATGGGGGAGGAAGAGTTCATTGAGGACTACAACCTCAAACTGTTCCTCACCGAGCAGAACTACATAAAAAAAATCCCGCTGACGTCGCTACGGTCTTCCGGCGACCACAAGCTAAAGGAAGGCGACTCCGTCATACAGGAGATTGAGGCGAGCAACCGCGCGGAACTCCTGTTGTTCACAAACAGCGGCGAGGTGTGCAAGATAAAGGCTCACGACATCGCGGAGACAAAGGCCTCGTCAATGGGGCTGTATCTGTCCAGCGTGCTGAACCTCCCGGAGGGGGAGCGCATTGTATACGTCACTGTCGCGGGCAGCTACGACGGATTTATGCTGTTCGGCTTCGCAAACGGCAAGTTCGCGAAGGTCGGCATGGCCGCCTACGCGACCAAGACGAACCGCAAGCGCCTCGCCAACGCGTACGCCACGCAGTCGCCGTTGGCGTACATCGCCCGCCATTACGAAGACGGGGACATCGCCATTTTTTCCAGCCGGGACAGGGCGTTGGTGGTAAATACTGCAGCTATTGGCATGAAAGCGACGCGCAACGCGATAGGCATACAGGTAATGAAGCTGTCGAGGGGCGCCGCGCTTGGCCGCGCCTGCCCCGCCGAATCCTCCGGCCTGGAAGGCCCCAGCCGCTTCCGCCCGCGCGCCCTGCCCGCCGCCGGCCGCCCCGCCTACAGCACATAGAGCACGAAGCACACACTGCGCATAAACCCCCGCCGCGCCCACGCCGCATGCAAACGATGCAATGTCAATGCCGCACTCCGTTCAAAAACTCCATTATGTCCAGCGCAGAGGGCGGGCAGCCTTTTACATACGCTTCGCAGCCGGACGTGCAGTTCCCGGAACCCAGCCCTTTCAGCGTTTTGCCGGCAAAGCCCTGTCCCACTTTGATTTTACCCGCGCCGCCGCTCTGCGACAACCTTTTGGCGGCAGCCCCGCCTGTGTGGCTCAGCGCATAGACCAGCGCCGCGTAGCACGCCGAACACGCTCCGTCCTCGTCGATCATCCCCGCGTACCTGCGCGCACCGGCGCCGGCGCTGTGTTCCTTATTGGCGCCGCTTCTTGTCCGTCCCGCAGTGGGCTTTTTGTCGGCGTTCATCTCGATTACTTGCGTCGACGGCCCCGCGTAGCTGCCGGCGCCAAATTCTTTAGCAAGCCGCAGGTGGCCTATGTCGTCTGGGCGGTAGCCGATCAGCGGCGCGCAGTAGCTGTCCAGGAGAACGGCGTCAAAGCCAAGCAATATCCTATTCGACACTACGGGGTTTCCGCCTTCCTCAAAATCGAGATCGCCGCAAATGCTGTCGACAATGTGGAGCTGCGGCTTGACGACAGTGGCGAGCGCGGCTATGGGCCTGTCGAGCCCCGCCGAATGGTAGCGCCGCTTTTCGCTGTCCGGAATAAGCCCCTTCATGTTTTTGAGGCAGCATGTCATGCCTGTCTGGCAATGCCCTTTGAGCACGGGGACGTTTATTATAAAATCAGCACTTACGGCGCTTTCGCATATCTTCATGCCTTCCAAATAGGGGTTTTTTACTGATACTGCCTTATCATGTTTAGTATCGACAAGCGTTACGCCGTATTTTTTTGCCAGCGCCGCATAGCCGCAGGCCTCGAACGCGCGCGCTGTATCAGCCCCTACCCAAGAACCCTCGGCGATTGTAATGTCATCGACGCCGCACGCGCGCAGGTAGCGGACGGCGCCTTCCACGATCTCCGGGTGCGTCGTGGCGCCGCCGCTCGCCGGGCGTGCGACTACCAGGTTGGGTTTGATGGTCACGCGAAGCCCGGGCCGAAGCAGCGAAGCCACATCGGCCCTGCGCATCAGTTCCTCCGCCATGCCAGCAGGATCGTTACCGTAGTTAATATATATACTCATAATATATTTGTAACCGTTGTATACATAAAAGTCAATAAAGAATATAATATGCGTGATTTATGTACACGATATATAAGCGGCAAATCAACCATACAAAACAGCCGCATTTATGATCAACCAATGCTTTATTTTCTATCAATGCGCTGTAAGGTGCGAATTTTCCGTCGATTCATGAAAGGGGTGGCTTGGCAGCATGAAAAACGAAAAAGAACTTAAGCAGATTTACGATTGGGCCGAAAATGAAATGAAGGACCTGATGGACATGTATATTAAGCACGCGTACGATCCGGAGGGCGGCTTCTACGGCGAAGTGACACGCGAGCTAGTTCCTATCAAGGACGCCGACCGCGCGATTGTGCTTAACGCGAGGCTGCTATGGACGTTTGCCAGCGCCTACAGGGTGATGAAAGATCCGCGCTACCTCGACATGGCGAATCACGCGAAAGCTTACATCCAGAAATATTTCATCGACCCCGAGTACGGCGGCTCGTATTGGCACGTCCATGCGGACGGATCGCCTGCGGACGAGACAAAATATCCCTACGGCATTTCGTTCATCATCTACGGGGGCGCCGAACTGGCGCGCGCGAGCGGGGACAAGGACGCCGCAGCTATGGCGCGCAAGATGTACGACGATCTGGAGAAGTACGCGCTGGACAAGGTCTACGGCGGCTATTTTGAGGCGTTCACGCGCGACTGGAAGCGGCGCGACGTAAGCTTTAACATTCGCGACCTCTCCATGGGCTCGAAGGCGCTCAACACCCACCTGCACCTGATAGAGAGCTACACAAATCTGATGCGTGTGGACGACGACCCACTGGTGCGAGAGAAGGTGGGCTCGCTCATCGACATCATGACGACCAAGCTTTTAGACCTGGAGCATTTCCACTACAAGCCGTACATGCTGGACGACTGGGGCGCGACGGACACGCTGTTCTCATATGGGCACGACATAGAGGGGGCGTGGCTATTGACCGAGGCGCTGGAGGCGTACGGCGACGAAGAGCTGTTCGAGCGGCACAAGGATACGTCCGTGCGCATCGCCGCAGCATGTGAGGCGGGCCTCAACCCGGAGACGGGCGGCATATACTATGAAGGCAATGAAAACGGGCCCCACAACCTGGAGATGTCGCACTGGGTGCAGGCGGAGGCGGTGATCGGCTTCATCAACGCGTACCAGTTGACGGACGACGACCGCTACCTAAAATTGGCGCAAGACATCATACAGTATATTAAGGACTATATTTCAGACCGCGAGGGCGGCGTGTTCCGCGAATGGCTGTTCCGGGCGGACGTCAGCGCGCACAAGCACCCGAACATTTTGCGCGTCAACAAGTGGAAGGAGCCGTACCACAACGGGCGCATGTGCCTGGAGCTGATCGAGCGCATCAATAGGATTCTGGCGGGCGCGTAAAATAATATGGCCGATTGCAATACACGTAAATGGACTTTCGCATTAGGCTATGGCGATATACGATTTATTTTGAAGGGGGGGCGCTGGAATGCCCGGATATAGGAACAAGCTCAGGGTGGGCATTATCGGGTGCGGGTTTATCACGAACTACACGCACGCCGGCACGCTTGAAAAAATGGACGACATAGACGTCGTGGCCGTGGCGGACCCTGTCGAGAAGAACCGAAATGCAATGGCCGCCCGCCTTGGCGCGCCCAACGCGTACGCTGATCACAGGGCGCTGTTCGACGCTGAAAAAGGGCTGGACGCCGTGATCATCGCCGTGCCGCCTGCGGCGCACGAGGGCATCGAGGAGGAGGCGATCGAGCGGGGCATCCATTTTATGGTCGAAAAACCCATGACGCTCGATATGGGGCGCGGCTGGAGGGTCGCCAAGGGCGCCGCCAATGCGGGCCTCGTGGCGGCTGCCAGCTTTCAGGACCGCTACATGGACATCACCGACCGCATGAAAGAAGAGATCGCCAGGACGGACATCGGGCAGATCCACGCCACTTGGGCGCAAAACGTGGCCGCCGCAGGCTGGTGGCGCAGTAAGGCGACCAGCGGCGGGCAGCTTTTCGAGCAGACCATACATTTGGTGGACATGGTGCGCTACCTGTTCGGGGAGTATGAGACGGTGTTCGCCATGAAGACGTCCGGAATAATAAAAGAATCTGATTTCGCGGACTTTGACATCGACGACAGCTCCACCGCCGTGTTCCGCATGAAGTCCGGCGCCACCGCCACGTTCTTCTCGGCGTGCTACCTGCTCTCCGGCGGCGTGTCCATCGAAAACGGCATGGTCGCGCTGGGGCGGCAGCGCTCGCTCGCATATTCGCTGCGCAAGCATCTGCGCGTCGTTACGCGCGGCGCCGACCTGCTCTACCGGCAGTTGAACGACTCCACGTTCGATTCCAACGCCGCCTTTTTTAAAGCCATACGCAGCGGCGACCTCGGCGCGGTGCGTTCGACATATGGCGACGGGCTGAAGTCACTGGAGGCATGCTTCGCCGCGAACAAATCAATGGATAGCGGCGCCCCTGTGAAAATATAGTTTCAATTTAAATTGCGAATGATATACGAAAAGGGCAACCTATATGGGTTGCCCTTTTTGAGCCTTGCTGCGGTGCGCCGAGGGCGTCGCACCCTACATTTATATTTTACATATAAACACTTTTACATAATAACGATGTTACCAGGACTTCATGTGCTCAATCAGTTCCGCGTAGCTGGTGGGTATAAACGGTAGCGCGTTCAGGTCGTCCAGAACCAGTTGCACCTTGGGCATCATCGAATCGGTCCAAGCGCTCCATTCTGATTCCAAATCGTCCATCGACGAGTTGATCATCAGCTCGATGGCCTTGGCCTTGACTTCCGCCACAAACATGCCCAGCGTGTCCTTATTCGGTGTGGAGCTGAACAGCATGTTGTAATCGACTTTCCCTACATGAGCGTTCTCCCAGTCCCAGCGCCAGCTCTTGTAGCCGTCCTCGCGGTCGACCAGCGGCACCGTCTCCCTGATGTACGCCAGTTCCGCCTCGGCCAGTTTCGGCCTGCCGTAGAAGCCCCTGGTGCCGGGATGCGGATCGACATAGTAGCCCAGTTCATTTTTCTCCCACATCACTTCCACCTTGCCGTCCGCCCCCACTATAAAGTCGATGTCCTCCAGCCCGTATAGGCGGAAGTTCATGCCCTCGTCCGTGAGCAGCCAGTTCCAGATGTCCAGGAACCGATCGAGCTGCTCGTCGGACATGGTGGCGCTCAGCGAATTCGCGCCCCAGTATGTCGGGGACTGCTTCTGCCAGAAGAAGTTGTCGTCGAAGGGCGAGGCGATCTTGGCGATCATGTAGCTCTTTTCCCTGTCGATGTCCGGGAACGCCTCCTTCATGCGGTTGCGCCCGTTTGTAAGGTTGCTGATGGTAGCGTGCTGGCCGGTCCCCACCATCTGCCCGGCATAATACATATCAATGTACATCGCGGAATTGGTGTCAACGATGTTGTCGTGCCAGATGATGCCCTCGTCGAACAGCCCCTTCGCAACCTTCAGTCCCTTTATGTACTCCTCTGTCGTGGGGTACCAGACGTACTCGCCGCCGATTTCTATGAAGAACGGCTCTTCGAAACCCCACTCATATGTGTTGGTCTGATAGATGCCGAACATGTCGGGGAAGTACCACTGTGGCGCAGACAGGCCAAATGTCTTGCCCTCGCCGTTGCCGCCGGGGTCTTGTTCAATACAGGCCCTGACCAGATCAATGAACTCCTGCCATGTATAGATGTCGTCTTCCTTGCGCATGCCCAGCGCCTCGGCCCAGTCGGCGCGGTATGTGATGCCCATGCACACCGTATAGTCGGCGGAGGCCATGTCGCGCATGGCCGGAAGGGCGTACACATCGCCGTTGCGGGTGAACAGTTTAGTCGCTATGCCCGAGTCCAGCATGTCTTTTAACGCGGGGTAGTTGCTTAAATCGCTGGGCACGGGCCGGAACACCTCGCTGTCCACCCAGTTGCACCACTCGTTAAAAATGTTCTCGTTCAAGTCCAGCCACAAGATATCGGGCAGATCGCCGGACGCTACCCAGATGCGCGTCTTCTCCATATGTTCGCCCAAGGACATCTGGATGTATTGCATGTCCACTTGGAATTTTTCAGAGAAGAAGTCGTACAGTGGGTTGTCAACAAGTTGCTCCGCGTTGCTGATGTTGTGCGACAGCGTCACGCGCGTTGAGTATTCGCCCGATGCTGCCGGCTCTTCGGCTGCGGCGGCGGCTGCCGTCGTTGCCGGGGCTGCCGTCGTCGCAGCCTCCGCAGCGGCCGCCGTTGTAGCGGCGGCGGTCGTCGCCGCGCCACCGCCGGACTGGCCGCAGCCCGCTAGTGCGGACGCCATCATAAACACCAGCGCAATCGCCAGGGCCAGGGCTTTCGAATTCTTTTTAATCATGTTACCCTCCTTTTCAATTGGAACGATTGGAATAAATGGTTCTGGTATATTTGAGCCAAATGTGTGCTTCAAATTAAGACCCGGACAGCCAAAGGCCGCCTGTCCGCTTCTATTGTCTCCGCAGATTGTTGGGCGGCGTGCAGGTCACCCCTTCACGGCGCCTATGGCCAGCCCCTGTACGAAATATTTTTGCATAAATGGGTACGCGCACATGACCGGGATGATAGTAAAAGTTATACTCGCCATTTTAACGCCGTCCGTAAACGGGACGATGCCTGCTTCTTGGAATCTGGAGCCCAGGTTGGTCGTGCCCGCCGTTTGTATGATGCCGCGCAGTACCAACTGGAGCGGCTGCTTGTATGGGGACTTGATGAACAGCATGCCGTTCCACCATTCGTTCCAGCGTTCCACGCCGTAATACAGCATGAACGTCACGACCATGGGCAGGGCCAGCGGCAGGATGATGCGGAAGAGTATAAGCATGTCCGAGGCGCCGTCGATGCGGGCGGACTCCTCCAGCTCCTCGGGCAGCGCCGCGAAGTACTTGCGCATGACTGTCATATACATGATGGAGATGCCGGTCGGCAATATCATGCTCAATATGTTGTCCATAAGGCCCATGTCGCGTATCAGCAAGTAAAACGGGATCAAGCCGCCGCTGAAATACATGGTGAAAATAACGGCCAGGACTACGAACTTTTTGCCCGGCACGTCTTTGTTCAGGCAGTACGCCATCAGCACCGTCAGAAAAATGTTGTAGCAGACGCCCACCAGCGTAATAATAGCAGTGTTGCGCAGGCCCGCAAACAGTATCCTGGACTCGAAGACGATTTTATATGAGTCCAAAGTGAAATTTTTCGGGAAAAGCATGAAAGGCGTTTTTACATAGTCGGCCTGCGGCGTAAATGATATCAGCACGGAGTTATAAAAAGGGTATATGATAACTATTGCCAATAGAACCGTAAACACGAAGTTCACGTAGTCAAACGCCGTGTTCTTGTGTAGCTTGCCCCGCTTCGCGTCAACCCGAGCTGTCATACGCTTCACCTCCCTTAACATTTTACATTTAATGCAAAAACAATATACATAATATAATCCAATGTCGTTGGGCGCGTTGTCCTCAACACGCCGCCCGCGCCGCCTGGCACATCATCACAATATACCGGTTTGGCCTATGCGCTGGCTGAGCCAATTTGCCGACAACAGCAGCACACAGTTCGTAATACCCTTGAACAGCCCGACCGACGTGCTGAGGCCGAAGTTGGCGGGGCGCTGGAATGTTATTCGGTATATGTAAGTGTCGATGATGTCTGCCACAGCGTACACCGAAGGGTTGTAAATGTTGAGTATCTGCTCGAAGCCCGCGTCCATGATGTGGCCGATCCTCAGAATCAGGGTGACTACTACGATCATGGAGATGCCCGGTAAGGTGATATAGCGCATCTTGTGCCACCGGTTGGCGCCGTCGATGACCGCCGCCTCGTACAGGGTGGGGTCGATGGCTGTAATGGCGGCAAGATAGAGGATGCAGCTCCAGCCCGATTCCTTCCATGTGAGCACGATGACGAGCAGTTGCCTGAAAGTGTCCTTGTTGGTCAAAAAATGCACGCGCTCGAACCCCAGTACGTTAAGCAGGTTGTTGATCGCGCCGGCGCTGGCCAGCATATTCAGAACCATGCCGGACACGATTACCCATGACAGGAAGTGGGGGAACGTATAGATTGTCTGAACCGTGCGCTTGTATTTATGCACCCGTATCTCGTTTAGCAAAATAGCCAGCACGACGGGGAACGGGAAGAACACGAGTATTTGCAAATAGGCGATGATCAGTGTGTTGATGACCGCCTGCCAAAAGTCCCCGTCCAAGAACAGCAGCCTGAAATTATCGAGGCCGACCCACGGGCTGCCCGTGATGCCCATGTTGAACGCGTACTTCTTGAATGCGAGCTGTATGCCGTAAATCGGGATATAGCGGAAAATCGCGAAGAACAGGACGCCGGGCAACAGCATCAAATAAATATGTTTGCTGCGCCAAATGCGCTGGCCGAGCTTTTTCCAATTGTATGGCTGTTTGTCAATTGAACGCTGCCTCTTGGGCGCAAGGGCCGTTTGTCCGCTCATTCATTCATCCCCCCTTTCCATTTATACATTTGCATATGAGTTGCAATATAAATTAATCCTTATGATGCCGGACGCATGATGTGCAGGTGTGCCGGAGCTACGCGGACGCACGATGTGCGTCCCTACGGGGCGCCGTATCCGCGCCCACGCCACCGCCCCGTAGGGCGCGGCGCCCGCTGCCCACGCCACCGCCCCGTAGGGCGCGATGTCCTCATCGCGCCGCATCCGCGCCCGCGCCCAGCATTTGCTGCGCGGCCAGTACCAGGAACATATAGTTCGACGAACCGCCGCCCAGCACGTACTCCACCTGCTGCCACAGGTACGGGAACACCAAAAGCTCCGGGTAGTCGGGGCGTATCAGGGCGGTGCCGGATACGACGCCGCCGGGGATGAACGACCAGTCGGCGCGGTTCAGGCCGTAAGCGACGGTCACGTTATTCGCGCCGACGCCCGATGCGAACGACATCCTGTCCGTGCCCGGGTGGCAGCCCAGGATGAAGTTCAGCGCGTCGTAGACCAGGTCGGGGCCGAACACGTCCGGGTACGCTTTGTGCAGATAGTAGTATTGGAAGCCCAGCCGCTGGATGATCCAGCCCGCGCCCCATATGTACGGTCGGTAGGGGATGCCGAACGGCGTCTCCGCGCTCTGCTTGGCGAGCGACTCTTTAAGCGCCGGCAGCGCCCCCCGGATGGCCGCCGACAGGCCGGCGTCGCCAATCGCCTTGTCCGCGCGCCCGATAAACCAACCCACATTCTCGATGGCGCCGGGTATGAAATCGACCTGTGAGAGTATATAATCCTTGTATTGGTCTTCGCCCGTGGCGAGCAGCAGCTCCGTCGCCGCGTGCAGCTTCGCCGCTTTGGCGCGGTCCGTCATGTCGGCGACCTTGTACAGGCGCGTGTCGCGTGTGATGTCCGTGACCGCGAACAGCTCGCGCGCGGCGGCCAGCGACTTGCCAGCTAGCTCGTCGTTGAAGCCCTTCAGCGCACGGTACACGCACGCCAACTGGGCCGCAGCCGTCAGCTCGGCCGGCGGGTTCTCCTCCGTGAACACCCATCGGTCGTCCTCGTTGCCCATCACATTGTCCGTCATGGCCGACGTGTCGCCCAACAGCACGTACTGGCGCAGCGTCCTGTTGATGATGCCCCGGTAGGGCCGCCCCAGCGCCTCGTACGCGCCCACCACGGACAGCGCGCCGTGCTCAATCTGCTGGAGGATGTCGTTCTTGCCGTCGGGCTGGTGTATCTCGACGATGCGCGTCTCCTGGTCGATGGCTGTCTCGTCGTAGTCGACGCCGAACGCCTCGTACGCCATGGCGAGGATATATATCTCGCCCGCCTGCGAGCCGAGGCGCAGATCGTCGTCGCCCGCGTCGTGCCAGCCGCCGATGTTGAGGCCGGGGACGACGTCGCCCGACTTGTACTTGGTCAGCGTGGACGAGCCTTGCGCGTAGCCGTCGATGTGATTGAAGTTCAGTGGCGCCATCTGGGCGTCGTCCATGTGGCACAGGTCGTGCCATACGCGGTACTTCTCGTTGACGCGCATGTGGCACATCTGCACGGGCAGGAAGTATTCGAGTACCGGCTGCCACACGCCCCGATCGTAGACGTCGTCCGCGATGCGGAAGATGGAGGATTCCGCCTGCCCATAGCGGACTTTGTACAGGCCTTCGTCCTTGACGCCCGTAAAGTCGAACTTTACGTAGTTGTAGCGGAGGAACTGACCCCATTCCTGGCCGTCCGCCGTGAAGACCTCCTCGTCGCCGGTCTCCGTCACTTTAAACAGCGACGGCTTTTCGCGCCCGGTGACGCGTTTGTCCAGCTCGATGATCGCCACCTTGGGCTGGCCGCTGTGGTAGCCCACCTGCGACGTCTGTACGATGGGCCCATATGTCCAGCCGTCGATCACACTGGGGGTTATGACCCACTCGATGGCGTTCGCCGTGGCCCCGGCGGGTATTTCGCTGCTGACGACGAACCAGCCGTTGTTGTGGTTCATGCGGCCGTCGTAGAGCTTTAGCTCTGTGCCCACGCTTTTGGACTCGATGGTGAAGCGGCTGTACGGGTCGTCCGGGCGCACCGTGAAGCGCTTGCCGACGGCGTAGGGCGCCGCGATGATGTCGTCCGCAATAATGGGGTTATAGCCCTTGTTGTCGCCGGAGAGGTGTTTTATGTCTGTCTTCACCTCGGAATTGCGCGACTCCTCCGTGCTGTAATCGCCGTTGTAGAGGTAGTTGGGCGTGAGCGATATGGTCGGGCCGTTGGGCTGTTCGGGGAAGATGCCCTGCTTTTTGTCCATGATCCAGGGCTTGCCGAACAGCGTACCGGGGAACAGCTCCATGTTGAAGCAGACTTTGCCCTGGAAGCGCTCTGGGATCGGCTGGTCCAGATCGGCAGTGACGACGATGTCCGGGCCCCGGCCCTTGGCGGTTATCTTGTAACTCAAACGGAAATCCGGGTATATCATCGGGTTGAAGCCGCTGAGGTGCTTCGATTCATCGGGGAAGCTCAACCACGTGGTCACGGTGTTTGCCGAGGCGTCCACCTCGCGTTTGTCGCGCTTGGGTATGGGCTGCCACTGGCCGGGCGTCTGCTCGAAGCGCAGCTCGCCGTTGGTCGCGACGCGCTGCCCGTGCATGAGGATGCTGACGCCGGACTGGTGCCCCTCCGGGTAAAAATCGTCGAACGCCATTACGTCCACGCCCTGGTTCTGAAAATAGCCGGTAGACTCGTTCAGCAAAAACCCGTTCAAAAGACCGGCCTTGCCGGCGCCGTCATTAGTTTTGCTCATTTAAGTCCCCTTTCAAATAATATTGTTCCCCAGACCATTTACATATGACAAACAACAAAACAACATAGGTTTTTTGGACTGGGGTCTGTAGATATTTACAGTATGTATAACACAAATGTAAATAAAACACAACAAAATAGTCGTTTGTATAATAATCAATTAACCCAATATTATATTATGGCAGGGCGCGGGCGGTCGAGGGCGACCGTCCCTACGATATGGCTGCAATATGACGTTCTTTTGTATGGTCGGCCGCCCCAGCCGTCTGCGTACCAACCGCCCATATCCTCATCTTCCGCCTCCGCGACTCCTGCACTCTGGATGTTCCGTATTGTTCGATTGTTTTATCTTTGGCGTTTGTTATAATATATTAAATAAAAAACCGAGCTGCGGGCGGGCCGCCCGAAGCCGGAGGAGGGCGCTAACATTGGGGATGGAGATAATGGAACTTGCGGGCACACTGTCAAAATATGCCGACACAATGATTGATGAAGCTAAAAAAACGGACTGGCAGGCGCTGGCGCGGATTGTCGATATGTTTTTGGGCGTCAAGAGGGCGGGCGGCGCCATTTTTACGGCGGGGAACGGCGGGAGCCACGCGACGGCCTCGCACATGGCGAACGATTTTATCAAAGGCTGCCGCGCGCACAACCGCACGGCGTTCCGCGTCGAATGCCTGGGCGACGCGAACGCCATTATCACATGCCTGGCCAACGATTTCAGCTATGACGACGTGTACGCCATCATGCTGCAGACAAAGGGCCGCCCGGGCGATGTGCTGGCATACTACAGCGGAAGCGGCAACTCGCCCAACCTCGTCAACGCCGCGAAAGCCGCCCGTGAGATGGGCATAGTGACTGTCGGCTTTTTGGGCAGGGACGGCGGCGCGTTGAAGGATTTGAGCGATTACTATGTCATCGCCCCGTCCGACTCTATGGAGCGGATCGAGGACATCCATATGATGTACGAGCACAACATGGTTTGCGCCATTCGCGCCGCCCTGGAGGATGAATGGGGGATGGAGATCGTGCGCCGCCCGCTATCTCGGTGCAGCATAAACGCAGGGGCGAGCGCCGGAACGAGCGAAGGCGCAGGCGCCGATACGAGCGCAGGCGCGGGCGCAAGCAACAATGCTGGCGCCTGCACCGATGCCGGCACTGCGTTCAAGTACGCGCTGTTCGACTTTGACGGCACGTTGAGCCTCATCCGCGAGGGCTGGCAGGAGATTATGATCCCATATTTTATAGAAGTGCTGCGCGAAACGCCGCAGGCGGAGGACGTCGGCGCCATCGAAGCGCTCGTCACGGAGTTCGTCGACCGGCTGACCGGCAAGCAGACAATATTCCAGTGCATCAGGCTCGACGAGGAAGTTGTCAAGCGCGGGGGGCAAAAAATCGAGCCCGGCCTTTACAAAGACGAATATTTGCGACGCCTGAACATACATATAAAAAACCGTATCGAAGAACTACGCGGCGGCTGCGACCCGCAGGGCTACCTGGTGCCGGGCAGCGTCGAGCTTTTGGAGCGGCTCGCCTCCGAGGGTTGGAACCTGTATTGCGCCAGCGGCACGGACGAAGTGGACGTGCTGGTTGAAGCTAAGCTCTTGGGGATGGACAAATATTTTGGCGAACATATTTACGGCGCGCACGCGTATATGACAGAATGCTCCAAGGAGATGGTCATCCGCGAAATCATAGCAGAGAACGGGCTGACCGGCGCGGAGCTGGTGGCTTTCGGCGACGGGTTCGTGGAGATCGAATTGGTGGCAGGGATCGGCGGCTACACCGTCGGCGTCGCCACCGACGAGGTGCGCCGCAAGGGCGTCAACCTGCGTAAGCGCGGGCGTCTACTCGAAGCGGGCGCGGATGTGATCATCCCCGACTTTGGCGGCGCAGCCGAAGCCAGGGAGCTGGTGGAATTTTTACTTGGCGTCTAACGGGCAATACGCGGCCGCCGCATATTACATTGTGTCGGCACGACCGCTGTCCATTGCGTTACAACCGGTGCAGCCGCCCATAATGTTATGATCGGCACAACCATTGTAGGGGCGAACAGTGTTCGCCCGCGATTTTATTATTTCTATTTTATATTGAAAGGGGCTAGGTGATGCCATATCCTTTATTTGACAGGTCTCGGTTGAATATTAAGCCGCTGGCCGAACGGGCGCACGATTTGGACTTGGGTATCCTCATCGGGCTTGACGAGCCGCTGGGACACTTTGAGGACCCGGGGATCGAGCCGCTGGCGCGGGCCGTCCTTTCGGCGCGCGAAAACAATGCCTCGGCCATACTGATGTATGGGGCGCACGTCATCCGCTCGGGCTGCGCGCTTCACATGATCGAGATGATGGAGCGCGGGCAGTTGACCATGCTAGCCACCAACGGGGCGGGTTCCATCCACGATTTTGAACTGTCGCTTGTCGGTGCGACCTGCGAGAGCGTCGCACGCTACATCAGCGAGGGGCAGTTCGGGCTGTGGCACGAGTCTGGGATCATCAACGATATTATCAAGGAAGGCGCGGCGGAGGGGCTGGGCTGGGGCGAGGCGCTGGGGCGTTATATATGGGAGAATAACCTGCCCAACCGCGATTCGAGCGTGCTGGCGGCGGGCTACCGCCTCGGCATCCCCGTGACGGTGCATGTGGGCGTCGGGAACGACATCATCCACGAGCACCCCAACTGCGACGGCGCGGCGATGGGCGCGGCCTCGTACACCGATTTCCTTATCTACACCCAGGAAATCACCAACCTGGAGGGCGGCGTTTTCTTGAATTTCGGGTCGGCGGTCACCGGCCCCGAGGTCTACCTGAAGGCCCTCTCCATGGCGAGGAACGTCGCGGCGCAGGACGGGCGCGAAATTTGCCATTTTACGACCGCTGTACTCGACTTGCAACCGATAGGCGGCTACGCGCCGGGCATCGACCCGCCCAAGAGCAACCCGCACTATTACTTCCGCCCGTGGAAGACGATTTTGGCCCGCACCGTGGCCGACGGCGGGAAGAGCTACCTTGTATGCGGTGAGCACAGCTTGACGCTGCCGCACCTGGCGCGAAAGGTATGGGAGCTGCAGCCATAGGGCGGCCATTGCCCGCCCGCCTGCACACATATAACCGCTAACCGCAATATCAAATTTATATCGGAGATTGGCCAAATGGATGTATTGGACACAATAAATGTCGGCAACATAATAGGTATATTAGATCACGTCGGCGAATGCGACGTCACGGTGTTCGGCGATTTCGCGCTGGACAAATACCTGTACATCGACCCGGCCCGGGACGAAATCTCCGTCGAAACGGGCCTGCCCGCGTACCAGGTGGACAGCAAGGCTGTGTTCGGGGGGGCGGCGGGGACTATTGTCAACAACCTCCGCGCACTGGGCGCAAGGGTGCGCTGCGTGGGGCTGATCGGTACGGACGGGGAAGGCTATGATCTGATGGGCTGCCTCGCGCGGATCGGCGCGGACACTTCGCTCATGATACAGTCGGATATGATTCAGACTTATGTATATATGAAGCCGATGCGGCTGTCGCCCGGCGGGGCGTATGTGGAGTCGAACCGCTTCGACTTCCGCAATTTCAAAAAGACGCCCCGGGAATTGGAAGACAGGCTGTTTGAGAACCTGGAAGCGGCGCTGGCGGCGTCGCAGGGCGTCGTGATATGCGACCAGTACTTGGAATCCGACAACGCGGCAATCACGTCGCGCATACGCGGGGCGCTGGCCGGCATCGCCGCGCGGCACGCGGGCAAGCCGTTCTTTGCGGACTCGCGCGGCTTTACCGGCAGCTACCGTGGCGTGATAATCAAGTGCAACAGGTCCGAGCTGGACGACGCCGTAAAAATAATGAGCGGAATGCCCACCACGGTGGGTAGTTTGCCTACCGTGGTAGGTAATTTACCCACCACGGCAGGTAGTACGCCTACCAAAGCAGGTAGTTCGCCCGCCACGGCGGGTGGACCGCAAACCCCTGTAGTGGCTAATGGATTGCAAGCAGCGCCAAAAGTAGGCGCGCCGCTATCCTCGGCGATGACAGGCGAACCGCTTAGCTCGTTGGATGATATGCTCACTGCGGCAGGCGAACTGCTGGCCGCCAACGGGAAAGCGGTGGTGGTCACCGCTGGCGCGGAGGGCGCTTATGTGTTCGAGGGCGGCGCCACGGCAGTCCATGTCCCGCCGTTCCCGGTGAAAGGTCCGCTGGACATCACAGGCGCGGGCGACGCGACGAATGCGGGTTCGATAATCGGGTTAGTGTCGGGACTGTCGTTGCAGGAGTCTGTATATCTGGGCGGCTGCGTGTCATCGATCACCATACAGCAGTTGGGCGTCACGGGCACCGCAACCGTGGAACAGGTAAAGCGCCGCCTGGCCGGGCAAGACGGGCTGAAATACATAAAATAACGTATTATCACATATATAGAGGCAGTTGGAGCGTAACATTGATATGGTTGATTACGTCATTCTTATAAACCCTGGGCACAATAGGGTCTATTATAAGTCGGCGCCGGCTCTGGCCGTTTCCGAACTGTCCCTGGTGGCTTCACTTGGGATTTCCGCGCGCCTGTTGAAAGTCGGCAAAAGGACAATCGAGGGGGTAGAGTACCTGGCCATTACCGTGGGCTCGCGGCTTACGCTCAGCGACGTCGCGGTTTTGTCCAACCTTTCGTTTGTGTTCGCGCTATATGAAATAGTAGAGATAAATTACACCGAGTACCTAAAACCCAGATGGGTAGCGCGCGAAACATTTGTCGACGAGAGCCTGAGCGCCATTTTAAAATACACCGGGAAGACCAACGAACTTTTTACAAGGATGATGATTAACGTCGCATTTTGTTCGCTGGAAAACGCGCAGGCTTCGCAACCCGTAAAGCTGCTGGACCCAGTAGCCGGGAAGGGCACCACCTTGTTCGAAGGCCTCGTCCGGGGCTTCGACGTCTACGGCGTGGAGGTGGGCGGGGACGCGGCGGCCGAGGCGTACCGCTATCTCAGAAAATTCCTGGAAACAGAAAAACGCAAGCACAAAACCGACATACATAAAATATCCGGCCCGAACAAATCTTTTATGTCGACCAGATACTCTATCGACATAGCAGGGGCGAATGATGTATCTGCGGACGGATATGCCAGGCGCTTTGAAATAATAACCGGGAACTCCGTGCACGCGGGGACATACTTCAAAAAGGGCTTCTTCGACATTATAGTCGGCGACCTGCCGTATGGCGTGCAGCACGGAAACGTGACTAACCAGAAGCAGTCGTCGCAGACGAGGAACCCCTCCGAGCTGCTGGAAGCCTGCCTGCCCGCCTGGGTGGGCGCACTGAGGCCGGGCGGTGCGGTGGTGCTGGCGTGGAACACGCATGTGCTGCCAAGGCCGGGGATGGAGCAACTGATATCGGGCGCAGGGCTGCGCGTACTGAGCGGCCCAGCCTACGAAAAATTCGCCCACAGGGTAGACCAGGCGATAATGAGGGACATTGTGGTGGCTGTAAAATAGAGGATGGTAGCAAAGCTAGACGTAAACAATGGCATAAGGTACAAAACGGGGGTTCATAGATGGTCAAAAAAATTATTGCATCAATCATTATTACAAATCTACTGTTGGCCTCATCGCCAGTCGCGCACGGCAAGGCTACGACATGGACCATGTCATCCGATTGGGCGCACGAGGAGCTTATGATGGCCGACAGCTTCGGCTTGATACCATATAGTTTGTTTGGTCAGGACTTCACAAGGCCCATAACCCGGGCGGAGTTTGCCGCAGTCACCGTCAGGCTGCACGACGAGTACACGGGGGCCCGCATTTTGCCCCCCGCGAGCGTGGGCGCGGTGTTCAGCGATACGGAGGACATCGACGTCCTGATCGCGTATCACTTAGGCATAGTCAACGGCATGGGCGACGGCATATTCGATCCGGACGGCAGGCTCACCAGGGAACAGATGGCGACCATGTTGTGGCGGACGCTGTTGATACTCGATCCCGAGGCGGGGGACAGCATCCGGGGCGCGCCCAGCTATGCTGACGAGGGGTTGATTTCAACGTGGGCGAAAGAGTCCGTGCTCAATATGGGCGAGTTGGGTTTCGTAAAAGGGATGGGCGACGGGCAGTTCGCCCCCGGTGGTACGGCCACATGCGAGCAGGCGGTGATAATCGCATTGCGGATATTTGCGAACTATTCGGCGTCGGAATAAATACGGCTTCGGAATAAACACGGTTCTGGAATAAATACGGCGTAAATAAATACAGGTCAGATCGCGAATATCCCGGCGGCCACGAGGAGCAGCGCGAAGAACACGCCCATACAGACGCATATCGCGCGAAAGCCCGCATCCAGCGCACGAATGCGTTTTAACAGCGGGCTTTTATTTACGAAATATTTATATATGAAAAAACCCGCGAAGCCGCTTGCGGCAAAGAACGCCACTTTTTGCAAGTATCCGGCTGCGTCCACGCTGACCTTTACATTGAACAGGAACTCTATAATATACTCTCCGAATATACCGCCGACAAAACACAGCGCCCCCAACGCGAGGATGGCTACCTGCTTACTCATGTCGACCTTATCCTCCGAAGTTGCAATAACACTGGAAGCGCCGCCCACAGCACCGATCTTGGCACTGCTGCCGTCTGCAATACCGCCGCCGCTCGCAGCCCCACCGCCGTCCGCAGCCCCGCTTGCGGCTCCGCCGCCGCCTACAACCCTGCCGCCGCCTCTAAAAAGTATCGCCGAATACTTAATAAATGAAATAATAGTGCCCAGGTTGATGAACAACAAGGACGCGCTAACTGCGGGGCTGGTGTCGGACATGATGAAATATTTCGATATGCTCCCGTTGAACAGGGGCGCGCCCGTGATGCCCAGGATCGCCATAATGGTCGCGGCGCCGACCAGCGGGAAGCGCCTCAAAACCCCTCGGATGCTGTTGACGTCCCGTGTCCCGTACGCCTGTACAATCACCCCCGCGCTCAAAAAAAGCGCCGACTTGAACAGCGCGTGGTTTATCGAATGGTACAGCCCGCCGACATAAGAATAGACGGCGCCCATGTTCAGGCCCGCTATTATCATGCCGACTTGCGAGACCGTATGGTACGCGAGTATCAGTTTTATATCCGTCTGCAGCACCGCGAATATAAAACCAACAATCCCTGTAATGATGCCGACGACGAGGAAGAACCTGCCGACGTCAATCTCCCCGAATATCGATCGGAAGCGCATGAACAGGTACACGCCGCTCTTTATGTGGATGCCGGACAGCAGCGCGGAAACGGCGGGCGGCGCGCCCGGGGTCCCGTGCGCCCTGGGGAGCCAGCTGTGCAGCGGCACAATAGCGCATTTAAAGCCCACCGCCGTCATGACCAGCGCGAACGGTAAAATTTGCGATTGCGCGTCCATAGCGCTAAGCGCGCTGGCGGCGGCGTCCATGTCCAGGACGCCCGTCAGCTTGTATATATAGCCAACGCCGAAAAGGTAAAACTGCATGGCCACTATGCTCGCCATCAAATAGAGCATGCCATCATACATCGAGCGGGTGTCGCGGTTGAACATGATGAGTATGGAAACGGCGACAGTCGAGACTTCCAGCAAAACAAACGCGTTGAACAGATCGCGCGTCAAAAATGTGCCGATGAGCAGCCCCTCCCATATAAACAGCAGCAGCCAAAACAACTTGCCGCCTTTTTCGTTGAGGCTGTAGATTGTAGCGATCAAAAAAATAAAGGCGGTGAGGGCGATGAAAACAGACGAGAGCGTGTCCGCCCGGAGGGATATGCCCAACGCGCCGTCGTACCCGCCCAGGTGCGTGACAATGTCGCCCCCCTTGCAAAGGAAAAAGAGGTATGCGGCAAAGCCGGTCAGCGCCGCCTGCGCCGCTGCGGCGATCACCCTGGCCGCCCTCGCGGTTGAAAAAACGTACAGGAAAACCGCCGTCAATATAGGAACAATGACAAAATAAGCCAGCATGGTTATTGCTGCCCCGCGCTTTTATTTTTCAGGATGTCCCAATCTGTCGCCTTGAACTGCCGGCACAGCGATATCAACATCGTCAGGTTGACCGCCGTAAGCGCGACGCCTATGACGATGGCCGTAATGACCAGCGCCTGCGGCAGGGGGTCGGCGGGGTTGGCCGGGCTCTGCCCGATCGGCGGCATGGCGCCGGCCGAATAGCCGATGCTCAATAGGAACATCACGGCGGACGCCTCAATCACCGATATCGACACGATGGACTTTATGGCGCCCTTACCGGTAATCAGGCCGAAAAAGCCGACAAAGAACACGATTATGGCGATAATCTCCACTGCTTCCGGGGGCATTGTCAACCTATCTCCTTTCGAACGCTATGTAGCGGTAAAATATGATACTGAACCCGCAGGCTACCTTCATCCCTATCAACGTGTTCATCGTTATGAGGTAAAACGTCCTCAAGTGCGCATAATGCACATATGTGCCGAGCAGGATGAAAAACAGCGCCAACAGCACGATGGCCGCGAATGTCATCTTCTCCAGTATCAGCACCTTTTTGTAATGGACGTCGTTGATATTGTGGATCAGATACCTGCATACCAAAAACGAAGCGATAGCCACGCCGCCCTGGAAGCCGCCGCCGGGCGACATATGGCCATTTAAGATCAAGTAAAGGGCAAACAATAGGATGACGGGGCAGACCATGCGGATTGTGTATATGGCGACGCTGTCCGATTTGTTGATGCCCCCAAGATGCTCGTCCGCCGCCGTTTCGTTGTACCATGACATGTGCGAGACGGCTACTACGCCTACCAGGAGCATAAGTGCCTCGAACAGCGTGTCGTACATGCGGTAGCCCAAATAGATGGCCGTGACCGCATTTTCGCCGCCGACCTCCCCCATGAACCGCGCTAGGTACATGTCTTTTATGTATGCGTTTGCCGGGGACGCGGGGATGAAGCGGACAAAAAGCGCGAACAAAAGCGCGGTGAAGAGCAGCGGGGGGAGGTAGCGCTTCGCCGCCGCTAATGCCGTTGCTGCTGCCGAAGCCGACGCCGCTACTGCTGCCGATGCAGACGCTGACGCCCGCCTTTTGCCGGTGGGCGTAGCGGACGCGATGGGCGTGGCAAGTGCGTTTGGCGCGGCGGGTGTGGCGGGCGTAGCAGGAGCGTTGGGCGCGGCGGTCACGTTGGGCGCGGTGGATGCAAATGATGCGTTTGGCGCGTTGAGTGTGGCGGGTGCGTGGGGCGCGCTGCTGGCTGCATTGGATACGAGGACGAAGTATTTTTCGAAGCAGATGATCAGAAAAATCGTGGAAAAAGTGCTGACGGCGGCCTCGGCCATTGCGACGTCGGGCGCGCCCAACATCAAAAAGCAGATCGCAGATATCATGGAGAACACGCCAAGATAGACGATCATCCTAAATATCTTTCTCGCCCGGATGGCCAGTATGGCGCCCATAACCCACAATAACAACAGCACATATATCATTAACTAAATGCCCCCGTATATTATATGCTCCTGACAATATGCTCCCGACAATATGCCCCCGACTATATGCCCCCGTAGCCGTCGTCGTACTCGTCCTGCAGCCTGCTGTCGCTTATATACGCGGAACGGGCTATTATTTGGGCGGCCAGCGGGTTGAGGATCAGCAGCAGGGCGATGATGAGGGCAAGCTTCAGCGTAAAAAAACTTGCGCCGTGCTTAACGCCCAGCCCCGCAATCAGCGTGATCGCCCCCACCGTGTCGATCTTGGATGTGATCAGTATCCTCGGGTAAAACTCCTTGAACCGGAACAGCCCGACGACGCCGAACAGCATAAAGGCGGCGCCGATAATGATTATGATGTTCTCTAGTATTTCCATCGGCCCTACTTCCTCCCCTTCGTCCTGTCCAATAGGAAGAACGTAATAAAAATGACGCTGATGAACCCGAACAGGGTGTATATGATGGCAAAGTCAAGTAAATACGCAATGTTGTTGATCGACGCAAAAACGATGATAATGATCGTCAGTTTGGTCGATATCAGGCACATGCCCAAAAGCCTGTCCCAGACGGACGGCCCGGCGACGGTCCTGACGATGAACATGAGTAGGTACGCCATCATGATCCAAATTACATACATTAGCGGGCCCTTTCATACGTGTGCGTGAGTGCGTTAGCGCGTGTGCGTTTGGATGTGTATGTGTATGTTGTGCGTGTACGTGTGCGTGTGCGGATGTGCTTGTTTGTGCATTTGGGTAGGGGTGTGCGTGTGGGTTTGCGTTTGGCGGATTGTATATTATTAAATGTGTGTAGATGTTCTACTAGGGCGGCTGCTAGGGCCGCCCCCACAGGGAGCCGATTATACTTGCGGTTCTATTGCGGACGTTTTGCGGTCATATGTTATTACGGCCGGCGTATTTACGGCTGTCGCTTTTGCGGCTGGCGCTTCTGCGCCTTCAGTAGTTGCCGCTCCAGCTTCCCCTTGATTTCCCGCCCGGCGCCGTCCATGTCCGCAGGGCCGCCCGCCTTGTCCCTAAGCCACAAAACGGTGAGGCGATCGCCGCTCAGATCCAGCGTCAGCGTGCCCGGGGTGAGCGTTATCGAGTTCGCCAGCAGGACTTTCAAAAAATCGCTTTCGATGTCCGTCCCCACCGTCACAATGTCCGCCTTCGCGCCCACGACTATCAGCTTGATGGCGGCAAATCCGGCTATATATATTTGCCCCACCAAATAAAATACATACAGAAACAGCCTGCCAAAGTTGACGTCGGCGATTTTTTCCAAGGCGAGGAACCTGTGGCAGCAATACACGCACACGCTACTGATTACAATCCCCGCCGCAACCGACCATAAAGATATACTCTCTGTCAGAATGATCCAGACGACGGCGAACAGAGCGGCCAGGCAAACGGAATTAATGCTTAATTTGAATTTGAATATTCGCAACATGCCCCCTGTTGTTATTACTGACTATATATTATCACAACCTGCGTTGTTTTGCGGGTTGTTTTGTATAAATAATATAATTAGCCAAGTTGCCACTGCCGATATATTGTGGTACATTTTAAGGCAGACGATTGCATATATCAATATGAACCACGAAAGGGGATTAGCTATGTCAAAACGCAACTACTGCATGACTTACGACAAACCCGCAGAGGTGTGGAACGACGCCGTGCCGATGGGCAACGGCAGGCTTGGCGCCATGGTGTACGGGAACACCGGCGCCGAGCGCATCCAGCTCAACGAGGACAGCCTGTGGTACGGCGGGCCCATGGACCGCAACAACCGCGCGTCGAAGGCGAAGCTGGACCAGATACGCAAGCATGTGTTCGCGGGCGAGATCCGCGAGGCGGAGACCCTGATCGCCCAGTACCTGTGCGGCTCGCCGACGAGCATGCGGATGTATGAGCCCCTGGGGGAGCTGAACATCGCCCTGAACCGCCACACGCCGTTTGTCCATGGCTGGATGCCGGACAGCGTGGACATGGAGGACTACAGTTCAAGCCTCGACTTGATGACGGGCGTCCACACCATCGCCCATAAGGAAAAAGGCGTCGCGTACAAAAGGGAAATGTTCATCAGCTACCCCGCCCAGGTCATGTGCATCAAGCTCACGTCCGACAAGCCGGGGGCCATCAACCTGGACATCCTGCTGAACAGGAACCGCATATCGGACGAGAGGATACCCGACAACCGGCGCCCCGGTTTCTTCCGGCGCGGCGGCTCGTGGCCGGGGCTCCTGCTCGACGACATACACACCGTCGGCGGCGCCACGCTCATGTTCAAGGGGAATTCGGCGGGCACGCTGTTTTGCTGCGCCGTGCGCGCCGTGTCCGACGGCGCCGTGGAGGACCCGTACAGCCAGCTCTTTGTCCGGGGCGCGGGCGAGGTGACCCTCTATCTGGCAGCTACGACCTCGAACCGTGAGAGCGACCCCGAAGCTGCGGTCATGTCCATACTGGACGCTGCGGCGCGCGTGGGCTACGAGTCGCTCAAGGCGGAGCATATAGCCGACTTTGAGGCGCTGATGCGCCGCTGCGTGATAGACCTCGGGCCCGGCCCCGATCTCCCGCTGGATCAGCGGATTGAACTGGCGCGGGACGGCGCCTCCGATCCGGATCTGGCCGTGACGTACTTCACTTTTGGGCGCTACCTCATGGTGTCGGGCGGCAGGGAGAACTCGGCCGCGCTGAACCTTCAGGGCATCTGGAGCCACGACTTCATCCCGCCCTGGGACAGTAAGTACACCATTAATATCAACACGCAGATGAACTACTGGCCCGCCGAGACGACAGGCCTTGGGGACATCCACCAGTCGCTGTTCAACTTGGTAGAGGCCATGATACCCAATGGCCGCGAGACCGCTAAAATCATGTATGGCTGCCGGGGCACCATGTGCCACCACAACACGGATTTCTACGGGGACACCGCGCCGCAGGATGTGTTCATGGCGTCCACGCAATGGGTCATCGGCGGCGCCTGGCTGGCGTTGCATGCATGGGACCACTACCGCTTCACGCTTGACAAGGCTTTTCTGGCCAAATGGTACCCCATCCTGCGCGAGCACGCGCTGTTCTTCCTGGATTTCCTCGTGGACGACGGCGACGGTTACCTCGTGACGAACCCGTCCATATCCCCCGAGAACCGCTATGTGATGGACGACGGATTCGACACGCCCATCTGCACCGCGCCGACCATGGACAACCAGGTCATCAGGACACTGTTCGGCGCATGCGTGGAGGCGGCTGCAATTTTGGGGCTGGGCGACAGCGACGAGCTGACTGCGCAGTTCGCGGCGGCGAAAGACAGGCTGCCCAAGAATGCGATAGGCTCCAAGGGGCAACTGCTCGAATGGCGCGAGGAAGTGAAGGAGATGACTCCGGGCATGGGGCATATATCGCACCTCTGGGGTTCGTACCCGGGCGACGAAATCAACTGGAAGGATACCCCGGAGTTGCTGGCGGCTGTCGGGCGCTCGCTGGAGCTGCGCTGCGAGCATGGCGCTGGCAGGGGCGGCTGGCCGCTGGCGTGGTTCATCAACGAGTACGCGCGCCTCGGCGACGCCCAAAAGACGGGCGACGCCATCAGCCGCATGACGTCCAACTCCAGGTCGAGGGTCTTCTTCGGGTCCGGGAGGGTCTTCCAGATCGACGGTTTACTGGGGGCGACCGCAGGCATAGCGGAGGCGCTGTTGCAAAGCCACACAGGCGTTGTCGAGCTGCTTCCGGCGCTGCCGCCGGAGTGGAAGGACGGAAGCGCCAAAGGCCTGCGGGCCAGGGGCGGGCACTGCGTCGATATGGAATGGAAAGACGGCGCCCTGACCGGGGCCGTCATCACTGCGGGCGAAGGCGAGCTGGAGATCAGGGGCGCGGCGCGCGTCGTGAGCTGCGACGGCGCAAAAGTGGAGACACGGGCGACGGAGCACGGTTTCACGTTCGAGCGCCAACCGGGCAAAGTGTACCACATAGGCGCCTAGCGCGGCGTTTTATGAAAAAAACAAACCTTTGTGAAAAATTGTGCATTGTCACATAAATGCGCCCGAAATATAATGATATAAATTCACAAAGGTAGGTGATTAACTAGATGGCTGTATGTAGATACACGGGCGGCGCGGTCGCCCATGCGGCGACGCCTGCCGGGTGCGGGAGCGGAAGCGGAGGCAGGCGATGGAGCTGCAGTTTGCGCTTGCACGGGTATACGCGTTTGCTGGTCATGTCGGCGCTGACGCTGCTCGCGTTCGCGCTGGTTTTTGGGTTATTTGGCGCGGAACCGGCGAATGCTGCCGCCGGAAGCGCCGCCACCACAGCAGCGGACGGTGGCGGGGAGCGTTTTTCGCCGTTGTTCGCTGCGTCGCTCCGCAACACATTGCGTGAGTTCGACGAAAAAGAGCAGGGGATATTTTACGACAATGACGCCTCGGCTGTGACGGAATTCGCGGACACCAGGGACGACGCGGTCAGATTGGTTTCAGATGATCTGGCGCCGCCCAGCCTTGTCGGCGACGCGGAAACGGAACTTTACTTCAATATGCCGGGTATCCCGTCCGTCACGTCCGGCTACAGTTGCGGCGCCACGTGTGGCAGTACTTGCGGCAGTACGTGCGGATCGACGTGCGGGGCCACCTGCGGTTCTACATGCGGTTCGACATGCACGTCGACTTGCACGGCGACATGCGGCGCCACCTGCGGGTCTACTTGTACTTCGACGTGTACCGCGACGTGCGGCGCCACATGCGGGTCTACGTGCGGCAGCACATGCGCCGGAACGAGCAGTTGCGCGGGTAGCAGCACATGCGCAGGGTCCAGCAGTTGTGCGGGCGCCAGCACATGCGCAGGCCAGAGCAGTTGCGCGGGCTCTAATACATGCACCGGGCAGAGCAGTTGTGCCGGCAGCAGTACATGCACAGGTACAAGCAGTTGCGCCGGCTATAATACATGCGCCGGCCAAAGCAGTTGCGCCGGCGGCAACACGTGCGTCGGGCAGAGCAGTTGCGCCGGCAGCAGCACATGCGTCGGCCAGAGCAGTTGTACTGGTGTCAGCACATGCACGACCGGCAGGACGTGCATGGCCGGCGTAGGATCGGCCGGGTGCGTTACTACGCCGCCTTCGACAGGAGGCTCCGGCAGTGGTTCTGGCAGCGGCTCCGGTAGCGGTTCTGGCAGCGGCTCCGGCAGTGGTTCCGAAAATCCGCCGGACGGGTCGGGTGAAACACCGGAGGGCGGCGAGCCGCCTGAATATACCGGGCCCCCGTCCACATCCGAGCCGCTGGACGAAGCATTGGGCGATGGCGAGGGCGCGGGCGAGGGCGAACCGCCGGAGGACGAGCCGCCGGACGAGGCCTCAGGCAGTGAGCCGGGCGATCCCCCCGACAGCGGAGCTGAGGGCGGGCCGCCCGATATACCGGATGAGCCGGACGAACCGGGCGAACCGGACGAGCCGGACGACTGGGCCCTGGAGGAAGTGGGGAAGGCCGTGGAGTCCGGGTATGTCAGCGAAAGGCTGCAGAGCGGCTACCGGCTCAACATCACGCGCTACGATTTTTGCGACGTGCTGGTTCGGGTGCTCATTGAAAGCGACGACTTTTGCCTGGATGACTACATCGATGTCCCGACGCCGTTCACGGACGTAGACGACGACATTGTCACTTGCTTGAACGACATCGGCGTTGTACAAGGCATCGGCGAGGGCTTGTTCAACCCCCACGGCGAGATCACGCGACAGGAAGCGGCGGTAATGCTGCGGCGCGCGGCGCTGGCGCTGGGCGTCGAAGACAGAGTGACGGAAACGGACTTTGACGATCAGGAGTATGTAGACGACTGGGCTGTCGAGGCGCTGGGATTTGTGGTCGAAAACAACATCATGAAGGGCGTTGGCGACAACAGGTTCGACCCGCTGGGGACGTACACGCGCCAACAGGCGTACCTGACTATAATCCGCCTCGCGGAGGCTGTTGCGGCGGAGGTGGAATAGACAGAGCATAACTAGCATACGATAACGACAACGACGATCACGAAAAACACAACGATAACGATCACATAATGTCGCTTTTTCTGTTTATAATCGCGGCGGCGTCCGGCCTACTTGGCTCGTCGCCGCGCTATCTTTTCTTTGTTGCCGCAGCCGGAGCCGTGGTATATGTTTGGCGCGCCGCGCGCCAGTTTGTCAATAAAAATAATAACGGGCCCGCCCTGTACGCAATACATGGCGGGGTCCTGTTTTTTTATGCCCTATATTGGCTACTGCGTGAGTACTCGTCTGTCTTCTATTTACTGCTGGCCGATTTTTCAGTATTGTTTTCCGGCGTGATTGGATGGATTATATCAAGGCCGATAGCCATGGGCATCACATACAGCGGCCTCGATCTATTCACGCTGTTCGTCATTGCTTCCGCAGTCGCCTGCGGTGTAGATGGAGGCGTGGGGGGAGGCGGCAGAGTTGGGAACAGGGGCGATAGATCCGGTGCGGCCGCCACTGCAGCCGGTGCGACCGTTTCATCGGCCGAAACTGCCTCAAAAGCGGCCAGCATGACCGCTTTAGCGGCTGCGGGCAGAACGGGCGGCGCGGTCGTGGCAATCCGACGCTTCCTTATCGACACGGGGCTGTACCTGGCGGCATGGTCTTTCTATATCGGGTTTTGGACGGTTCTGGCCGAAAACAGCATCGGGCTGGGGCTCTACAAGGTCGAGCCGCTTACGGGCCCGCTCGACTACCGGTTTTTACTGTTTGCGCTATTGGCGGCGGTATTTTCGATCCGGCACAGAGGGCTGAGCCATGAGTATCAGGCGACGGGTTTTATGCGCGCTCTTTTCCATAAACCCCGTAGGGGTGTATACATATTATGCGCGCAAGCGGTGGCAATAACTGTGTGCGTCGCCCTGCTGGCCTACAATCCGCCCGCACCGCCCGCCTTGCCGGCCCCGCACGACTCACAGGCCCCGCCCGCGTCCGGTGGGCGCGTTGTCTTCTGGGACACGGGCATAGATTTCAATGTGCCGCAAAAAGGCATATACGGCCTTGAGCGCGTCGGGATGTTC
This sequence comes from Oscillospiraceae bacterium, assembly GCA_009777515.1. GTDB lineage: Bacteria > Bacillota > Clostridia > WRLR01 > WRLR01 > WRLR01. Next base: position 6,526 of record WRLR01000032.1, on the reverse strand, counting down.
GGCGTCCTGCCACGCTATCTGGAAGAGCGGGGCTACGCCTGCGAAATCGTGGGCGAGGTCGACGCCGCGCGCCTCGAAGGCGCAGCGGCGCTCGTCGTGATCAACCCGCTCATATCGCCATCCATGGAAGCGACTGCAGCCATTGCCGATTTTGTGCGCGGCGGCGGCGGTGTGCTGGCCGTCGGCGACCATACGGGCGACGAGCAGATCCGCAGGCCGCTCAACAGGCTGCTCTCGCCCGTCGGCATAGAATTCAACTTTGACAGCGCGGTGCCGTTCCAAAGTTTTTGGCCGAATGCCTTCATAACGCGCAAGAGCCCCATTTTTAGCGGCATAGTGGATCGCCAGCTTAACATCGTCGTCGGCGCGTCCCTCTCGTGCGGATACCGCGCAAAGCCGCTGCTGATAGCGAAGTCAGGCTACTCCGACGCAGGTGACATTACCAACGAAGCGGACGGGTATCTTGGCGACATGGTGTTTTCCAGGGGGGAGCGGGTAGGGGACTTGGTACTGATGGCGGAGGCGCGGTATGGGCGGGGCGTATATGTGGCCGTCGGCGACACGACGCTGTTCCAAAACACGGTGCTGGCCTACAGCGCGCCATTCGTAGACAATATTTTCGCCCACATCACCTCCGGACGCCGTGCAGAGGTGGCAGGTGACGCAGGCATAGACATCGGCTCTTTTGACGGCTACTGCCTCATCGAATCTTACAATATGCCCGCGTTCTCGTTCGACAAGACCGGCAACGCAGTGGACGGCTTCATCGCCGCCGTCCTGCGCACAGGCATGCTGCCCTACCTCAACCTGAACGAAAGCCTCGCTGACGCGCTCGACGGCCCCGGGAGGGACATTAAAGCCGTGGTTATTAACGGGCCGGCGAAGCCCTACTCCAATGGGGACATATCCGCGTTGTACAGGTTTTTAGACAGGGGCGGCGCGATAATACTGCTCGGGCATTACGATAGCTCCGAAGCGACAAAGGAGCTGGCAGCTCTGTTCGGCATCATGTTTGACAACCTCCCGGTCGGGCGGATAGCGCCCACGGCCAATCCGGAAATGGCGTTCTGGGACGCGTGCCCCGTATTGATCGCGCTGGAGTTGGACGCCCAGCCGCTTATGACGATATGGGGCTTCTCTATAATATACAGGGCGGAAGTCTCCAAAGGCGAAATTCTGGTCATAGGCGACGAGAGTTTCATAAAAAATAAAAACCTGGAAAACATAGATGAATACCGAATGGGCAACATAGAGTTTGTAGAAGAAGCGCTGGAGCGCATTAAAACATTATATAATTAGCACAAAATTATTACGGTACCCGCCCGGGAGGCCCATCATCGACTTAACTTGGCTGGCGCTCATTTTCATATCGCTCTCGTGGTTCCCCGCGACGAAACTATACGGCCCGGAGACGCAATGGTTCGCGGTCTATGTCGGAGCCGCGCTCCTTTCGGGCATGGTGGGGCAGGTCCGTCTCAAAAGCCGCGACGCCCAAACGAAATCAAAACGACAGCCTGCGGATCTCCGCGCGACGCTATCCGGCGTATATAGCAGGGCAAAAACCAGCGCTGTGCAGTGCGCCGCCATGTTTGCCGCTCAGTGCGCCGCGTTCCCTTTGCTGTACACAGTGTTCGCGAAATTCCACAAGGAGCCGTTTATCACAAGGCTTTGCGCCTCCATCATCAATATATTGGGCGCAATAACCGGCGCCGGCGCCCTTATGACGCCAATAAATGACTATTTGCTAAGGATCGACACCCCGTACGCGCCTGTGGATTTCAGCGCCGTATGGGAAAAGACCGGGCTGTTTTATATCATACTCATCTTGCTCGGCGGAGCGGCGCTGCTCCTTCTGTGCAAGGCAAGGCCCGCCCAATATGCCGCGCTTCTCGCGCTTTGCGCAGCGTATTTTGTTATGCGCTACACTGCACTGATCTTCGTCTATATACAATACCCGCTCCATAATATATTTTGGGAAAGGTCGATAACATTTGTATCGCTGGCGCCCCTTGCCCTCATTCTGTCACGCGTCTACGCGGCGGACGCCAGGCAACGCAAAACCAGCGGCGTGACTTTAGTTGCGAAGGGGAAAATGTCGCTCATACCGACTGCTGCGGCGGCGTCTGCAGCATCAAAGGCAGCGCGAACCGCAACCTCGAATACAATAAAAGCCGTCACGGCGCAAAAAATCGCATACGCCATATTAGTCGCATCGGTTTCTGTCCTCGCGCTGGCCACCGCCGCATATTTCGGCTTCCGCGACCCTGGCTCGCCAAAAGCGGGGCGCGTCGTCGTGGACGAGTACCACAGCGACTGGGAGTGGACGGACGAGGCATACGACGAGAACTGGTTCGGTGAGCGATCCGGCTACAATTATTATTGTTTCTACGAATATATAGACAAACACTATATAACAAGCCGCAATATGGCGCCGATTACGGCGGAGCTCCTCTCGCAGGCGGATGTCTTCATCATTAAAACGCCCACCGAGCCCTTCAGCGCCGATGAAGTGTCGGCGTTGCACAACTTTGTAGAGAGAGGCGGGGGGCTGTACCTGATCGGCGACCACACCAACGTGTTCGGCACAAGCACAAACCTGAACCAGATCGCGCCCCTGTTCGGGATACGCTTCCTACACGACTGCACATATGAGCTGACCCGGGGCAACCTGTCGGAGTACAAGACCTCGTCGTTGATGCCGCACCCCGTTGTAAGAGACCTGCCGCATTTTCTGTTCGCGTCCTCTAACACGCTGGAGACGACGATGTATACGGAGGACGTCATATTAGGGTACGGGTTGAAAAATTATCAGGCGGACTATTCGCAGCGCAATTTTTTCCCGGAGGACACGAACTCCGGGAACGTCGAGTTCGGCGCCTTTGTGCAATGCGCGGCGGCATCGTACAAAAAGGGCAGGGTGCTGGCGTTTACCGACAGCACAGTCTTTTCAAATTTCTGGATGCATATGCGCGGAAAGCCGGAACTGCTGCTCGGCTCGCTGGACTGGTTGAACAGGGAGAACGTGCTGCCTGTCGCCCCGCGCGCGATATCGCTCCCGCTGATGCTCGCGTCGGCGCTGGTTGCGGCGCTGTCCGCTGCGTTGGTTGTTCTGCTTCGGCATTTTACAAATATACCGGCTGCAGCTTCGACGCCGAATGCTCTGCTCCAGCGTAAAACGAAGCAACAGCAACCGGCCTCCGCCGCGTCGCTGCGCGAGTTGCTCCAGCGAGTAAACCAAGAGATGCCGACAGCCGCACCGGTAAGGGCGGCGCCCGCATCCGGCAGCCCAGCCAGGCCAAATGCCCCGCAGCCCTCCCCTCTGCTAAAAAGGTGCTCCTTCGTCCTGTGCGGCGCTTTCGCCGCCTCCGCGCTGTTCGGCACGGCGCTGTTTTCGATTACTTCCAATGTCGGCGGCCTGCCCGCACCCATTAGGCCCATGGTAAATATACGTTTTGAAAACGAGTACTCCGATATAAAACTGCCTATCGACATCGATGGTTTCCTCGCTAACATGGACAGGCAGCTCAGCACGTTCTACGTATGGACGCAAAGGCTCGGTTACGTGCCTTCGCTCTCCGGCAATTTGCGCTCCGCCCTAGCCGACGCGTCCGGGGAGGGCGGGGTGGTAGTGGTGTCGAAACCCGCCAAGCCTTTTGCCAATACGCAGGAGATCATGCGCTATGTCAACGAAGGCGCCGTCCTACTCATATTGGACAACAAAGAATCCGGCGCCCATTCCAACAGCCTCCTCGCCCTTGCCGGCATGGAAATCGTGGACGCCGACATACAGGGCCCGGCCAGTTACAACCCAAAGCCGGGCACATCGACAACGGAGCAAAACGCGGAGCTTATAATCGACGGCGTCGCCCCCACCGCGCGGGCCTCCGCCGTCACGGGCGGGACCGCCCTTGTGGCTGACAGCGCCGGGAACGCGCTCTACAGCATCGCCGGCGCCGGCCAAGGGCGCATCGCAGTGTTCACCGATCCCGACCTGTTCTATAATCTGGAACTGGGCGACGTCAGCGCCAATCTAACAGACAAAACCGCTCTCCTGACACTCCTCGCGCTCGACATAATGAAAACCCTGGCAAACGATGTAAATTAGAGCGCCATTAGGGTTCTTGTCAAAAAAACGTATTGGTTTTTATGGTTTTTGATATGATTGGTTGCTCCTTTCGTTTTTGATTATTGGTTATAAAGGTTATAAACAAACAACAGCAGCCTACTTGCTATTGCTATTACTATTGCTATTTTTGGGGTATTGAGCTAAAGTCTGTATATTAGTTTCATTTTTGCGTTGTCGATAATCAAGATGGACGCGCGGCCGTGGCGTTGTATATCTTTTCGGGAGAAAAAGATCGTGAAGAAACGATTAATTATTATAATTGGCATTATAACAGTAATTATCGTGGTTATTGTTCTCTTGGTGTATTTCCTACTACCATTTAGTATCCATTCAAAAATAATTGAACAATCACGTGCATATGAGGAGGCAACTCTTTTCTCGGTTGACGAGAGATATATTTTGCAAACAGAGAGAGTCGATGATGAGTCAGGGGTATTTGCGAGCTTTTCTGTTCTCTTAGCCGCCACTAATGAAGTATTGTATATCTGCCCGGATAAGTATCGCACAAGTGACCTTAAGGGCATTGACTGGGATGGCGCTTCACATAACGTCATTGTCAGCTCCGGTGATGTTGGAACGGTTATTTATCCTTTTGCGTTCAGCGATACGCAGTATAGCAGTGCCACAGGCAAGCATTATGAGGAAACCGCCAATGGGTATAAGGCTGCTACTTATGAAAAATATGAGATAGAGATAGAGAAAATCAACAGTTGGATATTATCTTGTGAACAAGCGGAAGGGTACTATCAATTCATATATTCTGACCCAGATTCTTGGGATATGTTCATATATTACTCTCCATATAATATGGGGGTTAGCATAAACGATTTTAAATTCTCTGTTGACGATTCAGTAGTAAAAATCTATGTGACAAGCACAGAATCGGCAGACGCTTCAACGGATTATATGCTTTTCAGAATACAAGCCCCATTGAGAGGGGTTTGGCCAACCTCATCTGAACTCTATCTGAATGGTATACAAATTGATAAGCAAGACAGTTAATGGGAGGGAGTGTGGATTGGAACGACCGCTTGAATTTTATTTAATTATCATCCTCCCCGTTGATTTTACCAAGAAGGAGAGCAAGCATGAAATTTGACTTTTTTATAAAGCCATATCAATCCGCGATTGACGTCATGGCTATATATGAAAGGGACGAAATAAAACAAGAGTATTTTTTTCTAAACAGGGATTTTATTATTAATCAATGCCTTGTTGACGGTAAAGAATATATGATTGCCGAAAACGCAGAGCTGGTATCGGTCGAAACCCTTGACGGATATATAGCAAAAAAATATCAGCTCCCGAAGTCCTTCAATCAAATTTTACTAAAATATACCGGTTATCTCACAGGAAAAACAGGGTGCTGCCCGTATGTACGTGAAACAATATCGCCGGATTTTACATTTCTGCGGTGGGAATCGTTTTGCTATCCTCTTTTCTTCGATGGCGGCGACAGTAATTCACTTTCAGATTTTTTGGAGACAAAGCTGGCCATTGACGTAGCTGTAGCCATGCCGGAAGAGTTCACGGCGGTTTCATGTATGCCTGATGTTGAGAGAATTATTGAAAACGGCATAAAAAAACAAGTGTTTTGGTCTGACCGAATCAACATTTCTATTGCCATTGCAAAATACATTGTGAAAAAACTGTCTTTCGGCACATTCTATTTATTTAGCGAAACAGATGTCGGCCAGCTAGAAAACACGTTGAAAACTGCTCATGACTTTATGAATGAGCATTTTGGCTCAAAGGATATAAGCTCAAGGACGAATTATGCCGCAATACCGAACCGTTTCGGGTCGTTTGCTACATATATAACCGTGTTTATTGATGAATCCGCATTTGGCGCAACAAAATCCATGAACCAAATCATCCATGAGTTTATTCATCTTGGCTGGAACGTAAAAGCAGACGCCCTAACCCAGAGGGCACGCTTCTTTGACGAAGCGTTTACCAGCTATTTTGAAATGCGCGTCATGGAGCATTTATTGAATGACGATTATAGGCTTATTGAATATATCGGTGCATATAAAAACCAGCTTGCCCGATATGACGCGAATGTTCCGATAATAGAGTTCGGTCTGCATCAATACGGGGATTTATGCTATACTATCGGAGCTATTTGCTTGCATAAATTGAGCGAGTTCGTCGGCGTCGAAACATTTGAGGAAGCAACAAGGACATTTTTAAAGAGATACAAAGAAACCCCTGTGAATATGGAAATATTTTGCAATGAGTACATAAACCTATGCAACAAGCCAGGCCTCGAACAGTTCTTTGAGGACTGGATTTACACCACACGCGGCCCAAAATCTTTTATTGCTTCATGTTGAGGCAATTCATATCGCGCTTGCTGGAATTGAAATCACACTAACTGCATACCAAACCCCAGCTTCC
>WRLR01000031.1 GCA_009777515.1 Oscillospiraceae bacterium | reverse complement strand
CAGCTTAAATACGAGTTTATCGCCCTCCGTGACGGTTTCGACGCCCACCCTTTCCCGCACGTCCAGCGATATGCGGATATGGCCGGCGTCCGGCTGGGACACGCTGACGCCCTTTAGTACATCGGAATTAATCGCCAAAGACTTGCTGCCGGCCAATCCGCCGGGCAGCGAAAAGGGTATCTCGACCGCGACGCGCGGCGCTTCCTCGCCCCGTATGACCCTGGAGCGTTCCGCGAGCCCCCCCGGCGCCTCGATTGTGCATGTGTTTGCCCCGTTTTTAAACGAAGCTATTACCCTCAGCCCGGGCGCTATGTCGAGCCTGAACTCGTCCTTTGTAATTATCGGCGGTGGAATAACCAGCGGATCGTACGCCTGCCCCTGCTCGGGCCCGGGCTCGGGCGCCGGCGTCTGCTCGGGCATCGGTATCCTCGGCGTCGCGCGCCTGGGCGGCGTTGGCGTGGGAGCGAGCGCGGGGATGCGCGTGGGCCTCGGGGTGCGCGCTACCTGCGCCGAGGCAGAATTTGGCCGCGGCGTCGGCGAGGCCCCCGGAAGCTGCTGCATGCCCTCGTTCAGTTCGTCCGCGTGCGCCATATAATCAATGGCGTAGGCGTCGTCGCCGCCGCCGGATTCAGGCGACCACATCACAGGCTCCGCGTCCGCCGCTCCCGTTTGGGCCTCGGCCTTTATGAAGCCTTTGCCGGCGTTGAGCGCGAAGCTTGTTTCTTGTGACAAATCGACGACGAACCTGGCGGTCTGGGCGTCGAACATGCTGAACCTGATACGCAGGACGCTGCCCATCCCCACCTCGATGCTATAATGACCTGCAGGCAGCGTGGCGCCTTTTATGTCCATGACATAACGGTTGGGGCCAGACAGAAAAAACGCATGCACGTCGTCGTAGCGATCCACATTGACAGTTATTGTCTCCACGCCGCCGGAAGCGGAATAGCGGGCGCTTCTGACGCGCGACGAGGCCGCCGCCCCGTTTTGCGCGCCGACATCAGCGCCAGTGCCGACGCCATTTCCGACGCCTGTGACAGTGTCATTAACGACGTCAATGCGTACGTCGCCGCCTGCGGCGCCGTACGCGAGCAACGGCGATAAAATTAAGCTCAATGAAAAAATTGCGAAGACAAAAAATGCTTTTGCTCTATGATAACGCATCGATATACCCCGCTGACTTGCCTCATCATTAGTATATAACTGAAATAGTATGTAACTGAAACAACATTATACATCCGAGCGCCGCTCAGCGCAACCCAAGGCGGCGCGTACGGGGTGCGCGGGGTGCGTTTGGGGGCGTCGACGGGGCGTAATAAAGGTGCTGGCGTTGTTGCATTTGTGTATTTTATTTGATAAAATTTGTTTCGCTGAATAAAATACGTAATAATGCACAAAAACCATTATGTATTATTATCTAAAAAGGAGTCGTAACATGAAAACAAAACTAGGCATATCTATCGGGTTGTTAGGGGCGGCGGTGTATTTCGTAGCGCTGTTCGACGGGTTCCTGGCGCTGACGCTGATTGCGGGCTATATACTGCTTTTTGAGGAGAGCGAATGGCTGAAAAAAGCCGCAGTCAAGGCTTTCGCCATCTTGGTCGGGGTCGCGCTGCTCCGCGCCCTCATCGCGCTCGTACCCGATTTATTCAACTTGATAAACAATTTCATCGGCATATTCGGGCAGTCGTTCACTGTCAGGCCCGTCACCAGTTTCATCAGTTTTGTTGACACCGCCCTTGTGATCGGGAGGAAGCTGCTGATGCTGATGCTCGGCCTCCAGGCCCTCACCCAAAACAGCATAGCCGTGGGCCCAATAGACAAACTGGTCGACAAGCATATGAAAGCCGAGTGACGCGTGGGTAAACGCGCGTATTGCAAAGGCGCGGGCGGGGCACCCCCGCGCCAATGCCTAGCCGCCTTGGGCGGAAAATATGCAGCCGCAGTATTTTTGCCTGTACAGGCCCAGATCCCGGGCCTCCTTTTGGCCTCCGCGAAAGAGGGGGCGCCAGTCCACATAATAAAAATCGACATTGAATTTTTTCGACAGATCATCGCACGTGCTTTTGATGAGCCAATGATCTTGGTACGGGCTGACGAGCAGCGTCGTGGAAAAGCAATCAAAACCACCGTCCCGCGCGGCCTCCGCCGTATACGACAGCCTTTTTAGGTAGCACATCGCACACCTCGCCCGCTTTTGCATGTCGGGCCCGGGCGGGCCGTCAGGCGCCGACGCTGGCGTCGGCGTCGGCGTCGGCGTCGGCGCCTCGAACGCCTCCCACTCGCCTTGCGCGCATTCATCCATGACTATCAGTGCGCGACCCTCCCCGGAAAACACTTGCACCGCCCCGGCCAGCCGGCGTTGAAGCTCGCCCTGCGGGTGTATGTTCGGGTTGTAAAACAGACCGGTTACATCCATGCCATCGGGCATGGAAGCCAGGGGCGAAATCGCGCAAGGGCCGCAGCACACATGCAAAAGCAGCCTGGCTCCCCCGCCAGCCTCATTCATACGGCTCGCCGAAATGCTCATACGCGAGCTTCGTGGCGATGCGCCCGCGCGGCGTCCTGTTTATATATCCGAGCTGGAGCAGGTACGGCTCGTAGACGTCCTCGATGGTGCCCGGGTCCTCGCCGATGCTTGCTGCGAGCGTGTCGAGGCCGACCGGCCCGCCATCGAATTTTTTTATGATGCCGAGCAGCATCTGCCGATCCACATTATCGAGGCCTATGGTATCCACTTCCAAAGCTGACAGCCCCGTTTGCGTCAAACGCCCGGTAATCCGCTTGTCGCCCGCGACCTGCGCGAAGTCCCTGATGCGCTTCAACAGCCGGTTCGCTATCCTGGGCGTCCCGCGCGATCGCTTGGCTATTTCGGCCGCCGCGTCGTCGTCAATCTCAATATCCAGTATGCGGGACGACCGCTGTATGACCTGTTCGAGCTCCCCTGCGGTGTATACCTCCAGCTTGCTGATCACACCGAACCTGTCGTGCAGGGGCGCGGTCAGCAGCCCGGCGCGGGTGGTCGCGCCTATCAATGTAAATTTGGGTATGTCGATCCTTATGGAGCGCGCGGACGGGCCCTTGCCCAGCATTATATCCACGGCATAGTCCTCCATCGCGGGGTACAGGTACTCCTCGACATGCCTGTTGAGCCTGTGGATTTCGTCGATAAAAAGCACATCGTAGTCCGACAGGCCCGTCAAAATCGCGGCGAGATCGCCGGCCCGCTCCAGCGCCGGCCCCGACGTTATGCGAAAGCCGACGCCCAGCTCCGCCGCTATAATCGCCGACAGCGTCGTCTTGCCAAGCCCCGGCGGGCCGTACAGCAGGACGTGGTCAAGCGCTTCGTGCCTGCGTTTTGCGGCCTCGATGTACACAATCAGGTTTTCTTTCAATTTGCGCTGACCGATAAATTCGCCAAACCTGCGCGGGCGGAGGCTAAGCTCCTCGGTCCCGCCCTCAGATTCGGCGCGCTCCATATCAACCAGGCGTTCTATTGACATACAAACACTCCGCTTCGTCCAGCTTGGTAAATTGCGCGCTTACATTATATCCCAAAATTAATGCATTAGCAATTTAAGCGCCCAAGCGCCCAAAGCATCCACGCTACCATTCCCACAAATTTTTTGGCTCATCGAGTATTGCGTTATCGGAGATATAATATAGGCTCGATTCATGGGGCAATATTTGTACATAGGGGATATCTTTGAGCGTCATCGTTTCCCCGTGCCTTTTGCGCGCGTGCAGCTCTATGCCGCCGACCCATTTTTCCCAATCGCATGGGTATGTGATAGGCTGATCCGTCGGATTCATAAAAAATGCGAGCCATCCTATTTTGAGTTTTTGTAGGATAATTATTAGCGACGCGCCCGTGTCCAGGCATGGTAGGATGGGGTCATGCAAGCCTTTTGGTACGATCAGTTCCAAGAGTTCCATTCTATCTTTGGCGATAAGATGTATGGGGTCGGACGTTGTGATCAAACTTCCGGATACAGCCTGTAGCAACGCAAGCGACTCAATTTCATGCGGCTTCAAATGGATGTGAAAATCCCTTAGCATCGTGGCGTCAGGATCGTTGGTCCAATAGACATGGTTGAAATAGCTGTCGCCGACAATTTCGCGGATCATATTGATTGGGCCAAACCCCTGCTTCTCCCACTGGGCGCCGACGTCGCCGCCAATCCGCATCATATCCATGTATCCTATGGAAGGTAGAAATGGCGATATGCAGCCCAGCCAGGCGGAATCCTCGCCGATGCAAGACCTTATCATTTCCAGCGTTTCCCGATAATAATCAAACGACGTCTTCCCGGGGGCATAGCGTATGACTTCGGAAGAATCGATCATCGACCATAGCATAAAATCCGTTTTGTATAATGTATAGCCCCAACCGCGCAGGGCCGTGAAGACTTCCTTCAAATATGCCATCGCGCCCGGGTGGCTCGTGTCCAGGACATAGTAGTCGCAGTCCCGGTAGCCCCAAACCTTCGGTTCATTGTATTGCTTCCACCGGCGCACATAACTTCCGTCTTTGTATTTCAACATCCAATCGGGATGCTCTTTGAACAGTTTCGACTCGTCGCCGACCATAAAAGGGCCAATCCATATACCTGCGCCGAACCCCGCTTCCTTTATCATATCTGCAGGCCCGCGCATGCCGTTTGGGAAACGGTGGCACGGCAAAAGCCAGTCGCCCACGGACGGGAAATAGCCTGCGTCTATTTGCAAATAGCGAAACGGCACGGTTTCTTTATGCTCTTTGAAACCGCTTATATATTCGCCCAGCCGCTCTTGATCGAACTCGGAATATGAATAGTACCATGAGCACCAATGGAACTCCGGCCGCGCCGGCCGCCTCGCGTTCATCTCATCGGCTATTTCGTTCGCGCAAATGCGTAAACCTTCATATAAATCGCCCGTTTCCCGCACATACATGCGGGGCAAAGCACATTTTTGCTCAATGCATTCCATAATAAAGCCTGCGTTGACGGTTATAACAGACGATTTGCCGAGGACAATCGGATCGCTGACTATATGATATACATTATTGAAGCGGCGGTGATCGCGCGCGTTAATGATAATCCATGCGCCTGTTGCATCGGCTGTGCCGGGTTTTAACGCAACCAAACCGTGCGATGTCCAATTGACCGACGTTTGATCGGCTGTATCAACGAGGCCCGTCGGGCCGCCCATGCCGAACCCCTGGCGGTACACCTTTTCCAAACCCGGCAGCTCGGCGCCGCCCATCGGTTCTATATCGTGTATAAATCCAATCCCTTCAAACGATGCATCGATGCACAGCGCCTGCCCGTCCACCGAAAAATCCAGTTCAATATACCCGCCGCCAATATCATATCGCGCTTTATGTTCGCCCACATGGATCGATGTGGGTCGTATAGGCTTTCCGTCAACATAAGGATAAGCGTTTATGATGCGGCTATTATCAAATTCCAGATCATAACTTCCATTTTTGTGCAAAATATATTTCATATATACTCCGTTCCGCCAAATAAAATAGCAGTTGATTAGCCTTTTATCGCGCCGATCATCACGCCCTTTACGAAATAACGTTGCAAAAACGGATAGCAAACAAGGATCGGGACCGTGCTTACAACGATTGTGCAATATTTGACCAATTCGCGGTTATAGGCCTCCTCGACCATTTGCATGGCGTCGGCCGCGCTTGTCGTTTGGTTGGCAATCAAAATTTCCCGTAAAATCATTTGCATGGGGTACAAACTGCGATCCCTGATAAATACCAGCGCGGGATACCAGGAGTTCCAATACCCGACCCCGTAATATAATGCGATGACAGCGATTACCGGAATCGATAACGGGAGGAATATCCGTATAAATACAACGAAATCGGACGCTCCGTCTATGGTCGCCGACTCTTCCAAACTATCTGGTATCCCCCTGAAAAACGTTATAATTATAATAATGTTATATGTGCTTATCATATACGGTAATATCTGCGCCCATATTGTATTGTATATATGCAGTTCCTGCACGACGAAAAACATTGGGATTATGCCGCCGCTGAAAAACATTGTGATAACCATCATTGTCATCATCAACGACTTTAACGCAAAGTGTTTGCGCGTCACGACGAAGGCGCCAATCAGCGAAATGGAAAGGCTCAGGGCCGTGCCTGCAAAAACGAGGAATACCGTGACAAAAAACGAGCGGATGATATTTGCGTTATTAAATGTCAAACGGTATCCGTCAATCGTCAGCGGGAAAAGCGGGGCAGCCAAAGGCCCCGCGTGCCTCAGCAAAGCCTTTGCGTCGCTGAATGAAGCAAACAAGACGTAAACAAGCGGATACAATGTGACAAATACCAAAAGCACAATGATTGTTGCGTTGAAAACATCAAAAACTTTTTCCGATGCGGAATGCTTATACATGCGCTATGCCCCCCTTCATTACCATAAACTGGTCTCGCTCACGCGCTTCGATAAATAATTGGCACATAAAAGGAGTATGACGTTGACGACCGAATTGAAAAACCCGACGGCCGTGGCATAACTATACTGAAATTCAATTATCCCGCGCCGGAACACATATGTCGATATGATATCCGCAGTTTCATATATTTTGGGATTATATAGCAAAAAGACCCTTTCCCAGCCCAGCGACATTAAATTGCCTATCCTCAAAATCAATAAGATAACCACTGTGCCGGATATCCCGGGCAGCGTAATATGCAGCATGCGCCTGAAACGACTGGCCCCGTCGACAGTCGCGGCTTCATAGAGCACGGGGTCTATGGCCGTGAGCGCCGCAAAATATATGATCGAGTCCCAACCAAATTCTTGCCATATATTCATGCCCACATATAGGCCCTGGAACAATTCGCCCCTGGACAGCAGGTTGACGCGTTCGTATCCGAATAACCCAAATATAGAAGTCAGCAATCCGTTCGTTTTGCAAAAATCCACCATCAGCCCGCATATTATCATTGAGGATATAAAATGCGGCATATATGTGATGGACTGGCTTACCCGGCGAAAAGCGGTGGAACGGATTTCGTTTAACAGCAAAGCAAATATTATGGGGATGGGGAATCCGAATATCAGCATTTTTACATTAATATATAAAGTGTTCCGAAGCAAACGCCCAAAATATATATCCTTGAAAAAATCCGAAAAATTTTGAAGCCCGACCCATGTACTGTTCCATATCCCCCTGTTGGGGACAAAGCGCTGAAACGCGATTATTATCCCATACATGGGCCTGTAGCAAAATAATACGTACCATAGTACGACCGGTATCGCAAGGAGATATAAAGAAGGATATTTGCGTATATTGACAAATATCCGCATTAACCTATTGGCTTTTTTCACACGAATAAAACCCTTACTTATACTTTCACTCATCGGTTGCCCCCTAATTAATTTTGTCGGAGAGGGTTAGCTCTCCGACACATAAATTGTTATTAGCGCTGGCAGTAAATTTGTTGGAATCCGATAAGCAAAGGGGCTACCTGGCCATAAACCTCAAATATGCCCTTTGATAAATATCAATGATTTCCGGCAGGCCCAAACTATATATTCTTTCGACATATGCGTCAAAACCGTCTTCTATATCTTCCTCGCCAAAAATGAAATTCATTATCGTTTCGTCGGAATAAGTGGTTATGACGTTTTGCAGCTCGGAAACGCGGGTCGCCTCTTCGGCCGCCAGCGACACCCCGTCCGGCAGCCGCCCGCTATTGCTGGAATTATGAGACCATTTTTCCCAAGCCAAAATGTTTTTTGGGGAATTATATTGCTGTTTTTGCATATCAATATCGTATGACGACTGGAAGTCCTGATAGGAGTACACAAAACGGAAAGTATTATATGGCTGCAACGGATTATTGTTGATAAAATCCGACCACTCATGCAGACCCTCGTCATTGATAAAGAAAGTCTGGTTGCCGTCCCCCAAATCGCCTACGCCCCAGGTCATAAGCTCAAGGACTTCCTGTGTGTACAACGAATCAATCCATTTCATCGCCAGCACATAGTCGCTGCAAGTAGTGGAAATGTGGATTGTAGTGCCGCTGTTGCCGGATTCGTAAGGCCACGCCAAATTGTTCGGCGCGTTGGGATCGTCGAGCCTCGGAGCCTGCAGGGGAACAATATCAAAATTGGGATCCTCTATTTGACCGAGCTGCAAAACTTCGCGTATCCCCCAGTTGCCTATTACAAGCATCCCCGAATTGCCGTTTATGAAGAGTTTATTTGCGTCGCCGCCTACCCTGCTGACAAAATCGCTGTCAATAAGCTTCTCATCGAACCAAAGGCGCATCAATTTCAGAAAGTCTTTATACTCGGGCATAACGCGGCCATACTGCACATTTCCGTCGCCGTCTATTTGATAGCCCCTTATGGAAACGCCATATGCGCTCGCTATCGCGTTATTGTTGTCATTGATCCATTCCGTCAATATTTTCCCCATCGCAAACGGAAATTCAGCGCCCTTTACATCGCGGAACTGGATCAGCGCTTCTGTAATTTCGTCTATTGTACGAGGCTCCTCAAGGCCCAGCTCATCGAGCCAGTCTTTGCGCATAATCAAACCCGTGTGCTGGCGCCCCTCAAGCCCCGGATAGTCCTCGCCGGGGATGCCAACGTCATTGATTTCGCATAAAATGCGCATTATAAGGCCTTCGTCGCTGACGACATTGCGTCGGGTGTTATCGCCGCGTATGCCGATCGTATTAAGAAAATTGGGGGCATATTGATAAACCAAATCTGTGTAGTCCACAATGATCCCGTCGGTTATTGCGCCGATGATCCTCCCGGGGTATCTGTCGAAATTGGATTTAATTATGTCGGGCCAGTCGCCGGATGCGATCATCGTGTTAAAATATGTGCCGTCGTCGTTCTCCGGCGAGTGATAAAACTCCAGGTTGATCCCGGTCAATTCGACAAACTTTTGGATGGCGGTGTGTTCTTTCATCGACGCCATTCCTGCTTGGCGGGGGCCTGTGGGAAAGCCGGAAAACACTGTGAAAGTGACGCTGCCGTCAGCCAGTGGAAAAACGACGGGCTCGGCGCTTTTGGCCAATTCGACCCATCCCAGCGCGGTTTTTTTCAGTTCCTCGTCAATTTCGGGCGGTTCGGCGGCTTCGGTGGCGCTTTCAGTTTGCGCGCTGGTCGCCGCCTGGGCGGCAGCCGTAGTTTGCGCAGCTGCGGTTGTTGCCGCAGGCGCTGCCGTCGTCGTTGCGGCAGGCGTAGGGGTTTGGCATGCGACTAAACCGGCAATCAACGAAATTGCGATAACAATCACAAAAGCCCTTTTTAATATTAATGTAGCCATAATTACCTCCCTGATTAATTATATTTTCCTAATACTGAACTGCACCATTTATTGCTAGGCAAACTAATGTCTTTACACATTATAAATCTTTCTTTAGGACAAATATATAATATGGGCATTGATGGCAAAAATTTTACTTAATCTTTACTGTTAATAAACAAACTGGTGTTCGTTATAAATATTCGAATTTAAATTCCTTTTATGCTTTCGTTGTAACAAAATAAATGCCAGCACCGGCTCGGCCTGCCAGGTCATGCCAGCCCTGCATGGTCATACCCGCCAAGGATTGCCGTGCCTGTCATGCCCGCCCGGGTTTGCCTACAAGGCATGCCCGGGTTTGCCCGGCAGGGCATGCCCTTGCTACTATTGTCCGCACTCTTGTATAATGATAACGGAGGGCGACGCGTGGGCAAATATTTCAAAGCCGCTCTATATATTGCATTATATGCTCTGATATATATATCGTTCATGTTTTTTTGCCAACTGGCGTTCGGCCTTACAATAGGGGGCGCCGGCGCCGCGCTGCTCGGGCTTTTTAGCCAAGAGGCGCCGGCATCGCCAGAACAAATCATGGACGCTGTGTCGACGGCGTTGGACGAAATCAGCAATTATGTAGAAAGGAATACAAGCCTGATTTTTTCCATATCGGCGCTATTGACGCTGCTGGTTTTCAATAAAATATTCGCAGCCAGAAAAATTGATTTTTTTACGTCAATACGGATCAATAAACCCATACCAGCGGTAGAGATCAAACATGGGGCGTATGCGGGCGCCTCGGCCAATTTTGTTATATCGGTCATCGTGATGTTGTTGCAAAGCGCCGGATTATTCACAGATGCGTTTTCGCAATATGACGCGCATTTTGATTCGATCTTCGGGACGGGAGGGGCGCTTGCTGCGGTGCTCGGGTTTGGGCTGATAGTGCCTGTCGTGGAAGAGATAATGTTTCGCGGGATGATAACATACGAGCTTACACATGTGTCTAAACGAAATGTGGCGATCGCCGCGCAAGGCGTCATATTCGGTCTTTTCCATTTCGTGCCTGTCCAGATCGTCTATACTACGCCGCTGGGGATTTATTTTGGCATTATCGCATATAAATGCGGCTCGATATGGCCGGCAATAGCCGGTCATATATCAATGAACATGGTGGCCATAATTCTGTCCGCGCCCGCGTTCGCGCCCCTGGCAAGCCAGCCGATGTTCGCGTTGATATTCGCTGCCGCCAGCATATATATGTTTGTCAAGGCCCTTATATTTTTCATTAAGAAAGACCCGGTTGAATAAAAAATCAGAGCGCACGGCGCGGGTAGCACGGGCAACGCTGGCAGCGTCGGCTGCGGGCGTTGTATGCTATCGAGCGGAACTTATGATACGTATGTTTCTTCGAGCCGCCTGCGTTTTCCGGGTTGCCTGCGTCTTACGAGTCGCCCGAATTTTCCGCGTTGTCCGAGTCTTCTGAGTCACCCGAGTCAACCGAAACTTCCGAGTCGCCTGAGGTTCCGTCATCGCCTGATTCGGAAGCTTCTCCCTCTTCGCTTTGGGCCTGCTCGGGTTCAGCCTCCGGCTCAGGATCCGGCTGCGGCAGTTGCGTGCCGCATGTCGAGCAGAACTGCACGTTCGCCGGGCATGCCGCCCCGCATTTTGGGCATAGCTTTGTATTTCTGTGCCGCCTGACCTCATCCTGGAGCTCCGCCACCCGCATCAGGCTCGCGGTAATGCGGTCGCACAAAGTGGTAAACTCTTCTCCGGGGTCGTCTTTGTGCAATGTATAATATTTTTCCCCCATTTGGGTATAAAAGGCTTTTAGGGCGCGCTGTTCTTCCGTTATTTGGGTGTTGATCCTGACGATTTCGGTCATGGACTTCGCCTTTTTTACTGTCTGCTGGCCTGTTTGCGCCACTTTTTTGCCGATATCGTTAAAAACCCTCATATCATATCCTCCCTTTTGAAAATAAAAATTAGGTGATTGTAAAAGTCGCGGACGCACAATGTGCGTCCCTACATATGGATATCCAAATTTGTATATACAAAATGTTGTAGGGGCGAACAGTGTTCGCCCGTAAAATACCGGCTTTTACAAGTGCCTAGAAGACAAAAATTGCATGTATCGGTATCGGTTTCAGTATGTAGTATTACATATTACATGCAGAGACGCGCGGACGACCGGGGGCGGTCGTCCCTACAAATGCATAGATATGCGTGGGAGACGACGTCTGACATGTGGTGCGCCGAGGGCGGCGCACCATACGAATGCATAGGCGCCCGTAGGGGACGACGCCCTCGGCGTCCCGATGTCCTTTATTTAAGTAGTGCCTGTGCAGCGGCAGGGCGGAAGCCCTGCTGTCCTTATTTAAGTAGTGCCTGTGCAGCGGCAGGGCGGAAGCCCTGCTGTCCTTTACTTAAGTAGTGCCTGTGCTGCAGCAGGGCTGCTCCTTTTGGCTATATTGGGGTACCTGTGCTCGAGGGCGGCCCGCGCAATCTCCACGTCCTCGTGCACCTCGTCCGGCGTGAACGCGCCGAGCGTCACCATATCGATGTCCCGGATGGCGTTGAACGAGAACGTCAGGCCGACATACGGCGTGACGCGCCCGGCAGCCATGGGCTTGATGGTCATGACCGGCTTTTTGGCGTCGTGTATGATGCGGGCGACCGTTTCGACCTCGATCTGCATCAAAAAACCCATGCAGTTAAACAACTGGATATACGTTTCCGCGTCGTAGCCCCGCGCGTCGCTGTACAGGATGACTTCGGGCATATGCGCGGAAAAACCGGGCACCATCCCCGCGTCGCGGATCATGGCCAAATAGTCCGAAATGCGCCTGATCTCCTCTTTGTTCTTATCGATGAGCTGCTCTACGCGGGTGTGGTGCGGCAGGCAGAACTTGCAACCGCGCTTCGCCCCTTTTTCGATGAGGTCTCGGGCCTCCTTGCGCGCCGCCTCGTTGTCGTCGACATTGATCGTTGGCGTGTCGATCATTATGATCTCCCGCCCCCGCCTCTGCTCGGTCTGCTTTATCGCGTTGATAAAGTAGTCGTCCGCGCCTGCGATGGGCCCCATGATAGCGTCGATCCCGTAGTCCAGGTACGCGTCCAGTATATCGCCGATCGCTTCGGTGTTGTGGTTGCGGGCGTGGATCATTTTGTCGGCCGCGTGGCCTGTGTGGCTATAGCCCAATATCCAGTTCGTGCCGATCAGCATCCTGGGCAACGAAATGCCCCCGACGACCGTCCTTGGGAATTGCCAGTTTCCTTCTGCCATTGATGTAATCCTCCTATTATTTGATCGCCGCTACACATTAATGATTGAATGTAGCGCTAATGAATGTAAGTATTACTGATGAATGTATGTATCATTAATAAATGTATGTAGCATTAATGAATGTATGTAGTATTAATGAATATATATGTTCATGCTCACGCTCACGCGTATATCAATGCATATATCAATGCAAAATAATGGGCAATTCATGTTTATTTGGCCGTAAATGTCCGGCTCTTCCGGTTTTCATGCAAAATGCACGTAAAAGACTCCATAAATCGTATGATTGTATCTTAACATTTTTTAGTCATTTATGGTATACTTTTTTAAAGTTTGGATTCAAATTTAGCAACATAAATAAAACCTACGTACGAAGGGAGAATCAACATGGGAAAGCTTAAAGTCGGCATCATCGGGTGCGGCGGCATCGCCAATCAAAAGCATATGCCCTCCATCACGGAAGCGGGGCTTGCGGACATGGTCGCGTTCTGCGATATCAAAAAAGAGCGCGCGGACGAGGCGGCGAAAAAGTTCGGGACGGCGTCAGCAAAAACATACGAGCGCTACCAGGATTTGCTGGAGGAAAAACTGGATGCTGTATATGTATGCACGCCGAACCGTTCCCACAGCGAAATAACAGTCGCGGCGCTCAACGCGGACAAGCATGTGCTCTGCGAAAAACCGATGGCCATCAACACAAAAGAAGCGCTGAAAATGTGCGAAGCCGCGAAGGCGACGAAAAAACTGCTGACAATCGGCTACCAGAGCCGCTATCGCCCCGACAGCCGGTATTTGAAAAAGGAGTGCGAGGCTGGTGTGTTGGGCGAGATATACTATGCCAGGGCGAAGGCGATCCGCCGCAGGGCCGTCCCCACCTGGGGCGTGTTCCTCAACGAGTACGAGCAGGGCGGCGGGCCGTTGATAGACATCGGGACGCACGCGCTGGACTTGACGCTGTGGATGATGGACAACTACAAGCCCAAGACGGTCACGGGCACGGTCTACCACAAGCTGAACAACGAAACCGAGCCCGCGAACGCGTTTGGCGCCTGGGACCCGAAGGAGTTCACGGTCGAGGACAGCGCGTTCGGGTTCATCGTGATGGAGAGCGGCGCGACGATCAACCTGGAGGCGAGCTGGGCCCTGAACACCCTCGACATCGACGAGGCGAAGACGGTGCTGTGCGGGACCAAGGCCGGCGCCGACATGCACGACGGGCTCACCATCAACGGGACGCTGCACGACAGGCTGTATGTCACGCGCCCGGACCTCGGCATTGGCTCAGTGGCTTTTTACGAGGGCGCCGAGGACTCGCCAATAGTGATGGAGCAAAAGGTGTTCCTAGGCGCCGTGGCCGGCAAAAACGAGCTGGTCATTCTGCCGGAGCAGGCCTTTGTCGTCACGCAGATACTAGAGGCCATTTACGACTCGGCCAAGGCCGGAAAGCAAATCGTACTGTAGGGTAATATAAAACATTGAAGAGCAATATTGAGCAATATAGAGTAATATAGAGCATTATAGATAGGGGGTTTAATATGAAACTGGGCGTATTGACAGTGCCACTTTACGATCGCAGCGCCGAGGAGGCGTTCGCATGGCTTTCCAAGCGCGGCGTCGAGTCCGTGGAGCTGGGGAGCGGCGGCTCGCCGGGGAACGGGCATTGCAACCCGAGCGAGCTGTTGGCGGACGGCGGCAAGCTGCAGGCGTTAAAGGATTTATTGAAAAAATATAATTTATCGATCAGCGCGTTGAGCTTCCATTCCAACCACGTACACCCGGACGCCGACATTCGGAAGGCCGCCGCGCAGGACCTGACCGCCTCATGCAAGCTCGCCGAAAAACTGGGCGTGGACACGGTAGTCACGTTTTCCGGCTGCCCCGGGGATCACCCCGGCGCCAAGTACCCGAACTGGGTGACGTGCGCATGGCCGACAGACTATCCGAAAATCCTCGAGTATCAATGGGACGAGGTCCTTATCCCATTCTGGAAGGGCGCCGTCAAGGAAGCGGCGGAGTACGGCGTCACTAAAATAGCGCTTGAGCCGCACCCGGGCTTTAGCGTATACAACACGGAGACGCTGCTGCGCCTCCGGGCGGCTGTCGGCCCCGCGATTGGCGCGAACCTCGACCCGAGCCACCTGTTCTGGCAGGGCATGCAGCCGGCGGAAGCGATAAAGGCGTTGGGCGACGCGATTCACCATTTCCATGCCAAGGACACCAAAGTGGACGGCGCCATCTCGGCCATCAACGGCGTGCTCGACACAAAGAGCCTCGCGGCGTTGAAGGAGCGCTCGTGGTTGTTCCGCACGATTGGCTACGGCCATGACGCGCTGGAGTGGAAGGGCATCATATCCGCGCTGCGCCTGATAGGCTACGACGGCGCGATCAGCATCGAGCACGAGGACGCGTTTATGTCCGTCGAGGAGGGCCTCGAAAAGGCCATATCGTTCCTCAACCCGCTCATCATCCGCGAAAAACCCATTTCTGTGTTCTGGGCGTAGCAGCCAGCCTGTTTACTTCGTAAAAAACAGACATCCATTGCCGCCGGCAAGAAAACCGGCGGTAATTTTTATGACATTATTGTGAATCTTAATTAAATTTATTTGTAATCTTAATGATATCACAGAAATATTTATTTGTACACAAGAGTCACATGATACAATAAAATCAGTCTTATGATAACTACGGTTTGATTGGACAGAGGCGAAGCGGCGGCGGCAGACGGTACCCCTAAACCGAATACTACCCCACAGTTTCAACCGTCAATGCCCCAAATCGACCTCGAAAATTTCTCGCCGGCGAGAAAGCATTTTAAACTTTATAACATCATGCTTCGTAATCGCGAAAACTAGATTATTGAATGGCACAGGCCTGCCCATTCCGCCATTTGCCTTACACAGGTTCTCTTGAACTTATCTTAACTTCTTTATTTATCTTTATTTATCATTCCTTAATTTCTTGACGATAAAAACACGGCTGTATATAATGATCCTGCGGCCGACTTGGCTGCTTACCATTTATTCGGAGGCGCATATGACACCTATGACATACGAGCCCCTGCCCTACCGCCAATTGTCCCGCTTTTGCGCGGATGTGTTCGCGCGCTACGGCTTTACACCGGACGATAGCGCGCGCATTACAGAAATACTTCTCTGTGCGGATCTGTACGGCATCGAGTCCCACGGCGTCCAGCGGTTGATCCGCTACCACAAAGAGATTACCGGGGGGTTCGTTAACATAGACGCGAATCCCGCCACGGTTGTAGACACACCCGTATCGGCGGTAATCGACGCGGACCGCGCCATGGGGCAGCTCATATCCACGCAGGCGATGGACGTGGCTATTGGTAAGGCGAAGAGCAGCGGGATCGGTATGGTAGCGGTCCGCAACTCAAACCATTTCGGCATCGCGGGCTTTTACGCACAGATGGCGTCGGACGCGGACTTGATGGGCATATGCATGACCAACACGGAAGCCATCGGCGTGCCGACATATGGCAAAAAGGCCATGCTGGGCACAAACCCCATCGCGTTGGCCTTCCCTGCTTCGCCCGTAAATTTTTTGTACGACGCAGCCACGACCGTCGTCCCCCGTGGCAAGATCGAGGTGTACAGTAAAAACGGGCAACCGCTGCCCGAAGGGTGGGCCGTGGACGTGGATGGCAAAGCCAGCGCCGACGCGGACGAGATTTTACGCAACATCATCGCCAAGGCGGGCGGTGGCATCGCCCCGCTTGGCGGCGACACGGAGCTGTATGGCGGGCACAAGGGCTACGGCCTCGGCATCATAGTGGATCTGTTCTGCGGCGTCTTTTCCGGCGGTAAGACGTCGAACCATCAAAACCTTATGCCCGGCTCGACGGACATCACACACTTTTTTATGGCCGTGGACTATGGGCTGTTCGGTGGGAAAGAGGCCATCCGGGAAAATTTTTCGACGTTCCTGCAGGAACTGCGCGACAGCCCCAGGGCGGACGGCAGGCAGCGCATCTACACGCACGGGGAAAAGGAGCAGGAGAGCCGGGCGCAAAAGCTCGCGTCGGGTATCCCCATCAATGCCAAAACGCGCGAAGAAATGCACATGATCGCTGCGCACCAGTCGCTAAGCTACGATGACTATTTTAAGTGACATAGGCGATTAAAAATTGCAGGCGAATACCATTCGTCCCTGCATATGCAATCACCTATTTATTGAGTGTGAAAGATAGTAAAACAGGTAATATTGAGCCACGATGGCAAGCGCATAGGATTGAAGCTTGCCTTGGCCATGCAATATTTCATATATTATTTGTGCACAGTGGCGCATGGCGGTTGGCATGATAATTGATGTGATAGGAGAGTTTATGCGAAAAAAGATTCTGTTCGACACGGACATTGGCAGCGATATCGACGACGCCGTTTGCCTGGCGTACCTTTTATGCAACTCCGACTGCGAGCTGGCCGGCATCACAACGGTCAGCGGCCAGGCGCGCGAGCGAGCCATGCTGTGCGACGCGCTGTGCAAAGCAGCCAACAAGAGCGTCCCCATCCATGCCGGTACCGAGAAGCCGCTGCTGATCGACAACAAGCAGACCCGGGCGCAGCAGGCAGAAAAGCTGGCGAACCACCCGCACAGCGCGGAATTCGCCGAAAACACCGCCATCGAGTTTATGCGCGACGTCATCTACCAAAACCCGGGCGAGATTACGCTCCTGGCCGTCGGCCCGACCACGAACGTCGGGCTGCTGTTCGCAACGTATCCCAAAACGGTGGAGTTGCTCGGTGGGCTCGCCCTCATGTGCGGCGACTTTTTGCGGGGCGGCAAGGCCATGGAGTGGAACGCCATTTGCGACCCCCACGCGTGTGCGATCGTGTACAACGCGCCCGTAAAAAGCCACGTCTCGTATGGGCTGAACGTGACGACGCTCGTCACCATGTCGTCCGCCGAAGTCCGGGAGCGCTTCGCGCACCCGGTGCTCAAAGTCGTCGCCGACTTTGCCGAGGTATGGTTCCGCGAACGCGACAGACTAACGTTCCACGACCCGCTCGCGGCCGTGGGCGTGTTCTGCGACGACGTAATGAAATATGAACGCGGCGCCGTGGATGTGGACATATTCAACGGCGAACAACTCGGCCGCACCGTGTTCACAGCCAACGCCGCCGGCCCGCACACCATAGCCTCCGAAGTATCCCCCGACCGCTTCTTCGACCGCTACTTTAGCGTGTTCGGCTAAAATTATTCACGATAACTCAAACTGTTTTTTTACAATGCTTCCGCCGCTGTACTTGTCACGCAGCTTGGGCTTTTCGATCTTCCCGGTCGCGTTGCGCGGCACGGCGTCGAATATGATCCTGTGTGGGCGCTTGTAGCGCGGCAGTTGCATGCAGAACTGCCGTATCTCGTCCTCGCCGCATTCCTGCCCCGGCTTGATTTCTATAATGGCTGCGGATATTTCGCCGAGCCTCTGGTCAGCCATGCCGATGACGGCGGCGTCCTTGATCTTGCCGAATCCGCGCAGGAAGTCCTCAATCTGTACGGGATATATGTTCTCGCCGCCGGTTATAATGACGTCTTTTTTTCTGTCGACGAGGTAGATGAACCCGTCTTCGTCCTCGCGCGCCATGTCCCCGGTATACAGCCAGCCGTCCCTTATTGTTGCAGCCGTGGCCTCCGGGTCCTTGTAATAGCGCTTCATGACGCTGGGCCCGGACAGGATGAGCTCGCCGACCACGCCCTGTTTAACTGCCCGCCCCTGCTCGTCTACGATGCCGGTCTGCCATGTGTGCCCCGCCTTGCCGATCGCGCCTATTTTGTGCAGGTTCTCAACGCCCAGGTGGACGGCGCCCGGGCCGCTCGATTCGGAGAGCCCGTAGTTTGTGTCGTAGTCGTGGTGCGGGAAATATTGCTTCCAGCGCCGTATCAGGCTGGGCGGGACCGGCTGGGCGCCTATGTGCATGAGGCGCCATGCGCTCAGATCGTAGTCCGCCAGATCGATCTCCCCGCTCTCAATGGCGTCGAGTATGTCCTGCGCCCATGGCACGAGCAGCCAAACGATGGTCGCCCGCTCGTTCGCCGTCGTCTCTATGATCCATTTGGGGCGTATGCCGCGCAGCAGGACCGCGCTCCCGCCGACCAGCAGGCTGCCGAACCAGTGCATTTTGGCGCCGGTGTGGTACAGCGGCGGGATGCATAGGAACTTGTCGCCGCGCGTCTGGCCGTGGTGCTTTTGCTCGACATCGCACGCCGTCAAAAGGCTCAAGTGGGAGTGTAAAATGGCCTTCGGGAACCCGGTGGTGCCCGACGAAAAATAGATGGCGGCGTCGTCGCCGTCTGCGAAGGCGACGCCCGGCGCGCTCGCCGGGCACGCCTGTATCAGCGAATCATAGCACTGTGCGAAGGGCGGGCATTCACCGCTGCCGCCTTCGCCGCCACCGTCGCCCACATAAAACAGCATGCGGACGGCGGGCATATCGCCGATGATCGCCCCGACGCGCTCGACGAACTCCGGCCCCAGCGCCAGCGCGGACACGTCAGCCAGGCGCAGGGCGTATGCGATTTCCTCCGACGAGTACCTGAAGTTGAGCGGCACGACGGTCGCGCCGGACTTCAATACGCCAAAATAAATAGGGAGCCATTCGATGCAGTTCATCAGTAGCACGCCGACCTTGTCGCCGCGCCCCAGCCCCCGCCCGATCAGGAGGTTGGCGAACCGGTTGGCCTTCTCGTCGAACTCGCGCCACGTCAGCTCTTTGCGGTAGCTGGCGTCGTGCGCCGCCTCAACCAGCGCCGACTCGCGCCAGTTGGGCCCGCCGGTCCCACCGGCGCCGCCGTTCCCGTTCTGCTCTTCAAGCTCCGGGTTTATTTCTGTCAAACAAACATCGTCGCCGTACAGCCCTGCGTTCTTTTCCAAAATATCCGTAATAGGCATATATTATCTCCATATAAATATCCGTATTAGGCGATTGCTAAAGTCGCGGACGCACAATGTGCGTCCCTACATATGGACAATCGGTATTCCACATGTACAAAATATTGTAGGGGCGAACAGTGTTCGCCCGCAAAATATCGACTTTAACAATCGTTTAAATATCCGCATATAATTTCCGCAATTCATAAAATTATTCCACCGAGTCGTTACTGCCCAGAGCCTCGCGTATCTTGATGCTAACCATCTGGTCGTAGCAGGAGAAGCAGGCATCGACGGACTCCTTGGCGGGCGCCTTTGTAAACATGCTGACCGCAGGCACAATGATGAAGCCGGCCAGCATCGTAAACGCGCCCGCATTGATCGGCGACTGCAGGATGGCCGGGAACGAGCCCCGGAAAAATATGTTCAGCGTCATCAGCGCCGTGCTGAATATGAAGTTGCACCAGATCGAGGCTTTGCTCACGCGCTTCCAGTACAGCCCGAACAGGAACGGCGCGAGGAACGACCCCGCCAGCGCCCCCCACGAGACACCCATGAGCTGCGCGATGAACGTGATGCCGCCACTGTACTGTATGGTGGCGATCACCGTCGAGATAATAATAAATACCACTATAAGCAGGCGGATGATAAAGAGCTGCCTTTTGTCGTCCATTTTCTTTATGATGTGCCCTTTGATGAAATCCAGCGTCAGCGTGGAGGAGGATGTCATTACCAGCGATGAGAGCGTGGACATGGACGCGGAAAGCACCAGCAGTACGATGAGCCCGACGAGGATGTCAGGGAAGCCCTCCAGTATTTTGGGTATTATCGAGTCAAACACCACCGCGCCGGTCGGCCCCCTCTCCACGACGCCGGAGTAGAGGCGGCCAAAGCTGCCGAGGAAATAGGAGCCGCCCGCTATGACCAGCGCGAACGCCGTGGAGATGAGCGTGCCTTTGCTGATGGCGTTTTCCGACTTGATGGAGTAGAACCGGGCCACCATCTGCGGCAGCCCCCACGTCCCCAGCGAGGTCAGCAGCACGACGCCCAGCAGGTTCAGCGGGTCGGGCCCGAAGAACGAAGCGAACACGCCGGGCGTGGCGGCAGCCTCGTCTACGTTGACCAGCGCCATGCCGCGCAGCGCGCCCATGAAGCCTCCATTATCGCCAAGCACGGAGGCGACGACGGCGACAATGCCGACGATCATGATGATGCCCTGGATAAAATTGTTCACAGCCGTCGCCAGGTACCCACCGGCGACGACATATACGCATGTGAGTACCGCCATGCCGATTATACAGTAAATGAAGTTGATGCGGAACGCCATTGAGAACAGGCGCGAAAGCCCGTTGTACAGCGACGCGGTATAGGGGATCAGGAAAATGAATACTATGATGGAGGCGCCGATCTTCAGCGCGTCCGACGTGAACCGTGTGCCAAAGAACTCCGGCATCGTGGCGCTTTTCAGGTGGTTCGTCATGATGCGCGTGCGGCGCCCCAGGATGACCCAGGGCAGCAGCGACCCAATGAAAGCGTTGCCGAGCCCGATCCATACGGCCGACGTGCCGAAGCGCCAGCCGAACTGCCCGGCGTAACCTACGAACACGACGGCGGAAAAATATGTCGTGCCGTACGAGAACGCCGTCAGCCACGGGCCGACCGAGCGCCCCGCCAGGACGAACTCGTTCACGCTGGTCGCCCGCTTGCTGAAGAAAAATCCGATGAACACCGTGGCCGCGAAAAACAGTAACAGCAAAATAATCTTGATAGCCATGTTGCGCCTTCCTTCCCATTATGTGGTTATTTTGCTCAAAACAAAGTCCCTGAGCAAGTGGGGACTTGCTCAGGGACGAGATAATGCATTTTCCCGCGGTACCACCCTGATTGCGGCCTATAGTGAAGGCCGCCGCTCGCCGGGGCCAAACAGCCCCTGCCCGTATAACGGCGGGCTACCGGGCGCCCCTACCGGCTAAGCGGCCATTCGGGGAACCAGCTCGGGAGTGTATTTACATATCCGTCGGCACCTGCTTGCACCAACCGCAGTATCTCTGCCCCGGCAGGTCTGCCGGGTAACCCGGCAACATGGCCGGATTATGCCGATTGGGGATATCTTTCTCTCCGTCTTCGCTTTTATCAATATATTTTGACGCGTCGCTTATGTGTTGTCAACTGTTTTTTTGCGTATGCGCCAATTTTGTAAAATATCACATGCACTGCGGCTGTCTGCTATATTAGTTTGGCAAAACCAACAAATTAAACTGATACCGCCGCTTTGCGCCGCATCATCGTCATTGCGCTTCTGCCAGGCGCTTGTACGACTCGTAGCGCTCTTTCGCGGCCTCCTCGGACTTAACGAACAACACATCAGCCCGATCCTTGAACGAGCGCGTCAGCGACGAGTACCTGACCTCGCCCATGATGAAGTCGTTGTAGGAAGCCGTCGGTTCCTTTGAATCCAGGGTGAATGGGTTCTTCCCCTCCGCCTTTAACAGCGGGTTGAAGCGGAACAGGTGCCAGTAGCCGGCCTCGACGGCCAATTTGGCCTCCCTCTGCGTGCAGCCCATGCCGAGCCTGATGCCGTGGTTGATGCACGGCGAGTAAGCGATGACTATCGACGGTCCCGGATAGCTCTCCGCTTCGAGTATGGCCCGCAGTGTCTGGTTCTGGTTTGCGCCCATCGCCACCTGCGCCACATACACATAACCGTAGTTGGTCATCATCAGGCCGAGGTCCTTTTTCTTCGTCGACTTGCCGGACGCGGCGAACTGCGCCACAGCCCCGGTCGGCGTAGACTTCGAGCTCTGCCCGCCGGTGTTTGAGTACACCTCGGTGTCGAACACGAGTATGTTGACGTCCTCGCCGGAGGCAAGCACGTGGTCAAGCCCGCCGAAGCCGATATCGTACGCCCATCCGTCGCCGCCGAACACCCATGTCGAGCGCTTGACCAAAAAGTCGCTCCGCTCGAGTATTTGGCCTATCAGCGCCGCCGCGTCGCCGCCGGCGCCGGCCTTGCCGGCCTTCAGCGCCGCTTCGTAGGCCGCCGACGCCTGTTTCGTCTTCGCGCCGTCGAGGAAAGCTTCCATCCAAGCCTGGCCCGCTTCCTTGATGGCCGCATCAACGCCATCGAGGCCCACCAGCTCCGCCGTCAAGTCGAGCAGCTTCTCGCGAATCTGGCGCGAGCCCAGGAACATGCCGTAGCCGTACTCCGCGTTGTCCTCGAACAGCGAGTTCGCCCACGCGGGGCCCTTGCCGGAGGCGTTGGTTGTGTAGGGCTGCGCGGGCGCGCTGCCGCCCCAGATGGACGAGCAGCCCGTCGCGTTAGCGATGGTCATGCGGTCGCCGAACAGTTGGGTGACCAGCTTCGCATACGGCGTCTCCCCGCAGCCGGCGCACGCGCCGGAGAACTCAAGCAGCGGGACTTCGAACTGGCTGCCCTTCACGGTCCCGGTGTTCAACGGGTTCGGCTTCTCCATTAACGTCACCGCGTGCTCCCAATTGGGCACTTCCTTGCCCATTTCGGACAGCGGCTTCATAACAATTGCTTTTTCCTTGGCGGGGCAGACGTCCACGCAGTTGCCGCAGCCGTAGCAGTCGAGCGGCGACACCTGGATGCGGAACGCCATGTTCTCAAGCCCCCTGCCGATGGCCTTCTTCGAAACAAAGCCGGCCGGGGCCGCTGCGGCCTCACCCTCGTCCATCAGGAACGGGCGGATGGACGCGTGCGGGCAAACGTAGGAGCACTGGTTGCACTGGATGCACTTGTCAGGAACCCATTCCGGCACTTCTATCGCCACGCCGCGCTTTTCGTACTTGGTCGTCCCCTGAGGGAACGTCCCGTCCTCCCTGCCGACAAATGTGCTGACCGGCAGCTTGTGACCGAGCTGCGCGTTCATCGGATCCATAACGTTGAGGATAAAATCGGGCTTGTCGGCCGCGCACGCCTCGGCGTCCCCGGCGGACGCCCAGGACGCGGGCACAGAGAACTGCCTGAAGTCTGTTGCGCCCCTGTCTATTGCGTCGTTGTTCATTTTGACGACGGCCTCGCCCCTCCTGCCGTACGACTTCAGGGCGGCTGCTTTCATGTAGCCGATGGCGTCCTCTATCGGGATGATGTCCGCGAGCTTAAAGAACGCGGACTGCATGACCGTGTTGATCCTGTTGCCCAGCCCGATTTCTTTGCCCAGCGTAATCGCGTCTATGACATAAAGCTTAATATTGTGTTCCGCTATGTAGCGCTTCATTTTAGCCGGCAGGTACTCGTCCAGCTCCGCGTCCGTCCACGAGGCGTTCAACAGGAACGTGCCGCCGTCTTTGAGGTCCTCGACCATGTCGTATTTGTCGACGTAGCTTTGGTTGTGGCAGGCGACGAAATCGGCTTTGTTGATGAAGTATGTGGACTTGATGGGCTCGTTGCCGAAGCGCAGGTGGGACACTGTGATGCCGCCGGACTTTTTGGAATCATACGAGAAATAGGCCTGCACGGACATGTCCGTGTGGTCGCCGATGATTTTTATGGAGTTCTTGTTCGCGCCGACCGTGCCGTCCGAACCGAGGCCCCAGAACTTGCAACTCTTCGTCCCCTGCGGCGTCGTGTCAAGGTCTTCGTTCAGCGGGAGCGACAGGTTCGAAACGTCGTCCACGATGCCGATGGTGAAGCGGGGCTTGGGCGACGCGGCGTCGAGGTTGTCGTACACCGCTTTGATCTGCCCGGGCGCCGTGTCCTTTGAGCCGAGGCCGTAGCGCCCCGAGACGATCAGCGGGTGCTCGCCCTTCTCGAAATACGCGTTCACCACGTCCTGGTACAGCGGCTCGCCGAGCGCGCCCGGCTCCTTCGTGCGATCGAGGACTGCAATTTTCTTGACTGTTTTGGGCATAACGGCGAACATGGCTTCGGGGACGAAAGGCCTGTACAGGCGCACCTTGACGAGCCCGACTTTTTCGCCCTTGCCCATTAGGTAGTCTATTGTCTCTTCGGCGGTGTCGTTGACGGAGCCCATGGCTATGATGACGCGGTCCGCGTCCGGCGCTCCGTAGTAGTCGAAGAGCTTGTACGGGCGGCCGGTGATTTTAGCCAGCGCGTCCATGTTGTCCTGCACGATTTTGGGCAGCGCATCGTAGAATTTGTTAGACGCCTCCTTGGCCTGGAAGAAGATGTCGGGGTTCTGCGCCGTGCCGCGCAGCACCGGGTGCTCCGGGTTCAGCGCGTTGTCGCGGAACGTCTTGAGCGCGTCCCTGTCGATGAGCTTTGCGTAGTCTTCATAGTCGACCAGATCGACCTTCTGGACTTCGTGCGATGTGCGGAACCCGTCGAAGAAATGCAGGAACGGCACGCGGCCTTTAATGGCGGCTAAGTGCGCAATCGCGCCCAGATCGATGATCTCCTGGACATTCGTGGAGGCCAGCATGGCAAACCCTGTCTGGCGGCATGACATCACGTCCGAGTGGTCGCCAAAGATGGACAGGGCGTGGGCTGCCAGCGCCCTGGCGCTGACATGCATAACGCCCGGCAAAAGCTCGCCCGATATTTTGTACATGTTCGGGATCATCAGCAAAAGCCCCTGGGACGCCGTGTATGTGGTCGTGAGGGCCCCTGCCGCGAGCGAACCGTGGACAACGCCGGCGGCGCCGCCTTCGGACTGCATCTCTGTCACCGTAACGCGCTGCCCGAAAATGTTTTTCTTTCCGTTGGCCGACCACGCGTCAATGTACTCGGCCATCGGGGACGAGGGCGTAATCGGGAATATGCCAGCCACTTCCGTAAACGCGTATGACGCGTAGGCCGCAGCCTCGTTCCCGTCCATAGTTTGTTTGGTGATTGCCATTCATAAACCTCCCTTTTTTATAAATCACATTACCTAAATTATATCATGCCGTTCCCGCGCATAACAAGGGCGGCATAAAAACAAAACATGATGGGCGAGAGAGCGATCTACTGTTCATGCCCAATCTTTAATACCCCGTCATTGCGGGCAGCGCAACGCGCATTGACCCGCAATCTCAAAAAGCCCGGGTATCGCGCCCTACAGTGTATTATACCCATTTTGCAATATAACGTTGTCGCATAGTTTCATTTTTTTCCGTATATAAGATATACTAATTAAAACACTGATTTGGAGGGCTTATGAACGGTTATTTTCATCGCGTGCAGGCGGCCACCGCCACGCGCTTCTGGATCAACAATGTGACGAGGGAAGAGACGCGGCTGGCCATAGAGGCGGGGGCCAGGGGATGTACGCAAAACCCCTCCTTCCCGTTCAAAATGCTGACGACACAAGACCCGAACGAACGCGAATATGTATATGGGCTGCTAGACCCGATCATTGTGCGGCAGCCGGACGACAACGCCGCGCAGATGGAGCTGCAGCGCGAGCTGGTGAAAAACATCGCCCGCGCGTTTATGCCCATCTACGAGAGCAGCGGCGGCCGCGACGGCTATGTCAGCATACAGGGCGACCCGTTCCGCGAGGACGCGGAAACGATAATAAAGTCGGCGGAGTTCAACTGCGTCGCGCCGAACATCATGGCGAAGATTCCCGTCACGCCGGACGGGCTGGAGGCGATCAAGGCGCTGGCGCCCAAGGGCATACCCATCAACGCCACCGAGGTCATGTCGGTACGGCAGGCGCTGGACGTGTGCGAGGCCTACGCCGGGGCGACGGCCGGCATGAAGGCCCCGCCCGTCATCTATTATTCGCATATCTCCGGGATACTCGACGAATATTTACAAAATAATGTCAAAGAGCAGAACATCGATATATCAAAGGACGCCCTGTGGCACGCGGGCATAGCGGCGGCGAAGAAGACGCATAGGCTGACGCGCGAGCGCGGCTACGGCGCTGTGGGGTTCATCGGCGGCGGCGCGCGCGGGCTGCACCACTTCACGGAAATGGTCGGCGCGGACGCCGTTGTTACGATCAATTGGAAGGGCACGGCGGAGGAGCTGATCAACGGAGGCACGATCGTCACGCAGCGGTTTTTCATGCCGACGCCGGAATCGGTTATCGACGAGCTGTGCGAGAAGCTCCCCGATTTTAGGAAGGCCTATATGCTCGATGCCATTAGCCCAAACGAATACGAACATTTCGGGCCGGTGGCGCTGTTCCGTACCATGTTCGAAGACGCGTGGAGGGACGCCAACACCCTGATAGCGGAGCGCCGGGCTCAGGTTTCCGCCTAAGTGCAACATAATCGGCGTGATGATGACATCACGCCCTACGAAATCATAGGTTCCTGTTCGGCGTGATGATGACATCACGCCCTACGAAAGCGTAGGCTCCTGTAGTAGGGCGCGATGTCTTCATCGCGCCGCGTGTTTGGTGCTTTATTTGAGGTGATATCAACCTAGGTAGTAATTTGCCAGCCGCTCGAAATAGCGAACCAGCGACGAATGGTCCTCGTCGGGGCCGTCCTGCACCCTCATGGACCGCATGATCTCGAAGAGCTGCGCCGTCAGCGGCATCGGCACGCCGCACTCCCTGGCCGTCGCCATGACATTGCCGATGTCCTTGAAATTAATGGACATCTTGCCGCCCGGCTCGAACGTCCTGTTTATGATATTGGGCAGCTTCGCATCCAATATCGCGCTGCCCGCCAGGCCGTGCCTTATGGCCTCGTAGGCAGCCCAGGGCTCGCCGCCCGCTTTACACAGCAGCACGAACGCCTCGCTCATCGCGGCTATGTTCAGGTTGACCATCACCTGGTTCGCCAGCTTGCACAGCGCCCCGTGGCCGCTCCCCCCCACATGCTTGACCGAAGCCCCCATCAATTCCAGATACGGCTGCGCGCGGTCAAAATCGGCTTTATCGCCCCCGACCATAAAGGCGAGCGTCCCGTCCTCCGCTTTGGGCTCCCCGCCGCTGACGGGCGCGTCCAGGTGCGCCGCGCCTACGCCTTTTAGGGCTTCGGAGCATCTTTGGGAGCAACCCGGCGTCACCGAGCTCATATCCACCACGAGCGCCCCGGCCTTTATGCCGGAGGCCAGCCCGCCGTCCCCTGCTATGACCAGTTCGGATATGCGGTCGTCCGGCAGCATGGTAAAGATGATATCGCAACGGCTTGCTATGTCGTGCGCCTCCGCCGGTACAGCGCCCAGGGCGGCGACCTTCGCCACCGGCGCCTCCAGCACATCATTTACGAATAGCTTGACGCCCTTCTTTAACAGGTTCTCCGCCATCGGGCGGCCCATTATTCCCAGCCCGATAAATCCGGCCACATCACCATAATTGCCCATATTCCACTACCCCCCAGACTCCGGTGCGACTTGGCGGAGCAGTCGCTCCAACCGCCGCCCGTCGAAATATCCGTTTTGATAATCACATAGCTCGCCATTCGGATAAAATATATATGTCGCCGGGCACTCGTCGACGAGGAACATGCCCGACAACTGGCCACCCACATCGATAAACGAATCGAACTCGGCGATACTGCTTATACCGACAACGTCGGTTTCGACAACGTCGGCGCCGCCAACAGCGGTTTCGATACCGTCGCCGACGCAAACGGCAATCAACGCCGGCGCGTCCCGGCCTGCATCCCCTTCGCCGCCCAGCCCGTATTCATTTATAGCGTTGGCTAACGACTGTATCTGTCGGACGGAATCTTCGTTTTGCTGCGCCCAGAAGACCATGAACACAGCCCTGCCCCGGTAGTCCGAAAATTCCCTGTCCTGCCCGTCCGTGCCATATAACGTAAAATTAAAGGCCCGACTTGGGTTCTGGTCTCCTGCGCTGGTCTCAACTTCGGCGACACCGTTGATCTCATCTTCGGCGCTACCGCCGATCTCAATTTCAATGCCACCGCTGGTCTCAACTTCGACGCCACCACTGATCTCAAATTCAATGCCACCGCTGATCTCGTCTTCTGCGCCGATACTGGCTCCGGACCCTGCTTCGGCTTCCGCGTCGGGCGCGGCGTCCATCTCCGCGCGCTCCCTGCTCGCGCTGGCCATTTTGTCAATCGTCGCTTCATTGTTGAAATACAGCGCAACGATAAAGACCCCTATGACCAGCGACATGCATATTTTGTATAGGAGCTCCTTCTTGTCCGGCATTTCGGCTTTAACCCTTTATATTAACCATTATGGAAACATTATGAAAACTAAGCAAAAACAGCAAAAACAATTAATACCGATCCCGGGCGCCGCCGTCAGTGACGAAGCGATGCGCCTTGTCGCCCCTGCCCGCCAGTTCGCCCCCGCCCGCAAAACCACCATATCTGTCGCTATACCCGTCATATCCGTAGCCTTCCGCCGCGTACGTGTTGAACATTACATAAAACAGCATGAATATCAGCGACGAGGATATGAGGCAGTTCGCAAGCAGCATATAGATGGCCTTGTCAAGATAGTTGTACAGCGACACAATTAATACTAAAACAACGTCGGCTGCGAAAAAATATTTTGCGACTCGAAAAAAACTGCGCCCCGCAAAAGCGAGAGCCGAGGAAAGGGGTTTTCGGGCGTTTGAATAGAGCGCGGGGACAAATGACATCGCATATACGCGCAAGTACAGCAGTCCCAGGTATACGACGAGGATTGTGAGCACCAGAGACGCGTTTAGAATGGCGGTTTGGATCAACCCGCGGCTTTCAAGCTCGTTAATTACAGCGAGCGGAACCGCGCTCACTATCCAAACGAATATGATCAGCAGCAACAATACAAAAACCGCAAAAAAGAGCATAAAAATCTGGACAAACATTTTTTTGTATCCGCCAAGGAGCCCGATGCCTGCCTTTGCCGGGTATCCGCAGCACGTTTCCATGCCGCTGGCGAAGGAGCCGAAGGTTCCCGCGAACAACAGGGTACACACCAGCGCGAGCGGCGCCGGCACGGCGATAATCAGCATAAATGTATATCGGGCTACGTCGTCGGCGAGTATCCACTGTGCGAAGGAAACGACGCCTGTCAACGCGTTCGAGTCGGCCAATTCAATAAGCCCGGCGACCATTTCCACCACGGGGAAAAGATGCAGTGCCAGCGCGCCTGCGGTTATGATAATAAAAATATATAGGTACAGCGCCGATTTGACATGCAAGACTTTTATAAATCTGTATATGGATCTCAATATATTGCCGCCCCGCGCGTCAATGGCGGCAATGAGCGCCGCACAGGTGCGCGTTCGGGCACTCAAATTCCTTGCGGCTAGCCGACGATATGACATTGACGCTGCCATAAACCCTGTGCAAATCGTTGGAGCCGCAGTCCGGGCATTCGATAGATTTATCTTCAAGCTGGCTCATCCGCGCCATAACGTTGAACTCATTGCCGCAGTCGCAGCGAAAATCATAAAAAGGCATATGCGCCCTCCAGTCGTAAATGTACGCCGGATCATCGTCCGATCGGTGAAAATTATAGCATACTTCTCAGCAGTTTAACAAGCGCCCGCCGCTTCTGCCGATCCCATCGCTCGCCTGGCTCGCGTTGCTGCGTTAGCCACGTCTATCTTTCATCAGCCTCTCATCAGCCTCTCATCAGCCTTCCATCAGCCTTCCATTAGCCATTCATCAGCCTTCGTCAACCTTTTATCGACCCGATCATGACGCCCCTGACAAAGAATTTTTGCGCAAACGGGTACACCAGCATCATCGGCGTCGAGGCTATGACAATCAGCGAGTACTTCATCAGATCGGATATGCCCTGCATCCTGCGTACGAGCTCCGGATCCATTTGCCTGTTCGCGTCGAATGTGTTGTTAATCAATATCTCGCGGAGCACGAGCTGCAGGGGGTACTTCTCGCGGCCGTTAATGTATAGGAACGCGTTGAACCAGGAATTCCAGTGCCCAACCACATAATAAACGCAAAGCACGGCGATGATGGCCTTTGACAGCGGCAGCACCATCTGGAAAAAAAAGCGGACGTCATTACAGCCGTCTATCTGCGCGGCTTCGAGCATTTCATTGGGCAAGGTGGACTGCATAAATGTCCGTGCGATTATCATATTGTATACAGAGATTGCCCCCGGCAGTACGAGCGCCCAAACCGTGTTCATGATGCCCAGGTTGCGGATCAGCATATAGTTGGGAATCATGCCGCCGTTAAAGAACATCGTGAACGTAAAGAGGAACATAAAAATGTTCCGGAACGGCAATGTCCTGCGGGCCAGCGCGTACGCGCACATCATAGTCATGGCGATGTTGATCGTAGTACCAAGCGTGGTATAGCCCACAGAGTTAAAGAAGCTCCGGAACACCTCTTTATATTGGAAGACTATCCTGTAGCCTTCGACGCCAAAGTCCACCGGCCACAGAACCACCCGCCCCGCAAGGACAGCCCGCCCGCCGGAAAAAGACGACGACACGACATATATCAATGGGTACAGGACGATGAGGAAAAACAGCGTGATGACTACCTCCGTCGTCCTGTAGAACACCTTGTCGCCAAGCGACAGCCGCACCTTGCGCCGGACGCGGCCCGATAAGTTCCCCGGCATACCTGCACCGATACCACTCATGCGCGAATCTCCCATTATTTATTCTGACGGCTTTCCGCCGCCGTTAAAACAGCGACGTCCTGCTGAGCCGCCCGGTTATGAAATTGACCAAAAGCAACATACACATATTTACGATTGAATTGAACAGGCCGATAGCGGTCGAGTAAGAGTAGTCGGTGCTGCCCGTTAGGCCGACCTGGTAAACATATGTCGAGATGACTTCGCTCGCCGATTTGTTGATTGTGTTTTGCATAAGATACGCCTTTTCGAACCCCACGCTCATAATGGTCCCGGCGCTCAATATCAGCAATATGGACGCGGTGGGCAGGATGCACATAAAGTCAATGTGGTACAGGCGCTGAAAGCGGCTTGCGCCGTCGATCTGCGCCGCTTCGTGCAGTTCCATGTCCACGGTCGACAGCGCGGCGATGTATATGATCGCACTCCACCCGAGCGACTGCCAAATGCCGGACCAAACGTACAAATGCGGGAACGCCTCGACCGATCCGAACAGGTCGTTGGGGTACCTTTTGAAAAGGAACTGCCACAGCGCGGCGTAAATCCCGTTCCTGGGGTTCAGCACAGCCATGAGCATGCCAACGAGTACAGTCGTGGAAATAAAATGGGGCGCGTATGTGACAAGCTGCACCGTCTTTTTGTAGCGCTGGTTGCGGATGGTGTTGAGCCCGAGCGCGAATATGATCGGCAGAGGGAACCCTGCCAAAAGCCCGTAAACCGAGAGCGTCAACGTGTTCTTCATGACGCGCGGGAACATATATGAGGTAAAAAACTTTACAAAATTGTCTAAACCGACCCACGGGCTGTTCCATATGCCCTGCCTGATGGTAAACTTCCTGAATGCGAGCTGGACGCCGAACATCGGGGTATAATTAAATATTATAAGGTAGGCGAGCGGCAGCAGCATAAATATGTAGAGCTGGTAATGCCCCGCGACCTGTTTGCCCAACCGCTGTAATTTCGACGTTTTCATCGTTGATACCTTTTCATTCGCACAGAGCCGACTGCACGCGGGCGGGTGCGCATCGGCGCCCGCGCCCGCTCGCGCGGCTGTCTGCATGGCTGTCTGGCTGTCTGGCTGGCTGGCCGCTAATTACCCATCATCCTGTCATATGCTATCTGATCGACCGCCATCAGTTCCTTATAGTTCAAGTTGTTGAGCTCGTTGAGGAAACTGTTCCAGTCGCTGTCGCTGTTGGGGTCGAGCTGCCCAATCGCAAACAGCGACCGCGCCTCCAGCACATAGGTCCTGAGCACGGTGCGCGCCTCGTTCCACTGGTCGGACTCCTCGATCGTATATACAAGGGGCGGCACCAGCGACTCAAAAGCGGGCGCGTACTGCTTGTTGTATGAATAGTTAACCGCGTACTGGTACTCGTCGTTGTCCGGGTTCCCGTCAAACACTTCCATCAGATCAAGCGGGCTGACCAGGTTCGCAAAACCTATCCCGCCCTGCCAGTGGCTGTTGGTGAGCGCGCCCCATGTGCTGTTTATGAGCTTTAGCTTGGGCGGGTAGCCCTCCATGTCGAACATGCTCTTTTCGCCTGGCTCCGCGTAGCGCCAGTCGACTTCCGGTATGCCCCAGCGGTTAATAAAAAATATTTCATACGCGTCGTCGTTAAGTACGGGATAGCTTTGGAGCAGGAACGCTATCTCCGGGTGTTCGCAGTCCGCGCTGATCGCAGAGTTGCCCCTGGGCGCGTTGAGGCTCGCCGTCTGCCAGCGCACCCCGTTCGGGCCTTTCATGATTTCATATGGGACGTATTCGTCCGTGCTGTTCTCAAAGTAGAGGTCTACAGCGCCGCCGGTGACGACCAGCCCGATCACAGGCGGGTCCGCGCGCTTTAGCGCCGAGAACTGCGAATTGTCGTGCGTGAAGGATTGGGGCGAGAGCAGGCCATCTTTGACCAGGCTGTTGATGTAGATAAGCGCCTCGCGGAACTCCGGCTTATCGTAGCTCACGTCTATCTTGCCGCCGGTCTCTGTCAAGGGCAGGTAATATTTGCGGTCGCCCGAGTCGTTGTTGTAAATGAACATATTTGTGAGGTAGCCTATCGCGTCGGCCTGCCAGGTGCCGGTCCCGTCGACCTGCCCGCCCATCATCGGAATCTCGTCGTTCTGCCCGTTGCCGTTGGGGTCCTGATCGCGGAAAGCCGTAAGCACGGTCACCAGCTCGAGGTAGTCCGTCGGCGGCTCAAGCCCCAGCTTGTCCAGCCATGTTTGGTTGATAAAGCCGCGCAGCGAATAATAGTTGGCCAGGTTGTTGTCTCTGTAGGGTATCGTATAGTTGTGCCCGTCCGCGCTCTTGATCATTTTGCGGATGTCGTCCCAGTCCCAGTCCAGCTTTTCACAGCGCTCGTAGTACGGCTCGCTGAGCCTGTCGAAATAGTCGTCCAACAGGGCTATGGCGCCATTGACGCCGTAGTTGTAAACGCGGGTATTGTCGCCCATGCCAAATGTGATGATGTCGGGCAGCGGGTCGCCGGAGCTGGCCATCAAATCCAGCTTGGTCAGGGCGTCCTGGCTCGGAAACAATTCAAATTTTAAGTTTATGCCCGTCTGGTCCTGCAGCCAGGTCGTCATGAAGTTGTCCTCATAACTGGACACGTTCGCGTTTTGGCTGATGGCATAGGTCAAAGTCACGCTGCCCGGCGTCTTGACAATCTGCGACGAGCGGAATGTGTTCGCCAGCGGGTCGGTCAGCGGCGGGATCGCCTCGCCAGTGTCCGCCGCAGCAGCCTGGGCTGCGGTTGTCGCCTGGGCTGCGGTCGTCGCCCCTGCCGCAGTCGTTTGACCCGCAGCCGCCGTTGTTGCCGCAGCCTCGGCTGCCGCCGCTGTCGTAGCCGGCGCGGCTGTAGTTGTGGCAGCTTCGGTGGCGCCCCCGCCGCCCCCGCCGCCGCAGGCCGCGAGCAACGCGGCAATCATTGCTATGGTTAGTACAAGCGCAATATTACCCTTAAAAATACGATGCATAAAAACCCCCTCTTAAAGAATAAACATTTATTTCAGACTATAAAATTATCTCTGCCGCCATGATTGATTGTGCGCCGCGCACAACACGCACGGTACGCGGGATGCCCTGCATGACGGTTTGCAGACATATTTTATTTTGAAATGATCAAAAATGCAAATAATATAAATAAATAAGACCTCTATGCCATTGTAGGAACGTATAAATTGTTGGATTTCGAGGGGCGAAAAAGCGGGCGGGGCGCTGAGGACAGCGCCCCCTACGAATGGGGCTGGATCCCATGCGAATGGGGTACTGATAGTAAACGATATGAACGGGGGTTGGAGCGGGGTTTTGTTTATTGTTCGAATTCGTACATGATTTGGCATAGCGTAGCCAGGCCTGCGGTTTCGGCCCTTAGTATGCGCGGCCCCAGAGTTGCTGCGGATATGGAGTGCTGCTCGCAACAGTTTATCTCGTCGGCGGAATACCCGCCCTCGGGACCGACAAATAGCGAAATTTCGCAAATGGTGCGCGCACTGCCGTCGCCGTTCGGCGGTGCAGGCGCATGTCCGGGTACAACTGCCAGCATCCTTTGTTTATATGCTTCCAGCTTGGATTTTAAAGTCGCGCTTTTTTCCCGTTCATACATAACGATGGCGAGCCTGTTGCCGGGCGATTCGTTTACGCGCTGACCGCATTCGCGCGCAGCCTCCGAAAAGTCTACGCAGTCGCGCACCTCGGGGATGATGCCTCGGCCGGATTGTTTTGCTGCCTCCTTTGCTATGCGCCTCCACCTCGCCATGCGCTTTACGCCATCCTCGCCCTTCATTCTACCCGCGAACTGGACGCGCTCGCTGACGACAGGGATGATTGTATGTACCCCGGCTTCCGTACATTTTTGTATGACGAATTCGAACTTTTCGGATTTTAGTAGCGACTGATAGAGCGACACCCTGACGCTTGGCTCGCCTGCGCATGCGCCGATGCGTAAAACACGCGCCCGAGGCCTACCAGCGCCGCCTCGCCCCATATCCGTCAGCACGCACAGATAATCGGCGCCTGCGCCGTCACAGGCGATAATATGTTCGCCCTCGGCCATGCGCAGTACCGTTGCGAGGTGACGGGCGTCGTCGTCGGCCAAATATATTTCGTCGCCTACCATATGGTTTTTATCGAAAAATATGCGGGGGGGATTGTTTTCCATATGAATAAAAAATAAATTATAGTTGTTGGTTACATGCTATCATTTGAAATGCGCAGGTTGCGTAGGGGCTTTATCCGTGTCCGGCTTTATGCAGAGCCATGGCCGCCCAACCTTCCGAGCGGAGGCTTCTCGCGACGGCAAAACCGTTGCTTGCGGCTGCACGTACCACCTCATGTTCCCTTTCCTCTATTATCCCGGACAAGATCAGTGCGCCGCCCGGGCGGAGGAAGCGCCCCGCATCATGTAAAAGCCTGATGACCACATCCGCGACAATATTTGCAACAATCAGGTCGAATTGCCCGCATACGCTGCCCAGCAAGTTGCCCACCATAAAGCGCGCCCTGTCCGCGACGCCATTGTTCTTTGCATTGGTCTCGGCGTTTTGCACCGCATAGGCGTCAGAATCCACGCCTTGCGCGGCCCTGGCCCCGAGCAGGAGCGCTGCTATCGAGAGTATACCGCTCCCGCAGCCGACGTCAAGCATGTCGACATGCCGGGTCGAACTTTTATCGCCCGACGTACCTGACATGCCCGCTGTACCCGTAGCGCTTGACGCACCTGGCATGCCCGCTGTACCCGTAGCGCCCGACGCACCCGACGCGCCCGTAGCTCCTGTCGCACCCGTCGCACCCGTAGTGCCCGACGCGCCCGGCGCGCTCGATACGTCTGTACCGTCCGACGTTTCCGCTTTGCTTGCCGCTTCCATATATTCTTCGATCAATTCGAGACACATCTGAGTCGTGACATGCCCGCCGGTGCCAAAAGCCATGCCTGGATCTATGCTGACAATCGCCTTTGCGCCGACATATAACGGCATGTCCGGCAATGCGAGCCTATCCTCCCATTGCGGCACTATCAATATACTTTTGCCGACGCGCAGAGGCTTGAAATACTGCTTCCAATTATTGGCCCAGTCCTCCTCTGCAATGCCGTTGGCCGCCAGTACCATAAACCATTCGCCGCCGACGCCGCTGTCGCCGCCCGTGCCGCCTGTACATGTGCCCGTGCCTGCAGACTCCACCAGCCCCGCACGGGCCAGCCGATCCTTGACTTCGGCTAGGCATTGCGCAGCGCTTTGCTGCGGAGGGAAATATATATGCACAAGCGCCGCGCCGCGATCTTTGTTTGCGAGCGCATCTTCTATTAAGTCGACGCCGCCGGCCGCCCGCACGGCGGACTCGAGATCGGAATAGTCCTCAATATACAAACCGAGCGGGGTGGCCATATGTAAGGCCGCCTCCGCCCGATCCAACACGCCGATCGG
>WRLR01000030.1 GCA_009777515.1 Oscillospiraceae bacterium | reverse complement strand
TTCGTCTTTGTGATTTTCCCATCATCGTCGGCTCCGTATTTGAGAGAGTTCAGTATTATTTGTTTATATTTTTCGGTAGACCTATTGACATCAGAAAATACTGATGATCCGTCAGCCAAGCCTAATATGTCATCCATACTAATACGCAACATAGAAGATAGAGCTTCAGCCTGACGTAAGGTAAGGTCTTTTTTACCAGCCTCGATATTTATATATGTAGGACGGCTAACACCTATAGCGTGGGCGACTTGTTCCTGTGTATAGCCACGCGCCAAACGTGCCTGTTCAATATTATTTGAAAAGTTCCTACTCATGATTCTGCTCCCTTCTGATTTGCTAAAACAACTATAACATATCTGCGCATATAAATCAACATCATGTGTAAAATTTTTTTACATATTCATCCATTATATTTTACATCGATGGCATGAGCAGTGCTTATTCAATTTTAATCATCAGAGGATGTGCGTGTATATTTATGAAATATTCATTATACAGGCATGTTATTATACGAATGGATTATATTACCGCATAATAAATACTTCGCCAAAACATATTGAAAATTCATTGTTTTGGCGAAGTATTTTTATATGCAGCGCTGTTTATTAATGTGTTTTATAGCCGAGCCCGGTTTATCGCGTGGTGTATGTTTTCGCGGGGTGTGCCAGCAGCTCCTCTTCTATCAGGTCGGCGCCTAGACCCGGCCTGTCGGGTACCAGCAGGGCGCCGCGCTCGATCACGAAGGGGTGGGTGAGGATGTCGTCCCGCCAGGGCACGTCGTCCACGTCCAGCTCCAGCCTGAAGAAATTGGGTATTGCCGCGCTGACCTGCGCCGAAATCAGCGTTGTGAGCGGGCTGTGGCAGTTGTGTGGCGCGTAAAGGACATCGTACGCGTGGGCGAGGTCTGCGATGCGTTTGCCCATTGTGACCGCGTTCCAAGCCAGGTCCGGCATAATGATGCTAACGGCATATGTCTCCAGCAGGGGCTTGAACTGAGCCGTTCCGAACAGGCTCTCCCCTATGCACAGCGGCGTAGACGTTTGCTCGCGCAGCGCCCTCAACGCGCCGAAGTCAAAGGTTTCGGCTTCCAGCCACATCATATTGAAGGGCTCCAACGCCCTCGCCAGCCGGATGGCGTCGGCAAGCTTGAAAGAAAAGGCCACGTCGAGCGCCATTTCAACGTCGGGGCCCAGCTCCTGGCCGATAAACTCCATTTGCGTGCTTACGGCGCGGATCAGCGAGCGCATCCCGTCCCGTGGAAAATCGAAGTTCAGAGGCGGCACGTCAAACCCAAGCGCTTTTGCCACGGCCATGTTTGTCTTGACGGCAGTGTAGCCGCAGCCCTTCGCTTCTTTGCACAGCGCCGCCAGATCGCTGGGGCTTTTTAAGGGCTCTTGCCCGATCACGTCCGGGAACTGCACGCGCATGGTGCCGAAATGCGTCCAATAGAGGGGCAGCCTGTCCCGCAGCTTCCCGCCCAGGAGCTGGTATACGGGGACGCCGTATGCCTTGCCGCGTATGTCCCAGAGCGCGGAATCGATGCCGGCGATGGCCTTGTGGGCGATGCCGAACGCGTGGCGCACGCAAAAGGCGGACAGCTCCCACCAAATGGCTTCGGAGTTGAGCGGGTCGCGCCCGATGATGAATCTGCCCAGGCGGTGCACCATGGCTACAACCGGCTCCGGGCTGCCCCAGTCGGTGCAGTCCCCCCAGCCCGTGACGCCTTCGTCCGTTTCGATCTTGACGAAAGTCCAGGGCCGAAACCCGCCATCCACCAAAAAGGTCTTTACATCCGTGATTTTCACAAGCCGCCCCCCTCAATACCCTATCGCGTTGAACGCGTCCATGGCTTTGGTCGGCGTCCCGTCCGCCCGCCACGCGCTCAGCGGGTAGCCGCTCCAGACGCGGGCGCCCTCGGGCTCCCACCAAAACAGCCCCGTGCAGAGCGGTTGACTGTGGATCGACTCGATGGCGTCCATCATCAGTTTGTAGCTTTCCTCCTCGCGCACGTCCTCGCCGCCGATCTCGACTATTTGGAACTCCCTGCCAAAGCGTTCGGGGATTTCTTTTATTGAGCGGTTCCAGCTCGCGACAGCCTCCTCGTAGGTCGTGCCC
Organism: Oscillospiraceae bacterium; assembly: GCA_009777515.1. Lineage (GTDB taxonomy): Bacteria > Bacillota > Clostridia > WRLR01 > WRLR01 > WRLR01. The sequence continues at coordinate 35,157 of WRLR01000030.1, read as the reverse complement.
CGGTGCCTGTTCAAATGCCAAGGGTAGAAGGAGAAGCCCATAATGTCATAGCGGCATTCGTGTTTTTCCAGGTTCTCAAAATAGTTGATGCAGAAGTCCGCGTTGGCGAACGCTGCCAAGTGCACCATGGTCTTGCTGGCGGGGGACGCCGCTTTGGTGGCGTCGTGGCCCGCGCTGATCAGGCGGGACAGTTTGCCAAAATCGTCGGTGCTGCCGTCGGGCAGCATCATGCCGGGGTCAATCTCATTGCCGATTTGAACCCACTCCGGCACGACGCCGTTGTCGACCAGGAGCTTGACGGTATCATAGGTATAGTCGTGCATCGCCTTCACCAGCCCGTCGAAATCCAGCCCCTCCCAGGCCTTTGGCTTGACCTGCTTGCCCGGATCGCACCAGGTGTCGCCGTAGTGGAAGTTGAGCATGATCCGGTAGCCCTGCTCGTGGCATTTGACCGCGAACTCCATCGTCTCCTGCGCGGAGCAGTGGCCCCTCTGAGGATCGTCCGACGGGCCGACCCACGTGCGCAGCCTGATGGCATTGTGGTTGAATTCTTTCAGTGTTTCAAGCAGGCTCTGCTCCTTGCCCTCTTTGTTCTTGAACACAAAACCCGATTTTCGCATTTGCGGGTACCAGCTTATGTCGCTACCCACGGCGAAATTGCGGTTCATTTCAAATTTTTTCATATACGCCCTCCTCTATTTTGCGATATATATCAAATTCATACATATGCGCCCTCCTCTATTTTAATGACAACTCGACAATGGCGGATTTTAGTCCGTCGGCGCTGACGGTAACTTTTACGGCGCCGCCGGGCTGCCCGCGCTTTGCGCGGACTACCGCCAGCAGCAGCCCGCCGTTTGCGCTCATGGTGCGCCCCTTAAAGGACTCGTGGCTGTCCGGTTTGCCATTGTCCAGGCCGATCAGTTCCGCCGCGCCCTCCACGTCGACAGTCACGGCGTTAGTAGCCGCAGGGTGCAACAAGCCGTTTGCGTCCACAATCGCGATTTCGATGTGCGCAACGTCGCGTCCGTCCGCGAGCAGCGAGCCGCTGTCGCATTCCACTCGGAGTGCGGCAGGCGCGCCGGCTGCCTCGACTTTGTGGCGGTATACTTCCTTGCCGTCGATATAGCCCACGACCTCGATAACGCCCGGGCCGGCCGGCACGTCCCAGCACAGGAACATATCGTCTGTGTTGGCGGCGACTGGCCTTTTGTCCCAGTGCGCGTATGTTTCCGTCATGCCGTACAGGGGGTAGCTATATGCTTTTTTGCCATATGACTTTCCGTCCACAAACAGCTCCACCTGCTCGCAGTTAGTGTAGCACAGCACCGGGATAATGGCCCCGTCGGGGATGTCCAGGCCCCAGGCGTCCCGGAGGTCTCGGAGGTTCCTGTGCGGGAACACATGGGCGAACGGCGACTCCCGGTCCCAAATGCTTTTATAGAAATAGTAGTGGTCCTTGGGGAACCCTGCGGTGTCGATCACACCGGAGCTGGAGCTCCTGTCCGGCCAGTGGGCCTCCCCCAGGTAGTCGATGCCCGTCCACATGAAGTCGCCGATGACATAGTCGTGCGCCATGGTGTATCGGAGCAGTTTGCCGGCGTTTACGGGCGCCGCGTAGTAGGCGCGCCGCCAGGAGTCGGTGGGCATATCCAGGCGGTAGTCCCCCCTCCGCCCCGCCGCAGACGGGTTCTCCGCGCCCATCAGCAGCCAGCCTGGGTGCGCATGCCTGTCGTCGTCATACAGGGTCTCGGCGCGCGTCCTCCACCGTCCCGTATAATTGTAGCCAATGATGTCGAGCGTGTCCAAAAATGCGTCGGTGGCGCGGCGGGGCTCCGCCATGATCTGGTCGCAGGCCTGTGTACAAAGGCGCGTCGGGTCGAGCCGGTGGCAGATGTCCTGCAGCTTTTTGGCGATGGTATGCCCGTCCGGCGCGGTCTGCTCCGGTACTTCGTTGCCGATGCTCCACATGACGACGGAGGGGTGGTTGCGGTCGCGGTATAGCATGGCCTCGATGTCAGCCACATGATACTCGTTGAACCACTCGGAATAGCCTCGACTTTCGTGGGTGTTGCTACCGAAAACCTTACGTTTGAGCAGCTTCCATTCGTCGAACGCCTCGTCCATTACATAGAAGCCCAGCTCGTCGCACAGGTCGAGCAGGGCGGGGTCCGGCGGGTTGTGGGAACAGCGGATGGCGTTGCAACCCATCGCCTTTAGCCGCATGAGCCGCCGCCGCCACATCTTGGCTGGCACAGCGGCCCCGACGGCGCCGCCGTCGTGGTGGACGCACACGCCGTTCAGCTTGACCTGCGCCCCATTGACTATGCAGCCTTTGTCTTTGTCGAAAGCCACTGTCCGCACGCCGAATGTGGTTTCGTATTCGTCCAAAACCGTGTCGCCGCGCATGAGCGTGGATACGGCTTTATATAAGGTGGGCGACTCCGCCGACCAGAGATCGGGATTGGGCAACACGAAAGACTGCGCTATTTCAACGGGCTGCCCTGGTTCGCCGGAGGGTGATGCCGCCGTTTGCGCGCGCCCGCGCTCCGCGCCATCGCTGCCGAACACGGTCGTCGCCAGCACCGCCTCGCCTGTCAGTACGGCCTTTGTGGCTATATTGATCCGGTATGCGCCGCTGCCTGGCGCGCCGCTGCCGCCCGATGCGTCACCGCCGATTGAAGAATTACCGCTGCCGCCGCTCGCCGCGCCGTCGCCGCTCGATGCGTAACTACCCGCCGCGCCGTCGCCGCCCGCTACGGCTTCCGTCGTGATGTACGTGCCATATGTGGGGATGTGGTCGCGGTTCACGCATTTCAGCCAGACATCCCGCGTTATCCCCGAGCCGGTGTACCACCGGGAGTTGGGTTGAAAAGAATTATCGATGCGAACGGTTATTTCGTTTTCACCTGCGTAGTCCAGCGCGTCCGTGATGTCGAACTCAAAGGGCGTGTAGCCGTATACATGATCGCCAAGCTCCTTGCCGTTGAGCCATACCTTCGCGCACATGTACGCGCCGTCAAAGAGCAGCGAAACCCGCTTGCCCCGGCGCCCGCCATCTACCCGGAAACGCTTCTTGTACCAGCCGATCCCTGCCTTCACATAGCCCCCGGAACCACATGTTGGATGATTTTCGTCGAAAGGGTACTCCACGCTCCAGTCGTGTGGGAGCTGTACCAGGCGATAGCCGGAAAGCCCGTCGCCCGGCTCGTCCCCATGCTCCTCCGCCAACCTGAAATACCAATCGAAGCCGAAGAACTCGGAGAGCCTCGCGCGCTCGCCCTGCAGATACATAATGGCATCACTCCTTAAATATTTATAGTCTGTCTATTTATAGTCTGTCGATTGTGTAAATTGTGAAAATCGAAGGCGAACACTGTTCGCCCTATATTCTGTTGTATAGATTGTGCACATTACTATATTACATAATTACATAGTTGCATAATGGGCGGTTATTGATTGCGCTATCCGAAAGCGATTGTTGTTCGCCGGGCGAACGCTGTTCGCTCCTACGTGTCGTTGCATAATTAATATTGTTTAATATATTTAATTGTAGGTAAATTATATGTCAAATTATACGGGATCAAATTATACGGATTAATATTGTTATAGTTTTTATGTATTATTTTGATCGCAATTATTCATTGACAATACGGTTGCTGACAACACGGCTGTTGGCAACAGAGCAGTTGACAACGCGGCAGTTGACAAAATAATAAGAGCAATTTATAATAATGTACAAAAATAAATGTTAGCTTGCTGCATTATATATCTTATTTAACCATATAGCAATAGGCAGATGCATAGTCGAAGATGCATGACGGCTATTTTTGTAATATAAGTGATTGCAAAAGCCAGCATTTTACGGGCGAACACTGTTCGCCCCTACAACATTTTGTATATTGCATAATTAGCTGCCAATATGTAGGGACGCACATTGTGCGTCCGCGACTTTTACAGCCGCCTATTTCGTAACACCTAAGGAGGGACGCGAATATGAGCAAAGCCGCTAAGGCGCCCATGGGCCTGACGGCCCGAAGGAAGCTGTTTGTCAAGCAGTTCATTCAATACAAGTCCTTGCTGGTGATGCTCCTGATCCCCTTTGTCTATATCGTAATCTTCGCTTACATCCCCATGAGCGGTCTGGTCCTCGCCTTTAAGGACTTCAAATATGCCGGCGGTATATGGGGGAGCCCGTGGGTCGGGCTGGCCAACTTCCGCTTTTTCTTTATATCCGGCGCGGCGCGCACGGTGATCCCCATGACGGTTATGTACAACCTGGCGTTTATCGTCGTCGGGATGTTCGTGCAGGTGTCTTTTGCCATCATCCTCAACGAGGTCATCGGTAAAGTGTACAAGCGGCTCGCCCAGTCCATGATGCTCCTGCCGCACTTTATCAGTTGGGTGGTCGCCTCCGCCCTGGTCTACAACATCCTCAACTACGAGTTCGGCGTATTCAATAACCTGCGCGCGGACATTGGCTTGGACCCGGTCAATGTATACGGCAACCCCGGTTATTGGCCGTTCATCATGGTGTTTCTGAGCATATGGAAGGGGGCGGGGTACGGGACCATCATATATCTCGCCAATATAACCAGCATTGACACCGAGATTTTCGAGGCGGCGCAGATCGACGGCGCAAACGCTTGGCAGCAGATTACGAGGATAACCATACCGCACCTGAAGTCGACCATGATCATCATGCTCCTGCTTGCGATGGGCAATATGTTCCGGGGCGGCCTTGACATGTTTTACCAAATTATAGGGAACAACGGTATACTGCTCCCCCGCGCGGACGTCATCGATACATATGTGTTCCGGCTGCTGATGAGCTCGTCGGATATCGGAATGGCGGCGGCGGCGGGCCTGTTCCAGTCCGTCTTAGGTTTTTTGACAGTCCTGACGGCCAACTATGTGGTTAAAAAGATAGAACCGGACTACGCGCTATTTTAGCAGTGGAGGCATGGGTGTGGGGCTTGCCCCACATCTAATTAAAAAATCGAGCCGGACTACGCCGGTCTATGTGCTGTTTAGTAGTGGAGGTACGTAATGCAACAGGCTATTTCGCAACAGACGGCTGTACGCCGCAGGAACGTCATAAAAATAACGGGCGATCGCATCGTTCTCAACATAGTGGGCTACATCCTCCTGACGCTGTTCGCCTTAATATGCGTCCTCCCGTTTTACTTGATCATCGTGTCCGCCTTTACCAGCGAGCGGGCCATTATGGTGCATGGCTTCAGCATGTGGATCAGAGAGTTTTCTGTCGAGGGCTTTGAGATTATCCTGACAAACCCGGCTCTGATCGCGAGAGCTTACGGCAACACGATTGGGGTCACGGTGATCGGTTCGTCCATAGCTGTGTTTCTGGCCTGCATGGCCGGATATGTGCTGCAGCGCAAAGATTTCGCATGGCGCAACGCGATCATGCTGGTGTTTTACTTCACCATGCTGTTCAGCGGGGGGCTCACGCCTTACTACATACTCTGTACCAGGTATTTAGGGTTCACCAACCAGTATTACGCGCTGATCCTGCCGGGCATGTTCTCGGTTTGGAACATGATCATCGCGAAAAATTATATGCGCTCAATCCCGGACGAGATCGTGGAATCGGCGAAGATAGACGGCGCGGGCGAGTTCCGCATCTACCTGCAGCTTATATTGCCGCTAGCCACCCCGTTGTTGGCGACGCTGGGGCTGTTCACGTCGCTGGGCTATTGGAACAACTGGATGGACTGCATGCTGTTCATCCGGGAAAGGAACATGTACACGCTGCAGTACTTTCTGCAGAACATGCTGCGGAGCATCCAAGCCCTGCGCGTGGTGGCGGAGCTGTCCGGGCTGGTTGTCCCCGTGATGCCGGCGGAGAACATGAAGATGGCGATGACACTGATTGTCACCGGCCCCATCATTTTGGCGTATCCCTTCGCGCAAAGATATTTTTTAAAGGGCCTCACAATCGGCGCGGTGAAGGGATAGGATAAATCGGTGCAAGCGCCCGTAGGGACAGTCGCCCCCGACCGTCCGCGTTTCACAGGCGCCCGTAGGGTCGATCGCCCCGGTAGGAGGCGCTCCCCCGGCCGTCCGCCCCACACATAACACCCGTAGGGACGGTCGCCCCGACCGTCCGCATCTTGAGTAGGTTATACAAAAAAAGTATAGATTATCATAGGAAGCGCAACATCATAACGTAGGGGCGATACATATGTCGCCCGCAACCAACCGCAACAACAAAAAAAGGAGGAACGAAATGCTCAAAAAACTGTTTTGCATCCTTATCGCCTGCGCCCTGCTCGCGGGGACGCTGGCCGCCTGCGGCGGCAGCACGCCCCCGCCGCCCGCGCAGACCACCGCCGCAGCCACCCAGGCCGCCGCCACAACAGCCGCTGCGGCAGACGCAGACGCCGACGCTGATGCCGACGCCGACGAAGACGAGGACGCTGCCACCGCCGACGCCGGTACGGCCGCGACGACCACAGCCGCCGCCACGACAGCGGCAGCCGCCGCGACAACGGCATCCGCGGCTACAGGGCCGGCGGAAACCTACAACGGCATCGACGTCTCCCAGCATGTCAACCTGACTATGTTTGTCCTGGGCGACGAGCCGACAGACAAGAACCGCGTGCACGACTACCTCAACGTGCTGCTCAACGAGAGGATCAACGCCACGCTCACAACAAACTACCTGGCGTGGTCCGACTGGCGCGACAGGTACTCCCTGATTTTGGCGGCGGGCGAGCAGGTGGACTTAATGTTCACCGCCGACTGGGCGCTGTACGCCGAGGAGTCCGCCAGGGGCGCCTTCCTCGAGCTGACCCCGGAGTTCATTGAGACCAACATGCCCAACGTCGTCAAATACCAGGACCCCGTGTCGCTGATGCAGGCCACAATCAACGGCAAGCTGCACGCCATACCCAAAAATGTGTCGGGCCTCGAGGGCGAAAGCTGGATCATGATCCGCAAGGACCTGCGCGAGAAGTACGGCATGGACGAGATCACGACGCTGGATCAGTTGGAACAATACTTCATCGAAGTACTCGAAAATGAAGACGGCGTCTTCCCGAGCCACGCATCTGCGGACTCGCAGTTCCAGGGGCCGCTTGCCAGAAACGCGAACCAGATGTTCTTTATAACCGGCACGGACATAGTCTACAAATACCCCGGCAATGACGAGCCACCGCCCTCGTCCGAGTTCAGCTATTGGTTCTTCACGGACGAGATGGTGGAGTTCTACCGGCTGATGAAGAGGTGGGGCGATTTAGGCTTCTGGTCGGCCAATGCCATCAACAACGACGTGCAGGTCCGCGACTCCTTTGAAAACGGGAAGTCCGCCTCACTGGTGTGGAACATGACCATTTTCAGGGCAGCCGAGAACATGCAAAAAAACAATCCAGAGTGGACATATGAGGTCATCGATCTGCACCCCGGCACGCCCCGCAGGATGTCCTACTTCACCAACGACGCCATCGCCATAGCGGCCGCGTCCAAGAACCCGGAGCGCGCCGCCATGTTCATCGACCTGCAAAAGGACGAGGCGGACATCGAGGTCTACATGGCTCTCAATGCCGGCATCGAGGGCGTGCACTATATCATAAACGCCGACGGCACCCGCTCGCAGGGCCCCGAGGCGGAGAAGTACCCGTTCTGCCCCAGCTTCTGGTGCTTCAACCATCAGCGCGGCGTGATTCCCGAAGGGGCGCTGAACACGGAGCCGTGGAGCGCGGAGCAGGAAGAGCTGGACTTTACGGAAATACAGGAGCAATGGCTCGTGGCGCCCGGCGCCATGGCGTTCCGCTTTGACCAGGAGTCCGTCAGGACGGAAATGGCCGCCATAAACGCGCTGCGCGACGAGTTCAGGCCCATGCTGCAGTTGGGCCTGGTCGCCGACATCGACGCGTCGGTGGCTGACTGGAGGCAAAAGGCGGAAGCCTCCGGTCTCCAAAAGGTGATGGACGAGTTCCGCAGCCAGTACGAAGCCTGGTTGGCTGTGCGATAAATAATCAGCTGTGTGATAAATAGTCAGCCGTGCGACAAATAATCAGCTGTGCGACAAATATTTAGCTATGCGACAAATATTCAGCCGCGCTGCAATAAAAATTCGCCCGCGCTATGAAAAATATTCGCCCGCGCGATGAGGCAAAACGTAAACTTTATCGTATATACTATACTTAAGTCGTAGTATGATTTGACAATGATCCGCTCCCCGGGGTTCGCCCGGGGGGCGGATTATAATTGACAATTAATTAAAGAGAGGGGTAGTGAAATGCCGCAAAACAATTATGAAGAAACATTGGCCCATGTAAACACCCACTCCAGGCCTTCCGACCTGAAGATCACGGACATGCGCTTCGCGGAGCTGGAGGGCGCGCCCTATCCGTGCATTTTGATGAAGCTGTACACAAACCAGGGCATCGTGGGCTTTGGCGAGGTGCGGGACATGGCGTCAAAGACATATGCCCTGATGCTCAAAGGCCGCCTACTGGGCGAGAACCCGTGCAACATCGACATGCTGTTCCGGCGCATTATGCAGTTTGGCGGACAGGGGCGGCAGGGCGGCGGCGTTTCGGCCGTGGAGATCGCCCTATGGGACATCGCGGGCAAGGCGTACAACATCCCGGTGTACCAAATGCTGGGCGGCAAGTTCCGCGATAAAATGCGTATTTATTGCGACACCGATATCGAGTTCAACAGGGACTCGCGTTCGGACGGGCAGAACATGGGGCTGGCGCTGAAGAGAAGGCTGGATCGGGGCTACACGATATTGAAGATGGATTTGGGGATCAACCTGATGTACGGCGTGCCGGGGACCCTGACCGCTCCGCTGGGCTTTTTCGAGGAGCAGCGCAGGCTGTCCGAGCTCTCGCGCAATCTGTACCCCACCCCTTGGGAAGCCAATGCCTACGAAGCGCGCCGCGCCGTGCGGAACACCAAGGACATCAACGAGCTGATGGAGCGCTTTTCGGCCCGCAACGACGCGCGTCGGTACACGCCAAAGCACCCCTTCACCGGCATACAGATCACGGAAAAGGGGCTGGACTACATGGAGGAGTATGTGTCCGAGGTGCGCTCCGTCATCGGCTACGACGTGCCTTTGGCAACCGATCACCACGGGCCCATCGGCGTGGAGGAGATTATCAGGCTGGCCAACCGCATCGAGAAGTACAACATCGCCTGGCTGGAGGACCCCATATCCGTGCAGTACCCCGAGCAGTGGAGGCGGCTCGTGCAAAGCGTCAACATTCCCATATGCACGGGCGAAAACATCTATCTCGCCGAAAACTTCGAACCGCTGTTCAATGTAAACGGTATAACCATCGCCCATCCGGACCCGCTGACCGCCGGGGGCATTTTAGAGTCCAAGAAGATAGGCGATCTAGCGCAGCGCTACGGCATACGCATGGCCCTACACCAAGCGGCGACGCCCGTGCACGCCATGGCCGCCGCGCACATTGGCGTGGCCACGGAGAACTGCTGGGCATGCGAGTTCCACGCGAACGATGTGCCGTGGTGGGACGACCTGGTCATTTCCAAATTGCCCAAGCCGCTCATCGAAAATGGATATATCGATGTGCCGGACCTGCCGGGACTGGGGATAGACGACTTCAACGACGAGGTGATCAAGGAGCATATTTCGTCCATGGATCAAGGGCTGTGGGAACCCACCGACCAGTGGAACTTCGAGTACGCCGCCGACGGATTTTAGATAAGCGGGGCGTCGCGCCCTGCGATGGCGCGCCGAATTTTTGCATTTCGCAATTTTCTATGGTTTATATTAGGCGATTGTAAAAGTCGCGGACGCACAATGTGCGTCCCTACATATGGGCATCCAATTTTACGCATGTACAAAATGTTGTAGGGGCGAACAGTGTTCGCCCGTAAAATACTGTCTTTTACAATCGCCTATATGGTTTATATTGCTAGGAGGAGAATAGCTGATGGAGATGGATTCGAAATCATGCGAAATTTGGCGGCGCCCGGTTTTGGCGCCCCTGCCGGACCATGTCGCGGGGGTCGCCTGCCCCGTCGTTTCGCTGGACGGGGTTTGGAAAATCACACTCAACCCAGTGGAAGAATATTGGAAGAACGAGGTCAGCCCCGCCGCGTGGGACGACATAGACGTCCCCAGCCAGACGACAGTCAAGGGGTTCTTCCCTGAAAACAAAAAGACATACGCATACAAGACGAAATTCGCTGTCCCCTGCGATTTTGAAGGGAAAACAATCAAGCTGCGCTTAGACGCGGTCAACTGTTATGCGAGGGTATACGTTGACGGCCGGTTTGTGCGCGACCACTATGGCGGGTTCAACGGGTGGGACGCAGACGTCACTGATTTCGTGACGGCGGGGGAGGCGCACACCCTTGCCGTAGGGGTGCAGGACAGGCTGGGCGAGATGTCGCAGTTCAGCATGGGCGGGATCATCCGATCCGTGCGTTTGTACGCGCTGCCGACGCTGCATATTGAGCGGATGCATGTTGAGACAGATTTGGACAGGAACTACCGCGACGCGACGTTGCGCGTGGCGCTGAAGCTATCAGCACCAGGCGGTACGACACCCAGCGGGGCGGTATCCGGCGGGGCGGTATCCGACGGGACTACACCCGGCGACGCGGCGGTGGATCTGTCGGTAATCGGCGGCACGGCGGTGGATCTGTCGGCAATTGGCGGCGCGATGGTGGAGCTGACGCTGACAGAGCCGGATGGGCGGGCGGCGCCGCTGGGCGGGCCGATCCACATTTCCGATGATTTGGACCACGAATACAGCTATGCGATCAAAACCCCGTTGAAATGGGACTCCGAGCACCCCAACCTCTACAGGCTGGATGCGAAGCTTATGGTAGACGGCGCATCAGCCGTCACCATCAACCGTAACATCGGGTTCCGCAAAATTGAGATACGCGGTAATGTGATGTATGTCAACGGCGACGAAGTCAAGCTGCGCGGTGTGAACAGGGAGGAAGTGCATCCGCTGCGCGGGCGCGCCACGACCCATGAGGATATTCGGCGCGACTTTTGGCTGTTCAAAGAAGCCAACGTTAACTTCGTGCGGACGTCGCATTATAACCCCGACCAATATTTCCTGGACCTGTGCGATGAACATGGCGTTTATGTGGAACTGGAGTCCTCCGTCTCGTTCGTGGGGCAGGGGCAGGATCAGACCAGCGACGATCCGGACTTTACCGCGCGTTACATGGATCAGTTTGCGGAGATGATTGAGATGAACCGGAGCCGCCCGTCCGTGATTATCTGGTCGCTGGCCAATGAATGCATCTGGGGCGACAATTTCCGCCTGATGGCGAAATACGCGAGAAGCGAGGATCCGGGCAGGCCGATCATCTTCAGTTACCCCATCACCATACAGGACGACGACGAGCTACCAGACATCTGGAGCGCACACTATGGCGAGTTGGCTACCGACACTTCCATCATGGTAGACAATCACGACCGGGGCGAGCATTTTGGCAGGCTGCCTGTGCTGCACGACGAGTACATCCATATCCCGTGCTACGACCACAGCGAGCTGATACGCGACCCGATGGTGCGCGACTTTTGGGGCGAGAGCATCAAACGCTTCTGGGACAATATCTTTGATACGCCCGGGGCGCTGGGCGGCGCCATTTGGGGCGGGATCGACGAAGTCCACTGGGATGGCAGGGGCGGCGGCGCGGAGTGGGGCGTAATCGACGGATTCCGCCGGGTCAAGCCCGAGCACTGGCATACAAAAAAGGGGTATTCACCCATCCGCATAGAAAACCGTCCCATCGGGACGGCCAAAGTCGGCGTCCTGACAATCCCTGTATATAACAGGTACAACCATACAAACTTAAATGAGGTGTCCATAACCTGGTCTATCGCGGGCAAATCCGGGACGCAAGCCGGGCCCGACCTGCCGCCTCGGGCGAGAGGCGCCATCACGATGCGGGTGGGCGATGTGCCGGCGGATGCTAAGCTGCGCCTGACATTTACAGAACCCAACGGGATCGTGTGTGATGAATATGAATTGTCGCAGGCTAAAGAAGCAGCCATGCTGCCGGATTGGCAGAGGGCGGGGGCGGCTCCCAGGATAATCGACGGGAGCGGGTCCATCGAAGTATCGGGCGAATGTTTTTCGCTTGTGTTCTCGAAGGAGACCGGGCTCATCACCTGCGGTTGCTATTGCGGCGAAAAGATCATCCATGGGGGTCCATATTTAAACCTGGTCGGGATGCGGCTGTCCGAATGGTCGCTGTCGGGGCTTTCGGCGAGTATGGGCGGACTGGGCGGAAATAACGAGGGCCTGGCGGAGGTCGTGCTGCGGGGGGCGTATGGCAAGGTCAGGGTGACTTTCCTGATGCAGATTGACGGCAGCGGGTTAATGAAGACGACTTATACTATCGACGATATGCCGTACAACCCGCCGCGCAGCAAGCGCATGGTGGTCGGCGTCGATGTCGGGGGGTACGCGGAGGTCGGGGTCAGCTTCTTGCTGTCCAGCCGGGTCGACGCGCTGAGTTGGCAAAAGGACGGGCTGTGGGACTATTACCCAGATAATCATATCGGCAGGCTGGGCGGCGTCGCTTGGAAGAAACGGCGCAGGGGCGGCGAAGGGCATGAAGTATGCGAGGGGCGCGATGCGCTCGATGGGCGTGATACGCGCGAAGGGCTTGATGCGCTCGGTGGGCGTGATGCTCGCGAAGTAGGCGATGTGCGCGATGGGTTCGAAGTACGCGTTAGGCGTGATGCGCGCAGTGGGCTCAATGCGAACAGTCCCGTAGTGCCGCAGTGGGACTGGAAAGACGACATTTTGGACTACACGCTCTATGGTTTTGACGACGCTGGCGGGCGCGGGACTAAGGACTTTTCCTCGTCCAAGACCTGTTTGCACGAAGCTGCCGCGATAATAAGCGAAACAGGCGCCGCGTTGCGCTGTTATTCCGATGGCAGGGACACAGTGCGGATGGAGGCGCTGTGGGACGAGGCCACAACGATTGACGACCGCGACCCGCGAGTAAAGTACTATGGGAACTGGTTCGGGCATGAGGACATACATGGATGTTATAAAGACACGGAGACCCTCAGTAACACCCCTGGCGACTACGCCGAAATCGAATTTGACGGGACAGGCATTTCATGGATCAGCACCAGGTATTTGACATACGGCATGGCCGATGTATATGTCGACGGCAATCTGATCCGCAAGGAAGCCGACCTTTTCCCGCGCATGGGTTCCGGGACGTCGCGCGGCTACGAGCGCCAGTACCGCAACCATATCTGCACCGTGACTGGCCTTGAAGCGGGCAAGCATACGCTGCGCATCGTGGTTACGGGAAAGAAGCGTCAACCGGTGGCAAACCAGTTCCGGCCCATGCAGGCCTATAACTGCTATGTGGCAATAGACTGTTTCCGGCTGCTCGGCGTCGAAGGCGCGGGCGGAAACACCTACGCAAGCGAAAACTTCTGCGAAAGCGCAGTCGCGGGTGTTAGCGTTGGCGCAGGCGATAGCGCAAGCGCGGGGCTGGTGCGTATGAACATCAACAATGAGTGGAATTTCAACCAACTCTGCTGGGGCAATTATATGAAAGCGCCCATCATGGTGGAGGACGGTTATACCGGAAGCGTATATGTGAAGCTGGATAAACTGGAAGGGAGCGGTGAAAATGCCTGAAAACAAAAGAATCTGGCCAAGGCCCGTCATGATCCCGGAACCCTGCCGGGTTGCGGGCATCAGCCAGCCGGTGATATCGCTTGCTGGCATGTGGAAACTTAACACCGATCCAGTGGACGGGTTTTGGCAGCCGTCCGTGGACCCTTCGTCCTGGCAGGACATCGAGGTCCCTTCCACGCTTACGGCTCTTGGGATCCGCGTTCCGAACAAGCACGAATACGCATACAAGACTAATATCCACATTCCGGAGGATTTTGCGGGCTCGATTGTCAAAATCCGATTTGACGCCGTCAACTGCCTAGCGAGGGTTTGGGTGGACGGGCATTTTATCCGCAGCCATTGGGGCGGGTTCAACGCATGGGACGCGGACATCACCGCCCATGTCAAAGCGGGCTGCAGCCATGAGCTGACGGTTGGGGTGGCCGATCAATTCGGCGTCGCCAGCCAATTCCACCTGGGCGGCATCATACGGGATGCCCGGTTGATCGCAGTCCCTCGGCGCCACCTGGAGCGCGTCCATGTGCAAACAGATTTCGACGGCGAATACAGGGACGCGACGCTGCGCGTCATGGTTAAAGTTTCCTGTGGCGGTGCGGGCGAGGATGTATCAATTAAACTAGCGTTGACCGGCCCAGGCGGCGAAACGGTGGACTTGGGCACGAACATGAGCGTGGACGCAGGTGCGAGCACGGGCGTGGACGCAGGCGTGGACGCGTACGCAGGCGCGGGCGCGGGCGTTATCTGCGTCCCGGACGGGCGGGACGTCGAAGCGGCGTTCCCGATAGCATGCCCTATGAAATGGGACGCCGAGCACCCCAATTTGTACATGCTTGAAAGCGAGCTGTCCGTAGGCGGCGAGGTCATAGAAACATACAGCCAAAATATCGGGTTCCGGGTGGTGGAGCGGCGCGAAGACCAGGTTTTTGTCAATGGCAGGGAAATCAAGCTGCGGGGCGTCAACCGCGAGGAAATCCACCCACTGAAAGGGCGCACCATTTCAAAAGAGGATATCGAAGCCGACGTGCGCCTGTTCAAGGAGGCCAACGTCAATTTTGTGCGAACCTCCCACTACAACCCGAGCAAATATTTTTTGGATTTATGCGATAAATACGGCATATATGTGGAAGAGGAAAACTCGCTCTCCTTTGTGGGGCAGGGGCAGGATCAGGTTCACGACGACCCGGCGTTCCTCGCGCACTTCATCGACCAGTACGCGGAAATGATAGAAAAGGACCGCAGCCACCCCAGCATCATCATGTGGTCATTTGCCAACGAAAGCACCTGGGGCGACAATTTCCGCGCAATGCTGGAGTACACAAAACAGGAAGACCCATCACGCCTGACGATATTCAGCTATCCGGTGAACATGCAGCAGGAGGACGAGATGGTCGACATCTGGAGCGCCCACTACAACCATTGGTACTCCCCGGCGAACCTGATGTCGGACAACAGTTCCCTTGGCGGCTGGAAGGGCAAGCACGCTTACCCGGTGCTGCACGACGAGTATATCCATGTGTCTTGCTATAACCGCTCGGAGCTTCGCCGCGACGAGGGCTCGCGCGATTTTTGGGGCGAGAGCATCAAACGGTTCTGGGACAAGATTTATGACACAAAGGGCGCGCTGGGCGCGGCGATTTGGGGCGGCATCGACGAGGTGTGGTTCTGCCGCGACCATCCCGATTCCACATCGGAGTGGGGGATCATCGACGGCTACCGGCGCAAGAAGCCGGAATTTTGGCTGACCAAGCGCGGCTATTCGCCCATCCGCATTGAAACGAGCGGTGACGGGGCAAACGCGCACAGCGAGCCAGGCGAGGAAAACGCGCACAGCGAGCCCAGTAGTGCGATGGCGTTGGGGAACCCGGGGCATGACGCGCCGCTACGTGTTTCGGTCTATAACCGTTACAACCATACAAATCTCAATGAGCTGACCATCCGCTGGAGTGTCGGGGGCAGCGGTGTGAATTCAGATATGGGCAGTTTCGGGGAGATTTGCGGACCGGACGCAGAGCCGGGCCATAGGGGTTGCATCGAGCTGCCCAAAAGGCCTTGGCGCGACGACGACGTCGTCAGTCTGGCATTTATAGAGCCTTCCGGCTTGGTCTGCGACGAGTTCCGCCTGCCGCTTACCGCAAGGACGGCGCAGCTCCCCGAACTGTCCGGGAAGGCGCCTGTCGTATCCGGCGAAGCAGGCGTCGCGTCCACATACGGCGGGGCAAGCGTCTCATCCGCAAGCGTCGAGCCGGGCGTCGCAATCGTCTCCGGCGAGGGGTTCGTATATCGCTTCAACCGCGCGACGGGGATGCTGTCGCTGGAAGCGGGCGGCGAGAAGGTCATAAAGAGCGGCCCGCATCTCAATTTGGTCGGGCTCGCGCTGGCGCCGTGGCAATGCAGCAGCTTCAAGCTGTGCGAGGATGGGGGCGCAGCGATGGCGGTCGTCAAAGGCTGCCATGGCAAGGTGTCGCTGACATACCGGATCGCAATCGACGCGGAAGGCTTGATGCGCGTGAGCTATACCATCGACGATATGCCCTACGCGCCCCCGCGCAGGCAGACAATGGGGTATGGGGTAGACGTCGGCGGCTATTCCGAGGTCGGGATAACCTTTGCGCTGCCCTCTGGGGTGGACAGGCTGTCTTGGGACAAGGACGGGCTGTGGGACTATTACCCCGATGACCACATAGGGCGCAGGGAAGGCACGGCGAAAAAGCTCAGGGGCGACCATGCGTGGGAGGAACCGTACCGACATGCGCCCGCCTGGGACTGGAAAGAGGACATGCGCAACCACGCCCTGTTCGGGCAGTTCGACATGGGCGGGCGCGGTACGAAGGACTTTGTGACCTCGAAGAGCCGCATCTACAGCGCACGGGCATACAGACAAGCGAGCAGGTACGGAGTGGAGGTGCTGTCCGACGGCGGCGACTCGGTCAGGATGCAGTTGGCGGCGAACGAGCACTTCAATGTGGACGACCGCGACCCCCGCGTGGAATATTTTGGCTCGTGGCAAAAATACGACGACAAATACGGTTGCTATAAAAACACCGAGACACGCAGCAATATCCGTGGGGACTACGCGCAGTTCGCTTTCACCGGCACTGGCGTCTGCTGGATAGCAAAAAAGCATGTGATGTACGGCATGGCGGATGTATATATCGACGGCAAGCCGGCGCCGCATGGCAGCAGCATCAGCCTGATGCGGATGGGCGGTTCCGGTGCGATCCGGGGCGATGAGCGGGCGTATGGCGAGATGGCCTATACGATAGAAGGGCTGCCATATGGCAAGCATACAATAAAAGTCGCCGTCGCCGGGGCGGCGTCCGATTTTCGCGGGATACGCTCTTCCAACGCATATGTGAGCATAGACGCGTTCGTCGTATTGGGCGGGCATCTGGACGGCGACGTGCTCATGCACATCAACGGCCAGTACAATTACCCGGAGCTGTCGTGGGGCACATACATGAAAGACGCAATAAAGGTAGAGACCGGATACACAGACGAGGTATATATAAGGCCATACAAAGCAAGCTACGGCGAATAATATTATAATATTTACGTATTATGTGTGAAACACATACACAGACAGGGGGGCATGTGAATACCAGGGAACGTTATCTGAGCGTCCTTAACTTCCAAAAACCCGCCGGGCGCTTGCCCATGTTTGAATGGGCCTGGTGGTGGGACAAAACCTTCGAGCGCTGGCAGGGCGACGGCCTGCCAGAGGGCATGCAGGACGCGGATCTGTTTGACTATTTCGGCCTTGACTACCTCGCGTGCGTGAACGCGACGACCATCTCCGCCGAATGCCCGAAGCCCGCATACCACGGCGCGCCGCGCATCATTGGCGAGGCGGGCTACGACGCTGTCCGCCCGCTTATCCTGAACGACGCCCTGATAGCCGCCATAAAGGGCGAGGCGCTGGCCGTCCGGGAAAGGCACGCGCGCGGGGACATCGCCCTGCGCCTCTGGCTCGACGGCTTCTTTTGGTTCCCACGCAGTTTGTTCGGCATAGAAAACCATTTGATGGCGTTTTACGACTACCCACGGTTAATGCACCGCATGAACAGCGACTTGGCCGACTTTGAGCTTAAAGTTATGGAAGAAATATTCCCCATTATCACGCCCGACATGGTCGGCTTCGCAGAGGACATGTCGTATAACCACGGCCCCATGTTGTCGCGCGCGATGTTCAACGAATTTATGGCGCCATATTATAAACGTGTCGTCCCATACATAAAAAGCCGAAACATAAAAGTCATGGTGGACAGCGACGGGGACGTGGCGCAGATCATACCTTGGTTCTTACCGCTGGGCGTGGACGGCATATACCCGCTGGAGCGCCAGGCAGGCGTCGACGTCGCCGCGCTGCGGCGCACATACCCGAAGCTGCTGATGATGGGTGCATATGATAAAATGGTGATGTCGAAGGGCGAAGCGGAGATGCGCGGCGAGTTTGAGCGTTTGCTCCCGGTCATGAAAACGGGGGGCTATGTGCCTTCCGTCGATCACCAGACGCCCCCCGGCGTGTCGCTGGACAACTATAAAATATACCTGCGCCTTTTTGCGGAATATTGCGAAAAAGCCGTATTATAAACACAGCCAACCAAATGTGTGTACCATATGTGTGTGAGGTAAAGAGGTGAATATGACCATGAAATTTGTTCCTGCACCGGACGCCGTAGATGTCGCGGCTGTGCCGCAAAAAACTTTATACACAGGTGCGACGATACCCGGCATTGGGCTGGGCACGTTCGGCTCCGACGCATACGCGGGCGAGGAAATCGCCGCCGCCGTAGCCGAGGCGCTGCGCATAGGCTACCGGTACCTTGATTGCGCGGCGTGCTATGGGAACGAGCACCTCATCGGCGAGGTACTTTCTGATGCGATTGGCGGTGGCCTGCGGCGCTCGGACGTATTTGTCCTGAGCAAGCTCTGGAACGACATGCACAAGCCCGCCGACGCGGCGGCGGCGTGCCGGAAGTCGCTGGCCGATTTAAAGCTGGACTACCTCGATTGCTATCTTATGCACTGGCCTTTCCCGAACTACCACCCGCCCGGCTGCGGGCCGGACGAGCGCAACCCCGAGTCCCGCCCGTATATCCACGACGAATTCATGGAGACATGGCGCGCGCTGGAGAAGCTTGTGTACGAGGGGCTGGTCCGCCACATCGGCACGTCCAATGTGACGATCCCCAAGCTGAAGCTTATATTGCGTGACGCCGCGATAAAACCGGCGGTCAACGAAATGGAGCTGCACCCATGCTTCCAACAGGGCGAACTGTTCCAATTTTGCATGGATCATGACATCCAGCCCATCGGCTATTCGCCCATCGGCTCTCCCAAGCGCCCGGAACGCGACCGCACCCCAGACGACCTGTCAGACATGGAGCAACCGGCTGTCGCCGACATTGCGCAGCGCCACGGCGTCCACCCGGCGCTCGTCTGCATAAAATGGGCGTCGCAGCGTGGGCAGATACCCATCCCGTTTTCAACGAACAGGAGGAACTACCTCGCTAACATCAAATGCATCACAGAGGATCCCCTGACATATGAGGAAATGGAGATGATGCGCGGCGCGGAGCGCAACTGCCGACTGATTAAAGGGCAAGTATTTCTATGGGAGGGCGCAAACACATGGCTCGACCTATGGGACACAGACGGCACAATCCCCGGCTGGGGCGGTTACGGCAGCGTACGCATATAAAAGCCACGGAGTGATTCGTTAATCGCCTACATATATTAACCGATAAGATTGTATAATTGATCGGACGGTCGGGGCGACCGTCCCTACGAAACCAAGAATTGATATGTAGGGACGGCCGCCTCGGTCGTCCGCCCGACAAAACCATGGTTCGATATGTGGGACGACTGCCCGAGCCGCCGCCCCACGAAAATTTATAACGTATCGATTTCTACCTTACATCATTCTTAAACGCTCAAACACTGCTATACGAAAATCATGCGATTTCCGCTATTTTCGCGAAAAATTCTTCTTTTGTGTCGCATACGGTAAATTCGCCGTTCAAAAACCCATATACCTTACCCTCCAGCTCCGGGAATTTGCCCTGACATTTCCCGATGCAGCCTGTCGTGTGATCCTTCGCCTTGACTTTGCCTTTAAGCTCCGCCACATCGAACCCCGAACACTTTTTGCAAACTTTTACCTTTTTCACTTCTGCCATTTTACTGTCCCCCTACCCTAATTATATTAGTATGTAATATATAAATATAGAACATACATTCGAATTATACCACATGAATATGCGTCAGTGTCAACAAAAATTTTATATGCGTGCCGAAGGCATTCATATCAGCATCTTCTTTAGCAGCGCGGCTAGCCACATGGTGTGGGCTACCATCGGCGTCCAGTATTCGCATGTGTGGTATGAGCCATCCAACAGGTCGGGCATGTCGAGCTGGTCGCCGCCGATGCCATTGAGCACCGCGCCCCGGATGCGCGGGGTGTTCGGCACGAAGCAGTGCGCGTCGAACACTGTGTGGTGGTTGCGCCCGACGAGATCGATGGTCGACTCGTCGAATGGGTTCGCACCGACAATCCAGTCGAGCTGCCGCTGTGCGATTGCCATGAGTTCCGGTTCGCCGAGCAGCGCCGCCGCTTTTGCCGCCGCTATGCCCGTCGCAGCAGCGTGTGCGTTGATGCCGACCCACCAGGGCGTGCCGTTGGATTCCATGCGGTCCCTAAGGCCCATGAAGTAGCGGAAGAAGTAGCCGCCGCACTTCCTGCCGCCGCCGGCGTCCCACGTGTACAGGCCGTAGGGAAAGAGGCCGAAGCCGCTGCCCCGCGACATGGGCAGCATGTACTCCATCGCCCACATGCGCAGACATTCGCGCCATTTGGGCGCGTCGGCGCTGTCGCCCAGGTGCTCGAGCATCAGGCACAGGGCGATGGACGCCGGATCGCCGTGTATGCTCTTGTACGGATCCGCGTTGGTTTGCGAGATGCGGAAAAATCCGCGTACGGGCTCGTAGTCCGTAACTTGGAGCGCCACGATGCGATCTGTCAAGTCCTCCGCAAAGCCCGCGAAGCGGCGCTCGCCCGTCGTCCGGAACAGCTCCAGCGCCGCCGTCGCGCCGTCGCCCAGTTCTTCGGTGGTTGTATTTTCGTCCATACGCGCATAGGCCCAACTGAAGCAGCGGGCGCCCGCCTCCACGCAGCGCTCGCCATACGCGGCGTCGCCGCACGCCCGCGCGACGCGCGCCGCCATCGCCTGCGCTGCCACGAAGCGCATCTGTGCAGCCATGCGCTCCGGCGTCGTCTTGATCACCCGGTCGTCCGGGGTGCCTTTTATGTTGTCCGTCCAGTGGTTGCTGTCGGAGTGCCGGAACACGTCGCCGCCGCAGTGGGCCATCACATAGCCGTCGGGCTCCTGCATGCTCAGGAAGTAGCGGTTGCCCCATTTCAGTTCTTCCAGGATGCCGCCCGGTTTTATGACGTCACCCTGCAGTTCGTAGACCATCGCGAGGCCGACCATGCCCTCGATGGTCGCCCCGACCCACTTGCGCAAGTCGGAGGCGTCGTGCCATCCGCCCGTCACGTCGCGGTACGTGCCATCGTCCATGCGTATGCCGTCCTCGCAGTGGCAAGGCGTGAAGTAGCCGGTCGTGCTGGGGCCGCAGCGCTGCGCCGCGAAATAGGACACGGGGTGCGTGAACGCTTCGTCGAGGGCGCCACCGCTTATTGTAAACGGGTAGCTGCGGAACGGGTCCGCTTTTACATAATAGACGCCCGGCTTTTCGACATTAGAGAAATCGTATTCGGCGATCGATCCGAAATCGGCCTCGCGGGCCAGCACGGATTTTTCGTCCAGCACCTCGCCGCTCGCGCAGTCGACGAGCTGGAACCGGAACATGCCATAGCCCGCAAGCACGGCGGTTTTCGGGGCTTTTGGCAGATAGCCCAGTTGGTTTGTGCGTATGACGGCGCCCGCGTCGCTGCGCGGGTTCTGCGAGGTCACATGTGCCCGGAGGCGCTCCGTTGTTTCATTAATTTCGTTAGCGGTATTAATATTGCTCATAAAATAGACCATGCACAGATTGCGCGCAAACAGCCATTAACGAAGCTATGGCAAATGTGAAAATGCCCATTTCTTTTTTATAGTTGTCACGTCGCGCACAGTACTGTCCTTTCTGTATTTTATTGCGATGCAATCCCCAATATGCATTTTTATGCTCTGTCGGTATGGCTTTATGCAAGCAGGCGGCCAGCCAAAGGCCTTCCGCCCCTACGACTATATATCGCAGCCCAGCATATTCAGGTAGCGGGCGATGCTTGTGTATTTTACGTATGGCCTTGTCGAGTCGAATTCCATCTCCTCGTCCGTTGTGCGCAGCGACTCTTCCCAGATGTCCTCCAGCATTGTCATCAGCGGGCGGCGAACACCACGCCTCTGCGCGTCGCCGAGCATCTGCGCATATTTTTCCTCGACGCGCCAGACCCTGTAGTGCCCGGTAATGCTGCCGTTCTGCAGGTTGCGGTCGTCCCAAGGGCATGTCTTGTAGTCCATTGAAGTGTATCGGGGGATCATTATGATAGCCGTGCCGTCGGGCGCTTCCCAGCGGACGGCTTCGGCGTCGATGCCCGACTCGTAGCCATAGGGCGCCCATTGGGTGCGGTTGACTGCGGCGCGGATGCCGAACGACGCGAGCAACTGCGGCTGTTGCGCGAACGTACCGTGCTCCTGGTTGCTGTAGACGCGTACGTCCAGACCCAGCGCCTGCCGGATGGCTTCCGTCCCGTACAGCAATTGACGGATGTTGGACTCCCCGCTGATGATAAGCCCGAACGGCTCGCACCATGTACCGCCGACGATCTCGACGCTGCCGTCTTTAAGAAACGGCAGCAGCGTATCCAAAAACTGCGGATTATGGGCGGCTAACGACTCAAAACAGCTCCCACCCAGTTCCCATGTGCTGGAATATCCAGCGTATTTTTTTGTGCGCTCAAGTTCGGTCAACATGGTCGGCGTCGGATGCTTTAGCGGGTCCACGAAGCCATCATGGTAGCCTGACGCGAAATACAGGACGGCGCCGGTACCAAAGGCGCCGGTACCAGTACTTACGTCGGCGCCTTCACCGTTTCTAGTACCTACATCGGCGCCTGCGCCGCTACTTGTTCCCAAGGTGTCGGCGTCGCTACCCATGCCCAAGGTTTCGGCGACCGTTTGCGGCGCGGCGAAACGGCTGGGCGTGTCCCAGCCTTTTGGCGCCGGGGCTAGGCGCTTTGCCGAGCTGCATCCAAATAAAGGCAGCGGCATCTGATGCGCTTTCTGCATATCTGTATCGATGGCGCCGCGCAGCTCGATGGTCTTTATCTCCCAGGGACGCATGGCAAAGGCATTGCTCAATCGCTCGCCGGGAATAAGCCCGTGCGAGCATTCAACTATCTCCGACGCCCGGCTGTGGACTGTGACACTGTCTTCCTGCCCAGCCCATTCCCACAGGCGGGCATATATCCGGCCCTCCCGTTCAAATAGCGCGGTGGCGATAGTGGTCACCGATGAAATGGACAAAAGCCCAAACGGCTCGACGCTCCGCCCTGCGCTCGCATCCGGCTGCCGACCAAACACTACGACATTGTCTGCGGCTGAGCGCGCGTGAACCGGCGGCCGCTGGTATTCCGCTGAACGCAAGGGGAGCCCTGCCTCGCGCCAGCCGCCGGAGTATGGCACGAACCGGCATTTGTGCGCGTGGCGCCCCGTCAATGTGAGTTTTCTGCGCCTGCCATATATGTAGTCGTTCGGAGAAAACGCCAGCGTATGGGCGCATGACGCGTCCTCGGCGCGGTAACCATAACCGTATTGGCCATAGTTAAAATGCGCGACGCCGAAATGCTCACCCTCCAGTATCAGCCCGTCAAGGCTCTCTACGGAGCGCGCGCCGTCGCCCATCGGCCATGTCAAAAATGGCGAATTGTATAGCACCTGCGATACGTGGCCGTCGATCTGCCAGTTCATGCACAGCTTGCGCTCGTGTTGGAAATAGTGCGTGCGGCGCGGCTCAGCCTCAAAGTCTACAATATCGGGGCCAAAATTGCGCCCGTCGCCATAGTCGAACTCTATCTCCGCATCAATGCCTCCGTCGCCCAGAGTAAAGTTTATGTCGTATTTTACGCCTCCCAGCTCGCCCACAGACCTCATATGGGCTGTTTCGGTTAAAGGATGAGCTGTATCAGCCCTGTGATGAGTTGTTTCGGTACTTGAATGGGATGCCTCATTGTCCCCATGCAGCCATGTTGTAACCTTGCCGGGCCTGTCGACGCGGCTGTCGTAATATTTGCCATCGCTATACACAGTCAGGTAGCCCAGTACGCAACGCCCACCTGCCCCTGCGTCCCCTTTTGCCCCTACGTCCCCTTTCGCCCCTGCGTCCCCTTTCGCCCCTGCGTCCCCTTTCGCCCCCGCGCCTTCGCCCACCTCTATCTCGATAGTCCCGTCCGGCAGCGGCAGCGCGCTGTACGTACCCGCATAAAACCTGCCGTCCCACGGCTTTTCTATAATTTTAGGCGGCTGCTTGATATTCCTCTCCGGCGGTCGCTCCATCGGGGCGCAACCAAAAGCGGGGATGCCGCCACGATCCCATGACAGCGTGTTGATGGAGACGTCCCCGCCGGCAGCCCGTGCGATATACGCCCCGGCCTCCGCCCGCACCTGCGAGGCTATCTCCATCGCCTCCTCGCACCACTCTATACCGGCTTCGTCGATGAGGCATACATGGACGTCGTGGTTTTGCGAGTTCAAATATATCTTCCACGCCCGCTCGATGTCCGCCGAATAACTGGGCGCGCCCAGCATGACGGCCATTGCCGCAGCGGCCTCCGCGCAGAGCAGCTCGTTCTCCGTCTCCTGCTGGATAATGCGCACTCGGTCGCCGCGTATGCCCCATGGAAACGTGGAAATAAAGTCCCGCTGCGTGAGCGCCGCGACGGGAAGGAAGTCCGGAATTTTCATAATAAGCGTTCACCTCCTGTTATATGATTATGTCTTAATATTTCAACAGCAGGTCCAGCATCTTGCGATCCAGCTTATATCCCTTCCAATCTTCGTAATCCACGTCGGCTCTGTTGGAATTCAAGATGCCAAAGCCGCCCTTGAAGTTCCATAATGCGTAGCCGATATTGTACCCTTTGAGGATGTCCAGCACGTCCTCCATCCAGCGCAGCGCCACGTCGTGCGGCGTGCTGCTAAAGCAGCCGCCTTCGCCACAGTGCACGCCCATGTTGAACACCTCCGCCATCGCAGCCCACGCGCCATAGTGGCGTTCCAGGCGTTCGCGATCCCACAGACCGTTGGGCGCCCAGCCGCCGGGCCACTGGGCGTCGGGGAAGTTGCGTTTGTGGTCGACCCACAGCGCCCGAAAGTGCGTGATGCCCGCCGGAATGTACGCGCGGCAGCTCTGGCCCACATTGTCCTTCGACAGGTCGCCAAGGTCCGCCATAGGCACGTTGCCGTACTGCAGTCCGTCCAGTATGACCGTGCGCGCTGGGTCCTGCTCGCGGATGGCGTTGATGGTTGTGCGCATCACCAGCTCGTGCTCTCCGGGGCCCACGCCCGCAGGCTCGTTAACGAGGTTGAAGCTCACTTTTTTATTATCGATGCCTTTGTAGCGCTTCGCCAGCGTGGCCCAGTGCAGCGAGAACGCTTCCAGCGCTTCTTTATCCCGCCATAAGTCAAACGGCTCGACGCGATCCTTCGCCACCGAAAAGCCCGGGGCGCGGTGCAGCGCCACGTTGACGTGTATGCCGTATTTGTCGCCCCAGTTGACGGCCTGGTCGACGACGTCGAGCTTGCTCTCGTTTATTTCGAACGGGTCATTGTAGTCAATCCAGAAGGTGTAGTTGAGCGGCAGCCGCACGAAGTCGAACCCCAGTTCGCTGATGAGCTGGAATTCCTCCTCGTCGAAGTGCCCGGGCGAGTTCATAACAAACACGCCCAAAAGGTTGAAGCCGCGCCAGCGGGGGAAAACGGTCTGCTTGTACATAATGGATGATCCTTTCGATAAAATAGTATTTATTAATTTACCAACCGATTAAGAAACATATAAAATGGCGCTTCACTATTGTTTGGTATAAATTATTGTATTAAAAAAGGGATGCCGCCGATCACGACATCCCTTTTCATACTTATATTATCCTAGTTCCGCGTTCAGTTCGTCCGCAACCGGGCGCCAGCGGGGCTCCATTTCTGCGAGCCATTCGTCGACCAGCTTGTCGACATCTTCGCTCGAAGCCAGCACCCTCTTTACAAAGTCAGACTGCTCGGAGCTAAAACCGCCGTACTGCCCGAACTGCTCGCCGTTAAACGTGCTGAGCTCCCAGTTGAGCGGGTTGACCCAGTAGTCGGGCGATGTCTGCATGAACTGATGGATGGGCTCAAACGCTATGTACCCGGCCATATTCGTGCCTTCGTTCGGGCCCGGAACCGCAGCCGGAGGCGTGCAGTAGCTCCTGGCCGTGTCCCTGTAAGGGGAGAGCCAGCTTCCCTCAGCGTCTTTTTCCCAGAGTATTTTAATTTCCGTGTCCGATATCCTCTCGTAGTCCTGGCCTTCGATACCCGCGATACGATGGGCGCGGCCTTCTTCTGTCGCCAGCCACTCCCACATGTCCATGATGCGCTCATACTTTTCGTCGTCCACATCGTATGCGAAATGCGCCACGGTCCAGTAGTCCTCCGTCTGTACCAGCGTCATGGTCTTGTTGTCTACAGGGCTCAGCGGCACCAGCGGCGCCAGGTCGTCGTTTGTTTTTATCGTCCCCGCGTCCAGCCATGAGGCGTACTGGCCCGAGAACCATCCGGGCGAATTGTTGCCCAGGTACATGAGCGCGCGTCCGGCTTTGAAGTTGTCCAGGCCCTCGCTGCCGCCCACCACCATCTGGTCCTTCCAGATGTAGCCGTTGCGGTACATCTCGGCCACGAACTTCAACTCCTGCCGCCATGCCGTGGTTGTGAAATACGGGACATAGCCGTCGCTTTCTTTAATGTAGCTGCTCCGGTCTTTCGCGTAGCCGAGGATCTCCATGTAAACGCCTGGGAACGCCCACGCCTCGCTTGTCATACCGAACGTGTTGCCCGGGCCGTTGCCGCCGGGATCGAGCTCCTTGACGGCGTCGATCATCGCGAAAATTTCCTCATATGTGTACATGTCGCCTTCTTTATACATGCCCAGCTCGATAGCCCAGTCGCGGCGATATGCGAACAGCGGGTAATACGCGTTCTGCAGCCATTCGGGGTTGTTGCGCGATATCGACCAACCGTACAGCTTACCGTCGATCTCCAACATTTTTTCCATAGAATCGAGCGAATAGCGCAGCTCGTGGAGGTTCGGCCATTTTTCCGTGCCCGTGATCTCGCGGAACGCGCCCTGCGTCGCCCAACCCCGGTACTCCGCCGTGTTGTTGATCTTCATGTCCCACCATAAAATATCGGGGATGTTGTCGCCTGCCACCATGGCGCGCACCTTCTCGAACCAGTCGCCCCACGTCACGGGGATTAAATCGAAGGTGATGTTGAACTTTTCGAACAGATACCTGTCGCGGTCGGTGTTGCCGGTCTTCTCCGCGTCCAGTACCATGTGCGAAATGGTGATGTGCTTTTCGTAGTCAGACTGGACGCCCCCGGTAGCCGCTGCGGCCTCCGTCGTGGCTGCAGCCGTCGTGGTCGCCGCCGCCGTAGTAGCGGCTGCCGCTGTCGTCGCCGGGGCGGCGGTCGTAGTGGCCGCCGGCGCCGTCTGCCCGCACGCGCTCGCGGCGACGATAAATACGACCGTCAGAGCCAGAGCTAAATAACGTGTCAGTTTCTTTGTCATACTGTGCTAATCCTCCTGTTTTTTTGTTGTTGCGTACAATTGCTTAGTTTAATACACGCAATTGTTTTGCTGATTTCGTTGGTTTCGTTGGTTTCGTTGGTTTCATTACTGTTCTTTTCACTTGGATGTTCTTTTCACTTGCCTGTTCTTTTCACTTGCCTCCTTTTGTTTTATGTTTATTTTGACGATTGTTAAAGTCGGTATTTTGCGGGCGAACACTGTTCGCCCCTACAACATTAGTATATGTGGAATATTGATTGACCATATGTAGGGACGCACATTGTGCGTCCGCGACTTTTTCAATCGCCTATTTTATGTTTTATCACTAGGTAATTGATCCATTGATGTTTTATCCCCATGCGCTTTACCCCTTGACCGCGCCCGCCGTGAGGCCGGTCAAAAAATAGCGCTGCAGGAACG
Organism: Oscillospiraceae bacterium; assembly: GCA_009777515.1. Lineage (GTDB taxonomy): Bacteria > Bacillota > Clostridia > WRLR01 > WRLR01 > WRLR01. The sequence goes on along the minus strand of WRLR01000030.1, from coordinate 7,276 downwards.
GATAGACAGCCATCAACGGGAACACCGTCACGACAATGCACGCCATCTTCACGCCCTCCGCGTATGTCGGCGGGCGGAACTCGCCCGTCATGGCTTGCGTGGACACGAAGTTCGCATCGGAAATGATCTTGCGCAACGTGTACTGCAGGGGCCACAGCTCGATCGTGCTCACGAACAGCATGGCGGAATACCACTCGTTCCAGCGTTCCACTCCGTAGTATAGGGTGAATGTGGCTAAGATCGGCAGCGAGAGCGGCAGGATTATTTGAAAGAGGATGCGCATCTCGCCCGCGCCGTCTATTTGGGCGGACTCGGACAGCTCCGCCGGTATGTTGTTCATGCTGTTGGATATTATCAGCATATATGTGACCGATATGACCGATGGCAGGAACATGACGGAGAACGTGTTCATTAAATCCAGCGCCTTTATCAGTAGGTAGTAGGGCACCAAGCCGCCGCCGAAGTACATCGTGAACACCATCAAGAACCGGAACAACCGGCGACCCGGCAGAGGCTTCGTCATCGCATACGAAAACAGGACCGTCAGGAACATATTGTATGCGGTGCCCACGAGCATCAACAGGGCCGAGGTGCGCATGGAGCGCAGCAGGATCGGAGAGTCGAACACAAACTCATATGAGTTGAACTCAATTTTATTGGGGATGAGCATCAGCGGGGATCGAATATAGTCGTTCTGCGGTACCAGCGACACCAGTATGGTGTTGTAGAACGGGTAAATGATGAGGAGCGTGAATATGGACAGCAGGGCGATAATGATCCCGTCCATCAATTGGAAATGCTTCAAACGGTTGGCCTTTGGCGTATGGACCCGTATATTCATCTGGTTCGCGCCCAGGTTGGATTCTACTGACATAATGATGCGCCCCCTATCTGCTGCCAACTATATAATGCCGTGGCGGAATTCTTGATTTATATAATGCCATGGCGGAATTCTTAATTTATATAATTCCATCATAGCCCGCTCTGCGCGCCATCATGTTGGCTGACACCAGCAGCGCGAAGTTGATGACGGTCTTGAACAAGCCCACTGCGGTCGTGAACCCGTAGTCCATTAGCGTTGTCGACTGGAACGTCAACCTGTATATATACGTGTCTATCACGTCGCCCACGCGGTGCACCGGGGGACTGTACAGGTTGAAGACCTGGTCGAAGTTCGCGTTCATGATATTGCCGACCGACAGAATGAACATGATGACCACCATCCCGATTATGCTTGGCATGGTGATGTATACTATACGTTTTATACGCCCGCAGCCGTCGACGATGGCGGCCTCGTACAGGCTCTGGTCTATGCCCGCGATGGCTGCGAGGTAGAGTATCGTGCCCCATCCAGCCTCCTTCCAAATGTCGACGAACACGAGCAGCCAGCGGAAATACGCCGCGTTGTACAGGAAGTTCCAGTTATTTTGGAGCGCGGGCTCGAACAAGACGAAGATTTTCTTTATCGCGCCCGAGTCGCCGAAGATGTTGAGCATGATGCCGGCGACGACCACCCATGAGAGAAAGTGGGGGAAGGTGAAGATGGTCTGCGAGACCCGCTTGAATTTGCGGAAATACACCTCGTTGATCATCAGCGCCAGCACGATGGGGAACGGGAAGCCAATCGCCAGCTTCATCAGCGATATGATGACCGTGTTGCGCATGGCGACCCAGAACCCGGGCTCTATGAGCATCCGGTTGAAATTTTTCATGCCCACGAAATCGCTGGAAACCAAAAAGTCGTAAAGGCCGCCCTTGCCGAAGGTCGGCTTGAATGACTGGAACGCCAGGAAGATGCCCGGCATGGGCAGGTAGCGGAACAGGAACACGAGGGAGAGCGCCGGGGCTATCATGAAAATATATACGAATTTGTACTTCCAAATTATCTTGCCGAGCAGCCGCCACCAGCGCTTCGAAAACCTCGGGAGCGAACTGAGCTGCGATGATGCATTTAAGGACAGAAACATGTTGGACATATCGTATTCCCTTATAATCGCGAAATGGTAAATCGTGGTATAACATGGTATAACATTAATAATTTCTATATATTGTTAATTATAAAAATTGTTTATAAAAAATTATTGTAATAACAAAGCAATGATATTAATAAACTTTTATTAATAAATGTTATATATAGTTTTTGCAAATGGGCGTTCCCATTGCAATGCAGACTCAACGCAGACTCATAGATTCTATGATATTTATATGATAATGTCAACAAACGCTCATATTAATATTTGTGTTTTTGGCTAATTTGTTTATTATAGTCTAACAGACAGCCAAAGTAGGGGCGATTGTCAATCGCCCGTGCGCAACATATAAAAACGTATATGTTTATACATATTACGCGGGCGATTAACAATCGCCCCTACGACTGTATTACTATCCATCGGTCGCCCACATCGAATGTAATAACCTATGATTATCAACATTATAAGGTGTCAAAATTTCATTTTGGTATCAGTTTTTCATATACGCCCAAAATCCGTTGATTTATGTTTTGCGCATGTTTTAAAATAAACCATGACGTATGAAATGCGCGGGTTTCACGAGGCGCGGGCGCGGTGAAGCGCAGGTTTCGCGAAGCGCAGGCGTCGCAACGCGCTATCGGCAAACAGGGGGGCATGGACTTATGAAAAACGTTGCGAGAATATTTTTGGTACTGATGGCCGTCGGCGTTGCGGTTACAATAATATATACAAGCGGGCTAATCACCAACCCAGGGAAGTATGACGAGGCGGACGCCTTGCTGAACAGCGGCAGTTACGAAGAAGCGGCGGCGGCGTTCGAGGCGCTTGGCAATTTTCGTGACGCGCCCCTAAAAGCCGCTGAGGCAAAAAACAACTATTTATACATTCAGGCGGGCGGCTTGCTTGACGATAAGGAGTTCCTCGCGGCGTATAATATTTTCAAGGAACTGGGGTCATTTAAAGACAGCGCGTCCAGGCTCCCTGAGATTGACGGGGACTGGTGGGCGCATACGCTCGCGCTGGGGTCGATGCAAGCGTGCGAGGAATACATGAGCCTGCCGGGCGCCGCCTACGCCGAGGAAGCGGCTGCGGAGTACGGGCGGCTGTATGCCGCCGAGCAGGAGCGCCTGGCATTTGAGGCATACACTGTCGCTGCCGGAGAAGGCACCATCCCCGCGTTGGACGAATATATGGAAGCTTGGTCCCAACATGAATATGCCGACGAGTATATCGCCCTTGCTCTAGCGCTCACGGAATCGATGAAATCGGACGGCAGCCTGTCCGCGCCGCTCCTGGGCAACCCAAAAGGCGTGACCAACGAAGACATCGACGCGTTCCTGCGGGATTTCCCGGGGCACATAGACGAACTGAAGGTGCGCGCGTTGAATGAAGGCGATTTTATAGAGCTCATGACGTCGGGCGTCATATCTTTATCGATCAAGGGCAACAGCATTGAAAACACGAACGTGACGCTTACCAGCAAGTCAAACCGGGATCTGACGGTAACCATTCCCATAGGCGCATATTTCGACCCGGGGAATACCAGCGTGCAGAACATGGTCGTGCGCGAGCCCAAGACCCTCAAGCTGTCTGCGGGTGGCTCGACGACCACCAGTATAAAAACCGCTTGCATGAACATCCGCAGATCCATACCAAATTCCTCCAATACATTCTCTGCGCAGGCCCTGGACGGCGATTCGAAGCTAAAACGCGTCGTCGCGCTCTGCGACGAGAAGAAGGCGACATACGCCGTCACCCAGGCGGCAGTGTGGATCGTCACAGACAATCCAAGCGACAACTCGCTGCTGAGCACGCTTGTATACAGCGGCGGTGGGAGAGCCATCACATCAGACGACCTCGCCAAAGCAAAAGAAATAGTGCGCGAGGCCGGATGAGCGGGGCGCCGAGGCCGAATGAACGGGACGCCGACGCCAGCTATAATTATGGGGCGTATTGCATCAGATAAATAATAACTAGGTAATTGTAAAAGTTGGTATTTGAGACGTTCAGCAGTTATTACATACGAAATATAGTCATATTTATTTTATGCACAACAATATGTAGGGACGAACAGTGTTCGTCCGCGACTATCACAATTGCCTAAAAATAACGAATATGGGAGAGAAACAAACGAATATGGGAGAGAAACATATGAAATATATATCTGAGAGACATATAAAATATTTATCCAGGATATTATTGGTGTTGATGGTCGCCGGCATAGCGGTTTCGCTGTTTGCTTGTGGGATTTTTACTAACCCCGGCAAGTATGACGAGGCGGACGCCTTGCTGACCAGCGGTAGCTACGAAGAAGCCGCGACGGCGTTCGAGGCGCTCGGCGAATACCGCGACGCGCCCGATAAGGCGCGGCTCGCGCGCGACGAGGTTGCATATGCAAGCGCGACAGCGATGCTGGAGCAGGCTGTGCGCAGCGGTGATGGTTTTGACGAAGCCGCAAGCGCGTTCACTGCCATCGCGGGCTTTCGCGACTCGTCGGATAAATCGAAAGAGGCCCTCGACGAAAAAGCATATGCCTCGGCTTTCGCACTGATGGAGCAGGCGACGCAAGAGTCGAAAGCGTTGAAAAAATCGCAGTCGGCGCAGGCCCCGCAAGCCTCGAAAACGTCGCAGGCAACGCAATCTACACAATCAACACAATCGGCGCAAGCAACGCAAGCGACGCAAGCGGCGCTGGAATCGCAAATATCGCAAGCGTCGTCCGTCATCGATATATATGATGAAGCCGCCGCTGCATTCGCAGCGCTGGGGGATTTCCGCGACTCCCGCGCGAAAATCCTGGAGACACATGACCTGGCGATTGAAGTCCTTAACGCGCAGTCATATGACAAAGCCGTTTTGATGTATGTCCGAGAGGAATATAATAGCGCCCTGGAGGCGTTCCGGGGCGCGGGCGGGCACTTGGACTCCGGCGAATATATCATGGAACTTACCGATTTTATCATCCCGTACGCCGACGCCGAAAAGCTCTTCGCCGACGGGAAGTACGGCGATGCCGCCAAAGCGTATAAAGCGCTGGGCAATTACAGGGATTCTACCGCGAAAGGCGCCACGGCCAACAACTACGACCAGTACAACCAAGCTAAAGAGCTGTATGATAATAAAAAGTTCCAAGCCGCGTACAACATATTTTCCGGGCTGGGGACGTTTCAAGGCAGCGCGGCCCTGCTTCCGGAAATAGACGAAGCCTGGTGGGCGCACGCGTTAGCGCTGGAGTCGCTCGACGCGTGCGAAGAATATCTGAGTCTGCCGAACGCCGCCCATGCGGAGGAAGCGGCCATCGAATACGAGCGGCTATATGCCATCGAACAGGACGGATTGGCGTTTGATGCATACACAAAAGCAGCCGACGCCGGCACGCTACCGGCACTATTTGTGTTCCTGGATGCATGGTCCGAGTCGGAGTACGCCGTCGAATATATCGCCCAAGCTAATAAACTCGCTGATTCGATAAAAGCGGACAGCAGCCTGTCCGCGCCGCTCCTGGGCAACCCGAGCGACGTGTCCAACGCCGAAATCGACGCGTTTCTGCGTGACTTCCCCGGCCACAAGGACGAACAAAAGGTTCGCTCGCTCAGGGAAGGCGATTTTATAACGCTCATGTCGTCGGGCGTTATTTCGATTGCAGTAAAGGGCAACAGCATCGATTTCACGAGCGTTACGCTGACCAGCAAGGCGAACCGCAGCCTGACGGTGACCATACCCATCGGCACTTATTTTTCGCCGGGCAGCTCGTCCGTCCAGAACATGGTCGTGCGCGAGCCGACGACCGTCACATTGGGCGCGAACAGCTCGACGAATGTCAGCGTGAAAACCGCCTGCATGAACATACGCCGCTCAATACCCAATTCCAACAATACGTTCACCGCGCAATCGCTCGACAGCAATGCAAAGCTCAGGCGCGTCGTAGCGCTGTGCAACGAGAAGAGGACCTCATACGCCGTCACGCAGGCTGCGGTGTGGATCGTCACCGACAACCCCGGCGACAACTCGCTTTTGAACACGCTGGTCTATAGCGACGGCAGACGCGCCATATCGTCCGACGACCTCGCCAAAGCCAAAGAAATAGTGCGCGAAGCCGGATAAGCGCGCGCGCGGAAATACCAACAAAGCATAGGTTTATAGGGCACGGGCGGACGGCCCGAGGCCGCCCCTACAAGCGCCTATACAATATTAGGGGACGGACGCCCTCGGCGTCCCGCGTACAGCATCCAACAAGGTATACCTTATTGGACTGCCGGGTACGCGGACGCACACTGTACGTACCTACGGGTGCCTATGCCCCTGTAGGGGCGGCCATTGGCCGTCTGCTTTTCCTCTAATAACCTATATGTTATTGGGCGCCGTACACGAACGATGGGCAATCGACACTACGAACGCATGAGCTATCGCAGGGGCTGGGCTTATGTAATCGCCGGGCGCGGTGACGTCGTCCGGTTGGCGCGCGCAGTACATCAGCAAGCAGCTTCCACTATAAACAATATTGCACGCAGCGACAAAAAAAACACAAACCTCCTGGAGGTGAAGATATGAAAAAAATTGCAAGGTTATTGTTAATATTAATGGCTGTCTCCACAGTAGCTTATCTGTTTGCCAACGGCGTTTTATCCAACCCCATAATGTATGCCAGAGCGGAAAACTTTGCGAACAACGGCAGATACGAAGAAGCCGCGGTGGCGTACGAAGCGCTTGGCGAATACCGCGACGCGCCGGAAAAAGCCGTCGAGGCCAAAAACAACCACATATACAACCAAGCGGGCAGCTTATATGATAAAAAGGAGTTCCGCGCCGCATACAATGTGTATAAGGGGCTGGGAACGTTTAAAGACAGTGCGGCCAAGCTGCCGGAAATTGACGATGCTTGGTGGGCGCATGCGCTCGCGTTGGATTCGCTGCAGGTGTACGAAGAATACATGGAGCTGCCGGGCGCCGCCCACGCCGCCGAAGCGGCTGCGGAGTACGAGCGGCTGTATGCCGCGCAGCAAGAGGGTCTTGCGTTTACGGCGTATAGCGAGGCTGTCGATTCCGGTACGCTTGCGACGGTGAATGGCTTCATCGATACATGGTCCGAATCGGAGCATGCCGCCGAATATGTCGCCCTTGCCCGCGACATAGCGGAATCGATAAAAACAGACAGCAGCCTATCCGAGCCGATCCTGCAAAATCCAAACGACGCGACCAATGATGCCATCGATGCGTTCTTGCAGGATTATCCGGGGGCATATGGATGAGCAGAAGGTGAGATTGCTTAAAGAAGGTGATTTTATTGAGCTTATGTCGACGGGCAT
>WRLR01000029.1 GCA_009777515.1 Oscillospiraceae bacterium | reverse complement strand
TCCATTAAGCGGTTATCCAACCGTGTGAGCTCATCATTGCCCCCCACGCCATCAAACACATTGAAATCGCCTTCACCCAAGCGCCCTACTTTGCCATCAAGCATCTTAATACGCGCCGTAAGCGCTCCGGCAAGCCTCATTGAGACTAAAAAGCAAATCACGGTAACCATTATAATGGCGATGGAAAAGATCACTATCATCTCCCTGCTGTCGTCCCAAAACCGGGAGGTAGGCAAAGCGCATGTGATGCTCCAGCCATTCAACCCGCTGCGGTAGGTATAGACCATCAGCCGTTGCCGCCCATTTGGCGCAGTTATGTATTCTTCTGCGTTATTGTTTTCGATCTGTAGTAAAAGCGTTTCGGCAGTAACGCCGTGATCCGCATTGTCCAGTTGAATCAAGCTGTTCCCTCCGTCTGAGTATAGCAACAGTACGGAGTCCTGCGCCATTGCCCTGGCCAGCACGTTGCGTATCTTATTGACCGGGATACAGATACGAAGCAGCGCTATATCCTGCATAGAGTTGGGATCGAGTATACGGCGGTAGGCCGCCACATACCTGATGCCGCTTATAATCACATTATTCTCCCATGCGAGCGCTTTGTCCTCCTGCATTAATTGCTCGTACCATTCAGTACCAACCGCCGCCGAGTATGGCATAATCCGATCAAACTCACTGTTTGTTGGCAACAACGCATCGTTCTTTACAAATATAGACAGCTCGCTTGCGCCGCCATAATAGTTGGAATTGAAAGTCAATTCCGGATAATGGATGTCATAAGCGGTACGTTCCAACCAAATAGCCAGCTCGCGTCGATTGCTGAGGGCCTCGCTTACGCTACCGGGGCGCGCCAGCAGCAACCGCCTCATCTCGGGGTTGAATTGGATGGAGTCTGTTTTTTTGATCTGTGTGGAATAAAACATGTCCAGCATCTCACTTGTTTGAGCGATCTGTTGTTTGGCTGTCTCTCTTCCGGACCGCTCCAGATAATTACTGATCAGCAGGGCGACTAATAATGTGAATGTGATCAATATACCGAAAACCAACGCATAAATTGCCACGGCGAAACGCATTCGCAAAGGCAAATGCCTACCGCCCTGCGGGAACCAGGAGGGTATGCGATGGATCTGGTCAGCCACGGTGATGCACTCTCCCTTCCCTGAACCCCATAGGGGTCATGCCGCAATTCCTTTTAAAAACATAGTTAAAGTAACTGACGTGGGTAAATCCTAACTGGGCGGCTATAGCAGAAACCGGCTTATTGGTTGTGGCTAGCAGATGCTGCGCTTCGCTTAACCTCCTTCCCGCCAAATATTCTGAGATCGTTTGATTAGACTCGCGTTTAAATAAGCTGTTTAAATAATTCGGGCTATAGAAAAAATGCGCGGCGATATTGTCAAGATTAAAACTTTTAAACGGCTGTTGCTCAATATAGCTTTTGATCCGCTGCACGGTGTCTTTATTTTTATTCCTGTACCGGAAAAGTAAATTTTCACGGATCTCTGACAGTGTCGCTGAGAACCACCGCTTTGCGTCTTCTGCAGTTTCCATTTGCATCAGCTTGATAAATCCGTCTTTATTGCCAAACATCTCCTCATAGGATGAATTATTATCCCTGAGGTAAAGCTGGATGAAAATCAATAAAGCGGCGCCAATTTCATTTACCATATTCCAATGATTGCCGGAGGCGCCGACAAAAACCCGGGCGACAAAATCCTCCATAGAAACATGATTATCGCTAAGGGAAAAAACCAATTCTGATAATTGACGATTTTCTATCCCCTTTGCCCTGATTAACTCGAAATCATCAATCTGGATAAGGCAGAGCCATACATTTTCGATGGAAACATTTATATTAAAATATTTTAAAATATCTTTGGAATCGCCCTCTGCGGATGGAAGGCCCATCAGGACGTCCCGGACCATGATATTGGTAATTAATGAGGCGTTATTTTGCACCATTTGATACAGGTTGCTGTGTTCCAAAGCTAAACGCTGCATCTTGGTGCAGCGGGCGATTTGCCGCTGCAGGCAGCACCTGAGCTCGCAGGGGTCAATAGGCTTGATTATATAGCCGTTGCATTCAAGGTCAATGGCATTTTTCAAATGCTCGACATCGCTGAACAAGCTCATAAAAATAAAACTGATATCTGATGAATACTCTTCTGCGAATCGAGCAAGCGCAAACCCATCCATAAATGGCATTTTTATATCGCTTAGCACAATATCCGGTTTCAAGCTGATTATCGCTTCCGCTGCAGATACCCCATCCTCGCACAGCCCCACGATCTCGATATCCAAAGCGTCAGAGAACTGACGTATATAACTTGCTATTTCTTCACGGTCAGCTTCAAAATCGTCTACAATCAACAGCTTTATCATAGCGGCCTCCCGCTCGGGGTATGGTGGTACTAAATACATATTATATTATAGCGGGGATGCTAAGAGCATCCCCGCATGTAATGGCTTTTTCACTATGTGGATTGTTTATTGATTCTCAGCAAACCATACAGCCATTCTAGCCTGGGCTTCTTCATAATTGGTATCTTCTTTAAACTCTCTTATAGCAGCTTCAAATGCAGCGTCAAACTCTGCATCGCTTCGGGCCATCAAAACAGGCGCCGCCTTTTCATCAGCCCACATACTCCAGAACCAGCCGTTTACAAGACCTACTTCGTCTGTACCGTCGCCATAAGAGTAATTGCCTGTAAAGTCATTGCCGGCAGGGCCGAAAAAGCTTCTCTGTAGAGAGACAATGTCAAGTTGCGGCGGATAGCTGCGTTGATACGAAAACGGGTTGAAATTATTTAAATTGGGCGCAGTTATAGCCGCACGGGACAGCCATGTGAAGTATGGGTTCAACTGGGCGTACATGCCATAGTGGAAAGGGCCGTTGGGGCCGCTGTCGTTTGTCAGCATTGCTTCTTTTACTGCCTCATCTTTAAACACCTTTTTGCCGCTGGAATCGATTTCCCACAACCCTGATGACTCCGGTCCCCAAGTGATCAGGTCGAGGCCCTCGTCGGAAAAGAACCAATCCCAGTAATCGATAAGGCGTTCTTTATCCTCGAAATCATTGTGGATTATGAATCGCCAAAAGCCGCCTTCGAAGATATCAAACGCGCCCCAATTCTCGTCGCTTTTGGGCCATGGGATAAAACGGAGCTGTATGTCCTGTGCCTGCAAGGCCTGTATTGCGCCCAAAAGGTCAGGGACAAACATACCTACGCCAACCAAGCCTTGAGCAACCTTATTTTGCACCTGGTCGTCCAGATTCGCTAGGAAATCGGGATCCAGCAGGCCTTCCTGGTATGCCTGGTTCAACCATTTATAATAGTCATAAGTGCCAGGGCTGCCCAGGAAACCATCAACCTCCCCATCCCGTATGCGCCAATGCCCAAAGTCGAACATGTTGCCGATGTGGAACTGATTCCAGCCCACGCCGCTGAGCGGGATAAGCGGTACGTTATTGACCATCATTTCCAGATCGCGGATCTGGAGCAGATAGTTCATAAAGGCATCCGGCGAGTCAATGGGCGGACTTATGGCAAACTCATCCGGTGATGGAACCGTACCGGCAGCTTCATGTTTTGCCACTATATCGGCTACGGGGGTAAACTCATAGCCGCAGGCAGTCAGGAGATCCTCACGGGTCCAAAGCGTCCATGAACCGCGCGGGATATTCCAAGGATCGCTGAGATGCGGCTCTTCGCCCGTGTGGACGGTTACTTCTGGAATCTGAACCTTCTTGCCATCTATCATGAAGCGCGGCCAGAATTTCGGATCCATGTATTTATTTAAGTTTGTCATTCCGTCAATTAATTCTTCTACGCCCTCGCCGTATCTGCCGGTACTATAGGCAAATGCGATGGTCTCAATCCCCCCTGCGATGACATCGGGCGCGTTGCCTGCGGCAATCATGGCGCTTAAGCGCTCTCTGAATGGGATCTGCTGGTTCGCGTTCTGGGTGATCTCGTTTACGCGGATCTTGAACAAATCCTCAACATAAGGGGTTACCACATCAGTAGACAGATCCAACGTGGTGGCGGGAGTGGAGTAACATAGGTCAATGGAATACTCCAGCCAGGGCAGGTCGGAAGCGGTTGTTCCGCCATCTGTCTCGTCAGCCGCCCCTACGGTTGTTTCACCGGCTGTCACTCCGGTTGTTTCACTTGCGACGGATGGCTGGTTGTTCCCGCAAGCGGAAACGGCGGTTAGGAGCATGAACAGGGTTAGCGCATAGCATATGAACTGGATTTTTCTTTTCATTTCTTTGTTTTACCTACCTTTCTTTTAATATGCACGTATATACCATATAAATGGATTTATATTATTTGGCATACGCCAAAATATATAATGTAGCAAAACCAAAACCAGATTATCGCATTATATGCTAAATGGCATAAGAGAGGTTAATCTCCCGCCGCAGGTTTATAGCCAGCTTCTCTAAGCTTTTACAGCCCCGATCATAACGCCCCGCACAAAGTGTTTTTGGAAAAATGGATAGATGCAGACAATCGGCAGGGTCGTGAATACCAATGTGGCCATACGGATCGCTTCCGGCGAGGACTTTCTGTCCAGGGTTATATTGCCGCTGGATTCGGCTATTGCCATAGTTGATGCGAAAGAACTCATTATGAGCTGCTGAAGAACCGCCTGAAGCGGCTTCAGGTCCGGCTTGGTCACATAAAGCATGGCGTCAAACCAGGCGTTCCATTGCCAAACGCCGCTGAACATTGATATCACGGCAATGATAGGCATGCACAGGGGCGCAATAATGAATATTAAAATACGAATTTCACCGGCGCCGTCCAGACGCGCGGATTCAGCGAGGCTCTCCGGTATGGTTTGAAAGTATGTTCGCATCAACAGCATGTTAAACGCCCAAAAACCATGGGGCACTATATAAACCAGAAATGAGTTGAACAAGCGGAGCCTGAACATAAGAACATAGGTGGGGATTAGCCCCCCGGATATAAACATTGGTATGATCAAGATGAGGGTGAGTAACCGCCGACCGGGCAAGTCCGCCCGGGTAGAGGCGTAGGCAGCAAGGCCGGTGAGCAGGAGAGTCCAGAGGATTCCGCATACCGTACGCGCGACACTGACCAAAAAGGAGTTGATGATTAAGTTCTGTTGTAATACCTCCTGAAAATTTGAGGTTGTAAAGCCAACGGGGAATATTGTGACGTTCTTTGTCATCACGGCCACATTATCGCTAAGGGAAAAGGCGACGCAATACAAAAAGGGATAAATAATTATGCAAGTGAGTACCAATACCAGCAGTGAAAGCAGTAATTGGGTCATGGGGGAGCCTTCGTTCGGTTTACTGACAAACAGCCGGCTTTTTTTCCTTTCGCTCATTGTCATTATTTTTTTCTCCTCCTTTCCGCCTTAAAATGCGCCGTAGCCCTGTGCCTTGCGGCTAATCATGTTAGACGTCAGTACAAGCCCCAGTGCGACAATGCTCTGCGTAAGCCCTACGGAAGCCGAAAAACTTAGATTCCCGCTTGCTATGCCTTGGGCATATACATAGTAGTCTATAGTGTTGGCCGTGGTTGACAACAGCGGGTTACGTAGGTTGAATACGGCGTCGAAAGATACGTTGCCGTTGGCATTAACAAGCGTGCCGATCGTAAATATCAACATAAGCCCCACTGTGGGCATAATGCCCGGAATGGTGATATGTATGAGTTTTTGGCGACCGTTTGCGCCATCCACAATAGCGGCTTCATATTGTTCGGCGTCAATTCCGGAGAGGGCGGCTAGAAAAATAATTGAGTTCCAACCAAGCTGTTTCCATATTGCTGTCGTGATGATGATAGCCCAGAAATAATTGGGTTCTCGCATAAATGGGACAGGATCGCCGCCAAACGAGCGGAGGATATTATTTACAACGCCGGTATTGACATCCAATATCCTATATACCAGGCCAGAGACCACTACCCAGCTTACGAAATGCGGCAAATAACTGATGGTTTGTGAGATGCGTTTGAACAAACTATCCTTTAACGTAAAAATTATGATTGCAAAAATGATGGGTAACGGAAAACCTATCAATATGCTTAAACCGTTGATACCAAGAGTGTTTTTAAGCGCAAGCCAAAACTCCGGCCTTGCGATGAATCTTTGGAAATGCTTGAGGCCAACAAAAGGGCTGCCAAGATATCCGTTGAGGATACTAAAATCCTGGAACGCCATGATAACGCCAAACATTGGCACATATGAAAATATGATCACCGAAGCCAGCGCGGGCAACATAAACAAATACATGACTCTGTTGCGATAGATGCGCCTTGACAAAGAATTTTGCTGCCCTGCGACAGCATTTCTTCGTACGGAAGATTTTCGCAATGCTCTAACCCCCTTTCTACTTTTATATGAATAAAGCTATCATTTATACCTATTGCTTAACGCATGCGGATCTATTTTATTGGATTCATTAAAATTATCAACTATTCATATGCACAGAATAACTAAACTATGCAAAATGATCAATACAAAATATCAACGCTCCTTATGAAATTCAACGAAATTTGTATATGGACAACCGGAAATGGCGGCCTGGTTCGCGGAAGAACGTGTAAAAGTATTGATACCGGATATGCCAGATATGCCGTCGGTGAATACAGACTTGAATTTGGGCTCTTTGAAAAAGAGAGCCCAAATTCAACTGGCCATTTCCGATCAATTCTAAGACTGACAGTTTTATGTTCTATTAAGTGTAACAGTGTTAGCGGCAAATATAATATATTGATTTAAAAAACTATGATGGCCTGTAAACGCCCTGGGCTCGTAGCCAGTAGGATAATTCATGTTCTTTCCGCTCGCGTCAAATCAAAAATCGTCTACCCAAATGCGCTACGAACCTATTTATAGGCTTATGAGTTTGCTTTATCGATCATCCACTGCACAACTTTGTTCGGATGCTCTATTTCGTCGGCTGTTCTTATTGTCACCGTTGGTATAGCGCCGTGCGCGTCGTGCATCTTCATGCGCGCCTCCTCCATTTCCGTTTTACCTGACAGGCCGGTATAGCCTATAGTGCGGCATATGGCGCCAAAGAGGAACTCGTTGAGCGGAACTGCGCGTATATTGGCGCATTCGTCGTATTTATCCAGTTTATACCAAGGATACATCAAGTGAGCCTGGCAAAAATGTAAGCCCCTCATCGTGGTCTCGTTTGAACCTTCGCCGCCAAGAGCGACGCCGCCCCCCATTCGCGAGAGATAGTCGATCTCCCTTACGGCGCCCTCTGTAGACGTCACATTATTACACAATGAATTGTGGAGATTGAAAGTGTTTAACGTGATGTCGATGAAAATGGTATCAACTTTGGTATCTTTTACTACGCCCTGCAATGCTTCACGGAGAATCGAAACCCACATACCGTGCCCTGGATGGATTTTGGTCATTGTGTTCGCCGTTTTGCTTGTCGTGGCTAATGTCAAGCGGGATGCCGGCACTTCTATCCGGGAGCCTTGCGGAACTGTCCAGCCTTCGTTGAAATTGCTTTCTAATTTGCGATAGCGGAAGTCCACCACAAGGGGAAATAGTTCGTGTGAGGGATCGATCTCGAACGCGTTGCAATGCGGCGCCGCGTGAAAACCCATTTCTGCGGCTTTATCAAAGAAAGCTTTGGCTTCGGCGCTTGCGATATAGGTAGGATAGTTCTGATCATATTTATGAGTCCGCCAATGCGGTATATGTAAAAGCGTTTTTTTGGGGTCCACTTTTTTCTTCAATGCTTCCAATACGCCCATATCTACCGGGCACCAGCTTATCGCGAACGATATATCGTGAAGCCACGGAAGGCGGCGATCCTGCTGCGCCTTTAGGTTGTATGTATTAAATAGCCAATCGCGGTATTGGGCGGCCGGCGTCTCCCAATTGCCTTCGTAACACGCTATCCGCCATTCAAGACCGCCTGCCGATAAGTTCTCGTCGATGGGGCCGTATGCTTCAGTCTCTAGGCCGATGGTACGAGGGTTCCACGGCGCGCCGATTTTCAGTTGCTTGTACCGATACTGGGTGTCTTCCGTCCTAATCCAAAAACCGCCTTTTTTACTTTGCAGTAACGCGAGCCCCGCCTCCCATTGGAACGGCCATGGGAAAGCGCTTCCCGAAATCAGAGGATCCTCGAGGTCCATATCGACCCCCTGATACAGAGGCGCGATCAACCGGCATTCCGGGATAATGCCACATAAATTCCAACGCACCGCTCGTACTCCGGCCCTGCCTGAAAAAGCCGACGGTTCGATGATTAATTCCCCATTTTCTTCGTCCTCGCGGATTATGATCACCCCGTCTGCGTGCCAATTGTGAAATCTATACTCCGCGATGGTATTTGATACGGAATACGCATTAACAACGGCATTGCTGCCACCGGACACCTCGACCCCCGGCACGTCCGGGTAGTCGACGCCGCTGCCCATACACGCGCCGTTGTGCCCGCCGTTCTTATAGTTGCTGGGCGCGTTCCGGTAAACTAGTTCCAGCGCGCTACCCTCGCGAGGATCACACGCCCCGATAAAATCCTCCCCCGTTGCTTTCGAACGTAGCGATATCAAATAACCTTGTTCGAATATGGCTGACAGCATTTTTGTATCGGCATAAACCTTACCGCCTTCTACGCGAATCATACATTCCCCTTTCTGCCGGTGGCATTAAAAATCGAATCGATTATTATAGTTATTAATTATTAGTTTTGTTAATGATATACTATGAAAAACAAAAAAACCAGATACAAGGGGGTATTCGTATGCAGCAAAATCCCGGAAACGCTTTTTTTTGCAATTTTAGCGATATCCTATGCGATGCGCCGGGTTATTTCGATTTGCGCGGCTATCAGGACGATCGCAGGGTGCTTCGAAATCCGCATAAAGGTTGGTACTGGCATTATATCGATAACGGCTACGCGCGTTCCGCGTATAGGGCGGAGCACGATCCGGACGATCTTTTACTGGATTTTCCGGGCTTAAACCATCTTTATCTTCGATTTGATTGGAGCGATATAGAAAAGGAAGAAGGCAGCTTCGACTGGAGCTACATCGACGAAATATTTGAAAAGTGGGGAAGCGCCGGTTACCGTTTTTCATTTCGCCCATGTACTTATGAAGGCGGCGCAGCCCTTGCATACGCGACGCCCAAATGGGTGTTCGACGCGGGCGCGAAATTTCAATCCTTCGGCGGCGCTGTTGAACCAGATTATGGCGATGCTATTTATTTGGCGAAGCTGGAAGCTTTCATGGCTGAGTTCGGGAGAAAATATAACGGGCATCCTTTGGTAGAGACAGTTGATATAGGAACTTACGGAACCTGGGGCGAAGGGCATACATACAGAGGGTCCGACAAGGCGTGGCCATTATGGGTAATGAAACGTCATATCGATCTGCATGTAAAATATTTCCCGGATACCGTGTTGCTGCTTAACGACGATATGATAAATCACCGCAGCGCGTATCCGAACGAAGAGAACATTGAACTAATGGAGTATGCGATCAACAAGAGAATCGGACTGCGCGACGATTCCGTATGCGTCGCGTCTTACGCCGCAAGATTCGGGTATTCGACGCTGCGCACTCCGTTCATGTTTGATCATTTTCACCCCGTCGCGCCGGTGGATCTTGAGTTTGAACACTACAAATCGATCGCGGACGACGTACTAAAACAAGGTTTCCCTTTTTTGGACGCGATGCTGCGCACACACTGTACTTTCGCTGGTTTCCATGGCTATCCCCGCCCCTGGCTCGACAAATATCCTGATTTGACGGAATACTGCGCCAATCGCTTGGGGTATTGGTACTTCCTGGAAAGCGCTACATTGCCTACAATGAAAATTGGTTGCGGCAACCGCGTCGAGCTGCGTTTGAGCAATCGTGGTTTTAGCAAGGCATATTGGCCCTATGCGGCAAAGATCCGTTTGGCGGGCGAAGGCATCGTTAAGGATTTTAGCCTGCCCATAGATAATCGGAGATGGGAACCAGGGGATATCCGGGAAAGTTTTTACATTCGCCCGGAATCGGTTAAACCTGGTCAATATAATGTTCAATTTGGCTTATTCGAGGGCGAGCGTTCCATCGAGCTTGGAATGAAAAAAGAAAATGAAATTGACGGATTCTATCATATCGGGCATATAAAACTCGAGGATTAACAATTAACACCGATCGGTGTTGTTATATGATATGTATAATTTAAATTGCATAAAAACATGCAACGGTTATTGCAGTTGCATGTTTTTTATGATATAATACTGTTACGATGGCTTGTAGCAGGGGGCAAAATGTATTGCGCGATTATTGGTGATTTGGTACAGTCAAAAAATATATCGATTGAAGAGCGCAACACTGTTCAGAAGAATCTTATCAGTTTGCTGGTGGATGTCAATAGGCGCTTCTCTGTGCATATCGCTGCGGACTTTACCATAGCGCTGGGTGACGAGTTTCAAGGGCTGTTGAAAGAATCTGCCGTCAGTTTGCGTGTAATCGACCGGATCGCCAGTGAGATGCACCCATATGAGGTGCGCTTCGGCGTCGGTATAGGCGATATGCGGACCACTATCGATCCCCGCAACACATTGGCGGCGGACGGCTCCGCATACCATTTTGCTCGCGAGGCGATCACGGGGCTAAAGAACGATGGGGACGGCATCCTTGCCAGCAAAGCGGCACCGGCGGCCAGCGCGCGTTTTGAAACCGGCGCCGCCGACAGCGCGATGATTAACATGAGTTATAGCTTCGCGCTGGGGATTATGAGGAAATGGTCTGTTAAACAATGGCAAACGATCCGCGCGGTTGTAGATAGCGGCAACCGGCAGTCGGAAGCCGCGCTTTTGCTGAATTTAGGCAAGTCCACAGTGACACGCAACCTCCAGGCGGCCCGATACGCCGACTATCTTAAGATAACCTCGACGCTAGAGAACTATCTACGCGACACATATGATACGGCGGCGACAGCCAGCGTGCGGCTCCAGCAAGCGATCAACCTCATTGACTCGGCGGGCTATTTCATGCGTGTGGAAGTTGACTACGATCTCGCGCTGGAAAAATATTTGGAAGCGCTATCCATCCGCAAAGCGTGCATAAGGGGCGGGGACGAGCGGGTGGCCGAGTCGCTGGACTACGTGGGGGACGCATATTTAAAGAAAGGCGACGGGAAGGCCGCGCTTCCGTACTACGAGGATGCTGCAGCGATGCGAAGAGCCATCGGGGTGGGGGAGGCGCTCGCCGCGCGCAGCATGTATAACATAGGTAGGGCCAAACAGGCGATGGGGCTGTATAAAGATGCCCTCCGTTGCTTCAGCGACGCGGCAGGCATGTGGGAGAGGGCGTTGGGCAGCGAGCATCCGGACACTGCGGGCGCATATTTTGGAATAGCTGAGGCGCATGGCTCGCTGGGCGATTACGCACAATCTATGGAATGGCACGAAAGGGCATTGGCCGTTCGCGAAAAAGTGTTGGGGGAGCAGCACCCGGACACAGCGGATTCGTATTCGGGTATAGCGTATATAAATTTACTTACCGGTGAATTTTCCGCAACGCTGGAATGGTTATATAAAACATTACATATAAATGAAAAAGTTTATGGCGCCAACCATGTTGACACGGCAGCCATATATTATTGTATGGGTGTAGTATGCAATAGCATGGGCCAATATAGTGAAGCGATGGAATGGCATGAAAAGGCTTTATCAATACGCGAAAATATTTTGGGGAAAGGGCACCCGGATACCGCAAAATCATATATTGGCATAGCTGCTGTATGTGAAAACCAGCATTTAGTGGCTAAAGCAATCGAATGGTATGAAAAAGCTAAAATGGTATACGAAAAAACGTTGGGGGCAGAGCATCCTGATATGGCTGCGCTGTTAAATAACATGGCTGTAGCATATACATTATTAAAAGATTATTCAAAAGCTATAGAGTGCTGCTTCGAATCTTTAACCATAAATGAAAAAACGTTCAATGCTAATAATGTCAATACGGCGGCTAACTATCATAACATTGCATGCGTATATTCGGAGATGAATGACTATGACATAGCTCTGGAGTGGTATAGCAAAGCGGCCGACGCCACCGTTGAAACATTGGGCGACGACCATCCTAACATGGCTCGTATATTCACCGGCATTGCCATAGTCTACGATAATAAAAGATTGTATGAGAATGCATATAATTTGCACATAAAAGCAATGTCTATTAATGAAAATTCATTAGGTACAAATCACCCAAACACGGCGAAAACATACGCATTCATAGCAAATACGTTATATAATATGCATAAATACAAAGATGCGCAGGATTGGAATCTTAAAGCAATTGATGTTTTTGAAAATACATTGGCGGACAATTATGTCGAATATATAAACGTATGCAATAATATAGCGACGACATACGATGCAATCGGCATGCCTATAGAAGCCGGTTTGTATCGAGATAAGTTGCGTGAAATTACTAACAATACATACATAAGCAATAGGTAAAGGCAAAAACGATGGATTTTTTGATGGTAACATCCATGCTGTTGATCGGGCACTTTTTCGGTGATTTTTATTTTCAGTCAGATGCCATGGCGCGGCGGAAAGACTCCGAAGCGAAAACTATGCTAAGGCATGGGCTTTTATATTTTTTGGCAATGACAGGGGCCGTTACGCCGCTTGTTTTGCTTTTCAATGCGGGACCTGGATACTGGGCGCCTGTCGCGTTTATACCAATTTCGCATATTTTAATTGATTATACGAAATGCAGATGGCTTGGATGGGAGCGGTTGTGCCAGAAGAACGAGAAATATGTTTTTTTGTTGGATCAGGCGGCACATGTCATAATTATTATATTTGTTGCATTGTATTATGCAACAAAAGCGCCTGTTGCATATTCTACCGTTCAATTTCATTTTCAATATATATATTTAGCACTAAACTTAGGCGCACCCATACATAAATTAATCCAAATCGCATGCCTGTTCCTGTTTTTGGGAAAGCCTACCGGTGTTTTCATTCAGAGTATAATTAAAAGCGATGATGAGAACGATGCTAATTCCAGCGTAATAATAAGAAAGGAGCAAAAGGCAGGCAGGCTCATTGGCATATTCGAAAGGTACTTGGCGGTTATACTTGTTATCACAGAGCAATACTCAGCCCTGGCATTTATAGTTACCGCAAAGTCCATTGCGAGGTTCAATAAAATTTCCGACAACCCGGAGTTCGCCGAAAGATATCTGCTGGGTACCCTGGGTAGCGTGCTGTTCGCCGTTGCCGGGGCGGTGATGTATCTTCAACTGCCATGAACTTGTTTTCTAGTTGCTCCCCCGCTGGAGCGTTTGCCTGCGGCGGCAGTCGGCGTATACAAAACAAATCCAACGATAATCCCAAATAAAGACATTGATGAAGACATTTCATAGAAATGCGCCCATCTGACGGCGTCCGGGAACAGTATGTTTGGGATTATCAGCACAATGGCCGTCGTAAAATATACGAGCCAAACGCTGATGATGCATTTCACCCGATTATCCCGCAGCATATTTACAAGCGGCAATATAAACGAGGCGAACATAAATCCGCGCATGACCTGGAAAGGATATATAACCGGATTGTCATTTATATTGTTCATGAGCTGGCCGACAAAACCCGCGTTTTCAGTGCTGCCGGAATAGAATAGGCGCAATTCGCCAAACTGCCACGCCACAAAATAGCCAAAAATGAAGTATACGGCTGCATATATAAAACCAAGCGCCGCCACACGCCAAGCAATCTGCGCAATAGGGACCGGGGCGCTTGCTTCCACCGGCCCGCCGTGCCCGAAAAACTTTATGCCTAAAAGTGTTGCTGCGACGATTGATGGCAGGGGCGCCAGCGTTATATACAATATATCCAAAACAGTGAGCAGCGGGAAAACATCGCCAAAGAACCATGTTTCAATCTGCGTCATAAATGAGGCAATCATAAACACGGCAAAAATAATTCCGATGGCCCGCTTTGCGCCGCGCCAATTAGCATTGGCGGCAATGAAGCAAATCGCAAAACAAAATAGCGCGCTACTGATCAGCACGTAAACCACGGACATGGGATCGGAGTTAGCGCTTGCTTCGTTAAATGCTTGTGAATACGGCATAGCTGTAGTGGTTACTATTGTCAATAAACTATATAAAAATACTATCAAAACAAATTTCAATGCTTTCTTCATAATATTCACCTTATATTACGCCTAAAATAATCCAATTCTGCCCACTTTGCCCGGATCGCATGCGATTATGCACACCTTATATCATTTGAAAATGTTCTATTATATTTAAGGCATTATTTAATGTTTTAAACACGCCAACAGAAATTATTGTTAATTAACATTCGGATGACTCTATATAATATAGATTATTACATGTTATATTCAATTTGAATATATGTTTTGGGTTAAATGGGATAAATGGGATATTATAGGGGGATTGGGAGGGCAGATCATGAAAACATTGGAAACGGATAGATTGATTTTGAGGAAGCTTGCGGAAGATGATTTCGGCGCAGTACTAAGTTACATGAGCCTCGCCGAAACAGGCATATATATGCCGTGAGGGCCGGACATCGAGGAAGAAGCGAGAACGTACATAGCTTTGGCGATCAGCGAAGCCGAAAAAAACCCGGTATATCACCATCATTATGCCGCAATCCTAAAAAGTACGGGCAAATTGATCGGCGGCTGCAGGGTGTCGCGCGACGGGTCGCTGTGCTGGCTCTTGCACCCTGATTATTGGAAGCGCGGGTTTGGCGCGGAAATAGGAAAAGAGATGATGCGGTTCGGTTTTGTGGAGCTTGACCTTCACCGCATCTTTGCCTCGTGCGATACGGAGAACGCCAACTCATACCGATTGATGGAGAGGCTTGGCATGCGCCACGAAGGAACGTTTCTCGAATACCGGCCGCCCAATAAATTATCGGACAAAAAATACAGCGATACGTTGATATACGCCATCCTCAAAGACGAATGGGAAACACAAATGAAATAGCATATTACAATTCCTTGCTGTGCGAGTTCAAGGATTTTATCGAGCTGCCCGAGCTTTCGGACAATGTCATACATCTTGTTTGTATTTAAAATATTAGCCAAACTTCATAGCTATAACAGCAATATTAAGCCAAACTTCATAGCTATAACAGCAATATCGAGCCAAACTTCATAGTATAATCACGCCATACTTGATAATTCTATTTTCTCATGATAAAATTTATTTGCATGTTTCGTACTTTAGGCAATATAAGAGGTTGACCCGAAGTGAATTATATTACGAGAGTTACTGATACAATTATAAAAAAGAAACTACAAGGGCTCGGCGGTCTGTTGATCGTTGGCCCAAAATGGTGCGGAAAGACCTCGACGGCAGAACAATTCTCAAATAGCGCAATTTATTTGGATGATTTTGCGGATGGCGGAAACAATATCCAAATAGCTTCGCTGAACCCCACTGTACTGTTGGAAGGCGAACCTCCTAGGCTGATCGACGAATGGCAGCTTGCCCCAAGCCTTTTCGACGCAGCGCGCAGAGAAATCGACAAACGCGGCTCCAGTGGCCAATTCATCTTCACTGGTTCGGCAACTCCGCCGATGAGTCAAACCAGGCACTCCGGCACAGGGCGATTTTCCTATGTCCGCATGTACCCGATGTCGCTCTATGAATCCGGTGAATCGAACGGCTCCATATCTTTAGCGGAACTGCTAACAGGTAAACCTGATTTGGGAACTGCATCAGGACTAACAATCGAAAACCTTGTTTTTTCCATCATACGCGGGGGATGGCCGGGCGCCCTTCGCTTGTCTGACGAAGCAGCTTTAAGCGTAGCGAAGGATTATCTATTTTCTATTGAAAATAATGAGTGGATATATTCAAAGGATAAAAGGATAAAACGGCATCCCGAAAAAATCAGAGCTTTAATAAGGTCTTACGCGCGAAATACAGCAACGCCTGCATCTGTTGAAACAATATTAAAGGACACTTTGGATGCAGGGGGCGCAATATCACGCGCCACAGCGGACGGCTATATTCGGGAGCTGCAGAACCTTTATGTGCTGGATGATCAGCCGGCATGGAGCGTATCGCTTCGGTCTAAAACACCTTTGCGTCAGACGCCTAAACGGCACTTGGTGGATCCATCACTTGCGGCTGCGGCTATAGGCGCAACACAGGACAGGCTCCTTAAAGATTTTAATACATTCGGTTATTTATTTGAGTCACTGTGCGTCAGGGATGTTCGTGTTTATGCCATGGTAAATAATGCTACTGTTTCATACTACAGGGATAAATCAAATTTGGAAGCTGATATGATCATCGAAAAAGAGGATGGGGCATGGGGCGCTATGGAAGTAAAGCTTGGGAGCGCTCAGGAAAATGAAGCTGCTGCAAACTTAAAGGGCTTGGTATCGCGCGTAGATACAGCACATCGCGGGGAGCCTTCGTTTCTCGCAATCATTACCGGCGGTAAGTACCCGTATCGACGCGATGACGGTGTATATGTAATTCCCATCGGTTGTCTTGCGCCTTGAACACAGACGGAATTTTATAATGCACCTTAATAAATATACTATATATTCGTTGTGCGCGCCCTGCTTTGCAATGCCGCCGCTGCCGGCCAGGATGATGATGAATGCATTACAACGCCTGTTCCGTGCGAGCTATTATGTCGTCCTGGGTCTGCTTTGACAGGACGTTGAAGAACGCGGAGTAGCCGGCCACGCGCACGATCAGGTCCGCGTGCTTGTCCGGGCGGAGCTGCGCGTCCAGCAGCGTTTCGCGCGATACGACATTGTACTGCACATGGAAGCCATGGAGGTTGTCGAAAAACGCGCGCAGCAGCATGGCGAGCTTTTCGCAGTTGCTCGGGCTAGACAGCATTTGAGGCGAAACTTTTTGGTTGAGCAGGACGCCGCCCGTTATCTTGTCCGTGCGCAGTTTGGATATCGATTTGAATACGCTGGTCGGGCCGTTGATGTCCGCGCCGTGGGTGGGGGAGCAGCCTTCGGCCAGCGGCTCGCCGGCGTTCCTGCCGTCCGGCGTCGCGCAGGTGGACGCCCCCTGCGGCACATTGGCGGAGATGGACGATGTTCCGGCATAGTAGCAGCCGCCTATTGGGCCGCGCCTGTAGCGTGTGTTTTTATGTTTGGCTATCTCGTCTATGTAACTGTCGTAGCCTTGGACGACCAGGCTGTCCACGTAGTCGTCGTCGTTCCCGTATTTTGGCGCGGCCAACAGCAGCCGCTGCGCGCGTTTGCCCGCGTCGTCGGCGAAGTCGGAGAGCAACGCGTCCCATAGCTCCCTGCGGGACAGGCTTTTATCTTCGTAGACGCATTTTTTGATCGCGGCGAGCGAGTCGCCGAGGTTGGCGATGCCTACTTGCAAGTCGCTGATGAAGTCGTAGACGGCGCCGCCTTCCTTGATGTGCTTGCCGCGCCCTATGCAATCTTCCGTCAGTGCGGAGCAGAGTATGTCCGGCGCCTCTTGCTCGAGGGCCATGTCGGCGCATGAGTCGAGCACCACCGCTTGGCGGCAGAAGTCACGTACGTATGCGTCCCACGCACACATGACGTCGCCGAAGCTTTCCATGTCGAGGAAATGGCCTGGGTGGGCGCCGGCGTCGCTGCCGCTCGTTGTTGTGTCGCCACTTATATCCGCACCGCCGCTTACGTCTACGCCGCTTCCGACATCCACACCGCTGCCGACGTCCACGCCGCTGCCGACGTCCACGCCGCCGTTCAGTGCGATCATCAACGTTTTGGGGAAGTTTAAAAAACTCATGCCGGTGCAACGGTAGCCCCACTTGCCTGGCACGGCTACTTCCACGCAGCCGATGGCGCTGTAGTTGTACGCGTCTTCTTTTTTTACGCCGATATCGATGAACGAGGGAATGATTATTTCGTCGTTGTTGAAAGCTGGCATGCCGAAGCCGCAGCGTATCACCTGTATGCATTCGTCGAGGAAAGCGTCGCTCATGCCCCTGTGGTAGCGTACCGTAAGGTTGGGCTGAGGCAGGTGGCAACGCGCAACTGTGCGGAGCACCAGGTAGCTGAGCTCGTTTACCGCGTCCCCGCCGCTAGGCATTTGCCCGCCGATCGTGACGTTCTGGTAGAGCGGGCTGCCAGCAGAGAAGCGCGTGTGCGTTTTGCTGCGGACTTTGTTTATCGAATATGTGCGCAACCACAGGTTTTCCAGCAGCTCGCAGGCCTGCTCGTCTGTCATGCCGTCCGCTTTGCTGTGTATATAGTATGGGAGCATGTATTGGTCGAACCGCCCGTAAGAGAGGGAATGCCCGTTTGACTCTATTTGCAAGATGATGTGTATGAACCAGACGCTCTGCACTGCTTCGTGAAACGTTTCGGCGGGGTGCATGGGCACTTTGCGGCATATGCGCGCTATCTCCTTTAAATGCGATGCGCGCCTGCGAGCATCCTCCGCTGTCGCCGCATCATCTGACTCTGCTGCCGTATCATCCTCCGCACCCTCCGCCATTTTATCAGCGTCCCTCGCCATCGTCTCGGCGAGATCCGCAAAGCGCAGCGCGTACGCCTCTGCTGCGTCCAGCACAATTAGCATGGCGCGATACAGATAGCTCTTTTTCAAATCTTCAAAATCGCTCAGCTCCAACGCAGACAGCGCCGCCCGGACCTTATTGCGCACGCCGTGCAGCCCCTCGCGCAGCACCCATTCGTAGTTTACCGCTATATGCCCGTCGCCCGATGTGATGTTGCCTTCAGTTTTTATGATGCCCAAGTCATACAGCGTCCTGGCGCGTTCCGGAAAGGCTGCGTAGCCTTTGTCCTTCAATGTACGCCCCTTCCAGTAGGGGTATATCTCGCGCAGCACGCGTTTATTATCTTCCGTTATGGTAAACTTGTCGCCGTCGCGCTGTTCAAACTCGTCCAGTTCAGCGACGACCCAGTCCATGGCGTATTCCGGGAAGACCGGCGCAGCGCGGTCGGCGCTCGCCTGGTTGCCTACAATCAGCCCGTCGGGGTCTATATAGATGGACATACCGCGCAGAACGCTGTCCAGCATGTATGCCCGTTTCAATACCACCTGATCCTGTTCGTGTGCGCGGTAGCTGTCCGTCGTGAGCACAGCCCTTTCCGTGCAGACCGCAGGGCGGGCCGCGAGCATGCGTTCGCGCATCGCGGCGGTGCGAGGGTTCAATTCACCGAAATGGCTGCTCATATATACATGCTCCTTCTTTTTAAATTATGCCAAATATCATTCTGTCGATAATCGTATTCGTAACCTGTGAACATTATAACAATATTTAGCGTAAAAAAACATTGGTTGGTGGGAGCGGCGGCATCGGCGACAACCGTTGGTCAAAATTTATGGCTTACATAGAATGAATTAAACGTCAGTAATTCATTAATTCATTAATTTGTTGTATATTATTAACTAAGCATAGTTTTACAATGTTTTGCAATTATCAATATGTAAAAAAAATTATATCGAAAACCACTAAGGGGGGTATTTAAATGGGCAAACGGATTTTAGTTTATGTATTAAGCATCTGTATGATCCTTGCGGCGATCAATATCCCATCCATGGCAAACCAACCGGATGATCTGGTGGTTTATGACATTTCGCAAACCAGCAACGAGCAATTCTCCGATTTTAACGGCAGCGGCGGCGGCGGGGTGGCTGGCGAAGAAGATTACGCCCCCCCATTCCATACGTTTGACGGCTACGATGACTCAAACGATTCGGGCGGCAGTCAGGAAAACCTATTCGCTTCGGGCGGCAGTCAGGAAAACCCATTCGATTCGGGCGGTAGTCAGGAAAACCCATTCGATTCGGGCGGCAGCTTGGAAATATCGATAATGGGCCCTATAGGCGCCCAAGTTACACAAAGGGACATAATCCTCATGCTGGACGTTTCCGACAGCATGGTTGGCGCACCGCTGGTGTCGATGAAAAAAGCGGCTATAAAATTCTGCGATGATTTATTAAACAGCCCGGACGACAACCGCATCGGGCTGGTGGTCTGGGCCTACGACTACGTTGCGTACGATTTTACGAGCGACATAGAGGGCATAAAAAGTAAAATATCGGCTTTGACGATTGGCTTTGGGTCAAAAACGGACCGTGCCCTGCGCGTGGCGAAAAGCCTTATGGACAGTAACGGTCGGGCGGGCGCGAGCAAGAGCGTCGTCCTCATGACCGACGGGCTGCCGACATACAAGGATTTTAACGGCCAGGGCCCGTACGCTTATTCGGATTACCCTGGGATCAACTGGCTTGGCAATTTCTATTATGCTTGCGCGAATTCCGCATACAAAGAAGCCCAGGATATAGCGGCGGACTACAGCCTCTACGCGCTTGGGTTCATTCAAACCATTTATGGGCGCGAGCTGGATTTTGGCCGACGTTTTTTAAACGACATACAAAACGCCGGGTATTATGAAGTCACCAACACGGATGATTTGGAATTCATTTTCGGCGAAATCGCGGATGACATCGCCAAGCCTGCCGGGGAATTCAAGTATGCCGGACTCATCAACCAAGATACCGACAGCATTGCGCGCTACCATTATGACGACGCGTATTTTCTTAGGGATTCCCGGACATACAACCCCCAATTGGCCACTATGTCTCTGTGTCTTGAACTCTCCTCATGGTCCAGCTATGACGTGGACGAATGGCGGCATAAGAGCAAAAATGCCAGGGAGCTTCTCACGGGGGAGGCGCTACAGCCAGACGGGACATATGCAAAAAGGAGCAATGGCATCGGGTTTGGGGGCTTCGCCCAAAATAGCGTTTGGGATCAGCCGCCGACTACAAACTCAATTGGCTTGGTGGCAGCCAATAAAACAATCATGGACGCCGGCAGCAACGGCAACAACGGCAGCAACGGCAACAACGGCAAGGAATACACGCTCATAGCTGTTGCGGTCCGGGGCGGCGGCTATTATAGCGAGTGGGGCGGCAACCTCAATGTGGGGAGCGCAGGTCACCACAATGGCTTTGATACGGCAAAAAACGAAACGTTGCGTTTTATACAAAATTACATTGATACGCATCAAATCAGTGGCGACATCAAGCTGTGGATAGTAGGTTTCAGCCGCGCAGGCGCAACGGCGAATCTGGTTGCCGGCGCCATTAACGAAGGCCATGCTTTCCAAAATGCCGCGCTTGCCCCGGAAGATGTTTACTGCTATACATTTGAAACGCCGCAGGGCGCCCTAAGCGCCCAAGCGGGCCTTGGCGCCCATCCCAACATACACAACGTTATAAACCTGAACGACATTGTGCCCATGGTGCCTTTTACCGCGTGGGGG
Organism: Oscillospiraceae bacterium; assembly: GCA_009777515.1. Taxonomy (GTDB): domain Bacteria; phylum Bacillota; class Clostridia; order WRLR01; family WRLR01; genus WRLR01. Next base: position 16,079 of record WRLR01000029.1, on the reverse strand, counting down.
TTTCAAAGGTACAACGCAAACAACGACTATATTTTGCCATCGATTGCCACTGCGGGGTTCAATGGCGCCAACGGGAAGCTCGACAATATGCTAAAGCAGTTTGAGGCATTGGGCTATTCGCGCAATCTCTACCGCATAGTCGAAACGACGCGGACTCTGCAGCTGAAGATCAACCCAATAAGGATACTGCCCGGCGGCGACCCATTGATAACGGTAGGCTTGGTTAACGACAAGGGCATGACCAACAACCAAATGCTGCAGGGGCTGATGAACTCATTGGCCACCACGGCAGTCGGCGGCCGCGAGAACTATGCTTCGACATTCCAAACGGAGTTCGTAGACTTCATGGACGTCGCGATGGCATATGGTAATGAAGACTTTATCAGCGAACTACTGATCGAAATAATCATTGGGCTGGCGCGGGACGATTGTAAGGAGTTTAAGCATATTATCGCCCCGCTGAAAAGCCTGAACCTCTTTTATTCGGCCTCTAGCAGATTGAATGACGTAAAAAAGCGCGTGGCGGAATATGTCTCGTCCGCCGCGTCAAAAAAGGGGGTTACGCTCACCCCCGCATTTTTAAACGCGTTGGTGGACGCGCTGACCGCGCTCATCAATAAGGACGACGGGGTATTGTTGCTGAAAGCCGCCGATAACATGCTCCTACAGAACGCAGACATAATCCAGCCGCATTGGCCGGAAATCACCCTCGCCTGGCTGATGTCGCAGGATACTGCGTACGCTTCCGGCGCGACGTACGGCTCGTCGCCGGGGACGATACGTATAATATACATAAACTGCCCTGTAGACATTGCCGTGTACGACAGCGAAAACAATTTGATGGCTTCGGTCATTGGCGACAAGCCGTTGGATGGCCCCATTTACAGCGCGGTTAACGAAAATGGCGAAAAGATGCTGTACCTTCCCGCCGACGACAGTTATATGTTAGATATCAAGGCGACTAACAATGGTGTAATGGCCTACACGATCAGCGAATATGATTTGCTTTCAGGCAGCGTTGACCGTTTGCTCAACTACTATGATCTGCCTGTTGAAAATGGCGGCCATTATATCGGGTCCGTCCCATCCTTCGCCCAATCCGAGTTGGAATCCGGGACGCCGGACGGTTCCGCTGCGGCTTATAGGCTGCTGGATGGCGTCGGCGCAGCGATCCCAGCCAGCGAGGAGTTCAGGGGCGATGTTGTCGACGCCAACTATTTTGCTGTATCTGTAATAGCAAGCAATGATAGCGGCATTGTATACGGGGGCGGCGAGTTCTTGAAAGGAACGTTCGTTAAAGCCGAGGCCCAGCCTGTATTGGGCGGCAGGCTGCTGGGCTGGTATGTGGGCGACGTGTTAGTATCGTCCGACAGCGTGTACCGTTTTGCGGTTATGGAAGACGTTGAGCTTGTCGCCAGGTTCGAGCGCGTCGATGTGCACGAGGTGACTATAGCCGCGACAAACGGCGGCACGGTTTCCGGCGCTGCAGGGTTTTACGTGGCTGGGGCGGAGCTTGAAATGGCCGCCGAGGCCAATGCCAATTACCGTTTCAAGAACTGGTCGACATCCAATGGAGGGGGCTTTACTAATATAAATAGCGCCTCCACCACGTTCACTGTGCCGGCTGGCGCTACGAAAGTGACAGCTATTTTTGAACTCATCGGTGGGGGGAGCGACAGCCAGGGCGGCGAGGCCGGTACTGGCGCCGGTGCGCAGCCGGGCGGGAGCAGCGGTGGTGGGAGCGCGTCTCCGGGTGGTAGTTCTACTTCGGGCAGGAGCTCTGCCCCCGTCGCTCCGGGCGGAAGCGCCACCCCGGGCGGGAGCTCTGCGCCTACAGCGCCAAGCGGCGGTGTCGGCGCCGCTAATGAAGATCAATTGACAGGCGGAGCGGACAGCGCAGCAGCCAATGCAAACTCTTCTAATGCGATTGGCAGCGCCGCAGGGCCTGCTGCGGCCTTGGCGCCATGGGCCAACCCATTTGCCGATGTCGCGGAAACGGATTGGTTCTACGACGCCGTGAAGTACGTGCACCTAAAGGGCCTGGTCGCCGGGACATCAGCCATTGCATTCAGCCCGCATACCGTATTGACGCGCGGCATGATGGCCACGATTTTATGGAACCATGCAGGCAAGCCGCTATCGAGATATGCGGCATTTTCCGACGTGGTCGATGGCGAATGGTATGCCGGCGCTGTGAACTGGGCGGCGGATAACGGCATCGTCGCGGGATACGGTTACGGGCTGTTTGGCCCGGACGACGAAATCACGCGGGAGCAAATGGCTGTCATGTTGCATAACTACGCAAAGTATATGGGAGCAGAGCTTCCGCGCGTCCGCGAAGGCGTGTTCGTGGACGATGCGCAAATCAGTTCCTGGGCGAAAGAGGCGGTAACCATCATGTACGCCGCCCAAGTACTAAACGGCAAGCTGCTTGGCGTATTTGATCCGCAGGGCAAGGCTACGAGGGCCGAAGTTGTCTCTATGATGAAAAATTTCCTTGAGAGTGTCTAGTGGCGCGGGCACAGGGGACCGCAGGGAGCCGCAGGGAGCCGCAGGGAGCCGCAGGGAGCCGCAGGGGGTGCTAACACAGCCATAGATGTGATATTGTCTTCAATATTGTAATATGTTATCCGATGTTATCCGCGTGCAAACTCCGCAGCGCCTATGATGCCGGCGTCTTCGGTCAGTTCCGCCATTTTGAAGTGTACCGGCACGCGTATGTGGTCGTACATGTCGAACGCCGCGCGCACACGGCTAAACAGAGGCTCGCCCAAATTAACGAGTCCGCCGCCGAATACGAATGTGTCAATGTTCAGCATTTGATAGATATTGTACAGGCACACGGCAAGATAGTGCGCCATATCGCCAATAATATCCGCTGCCCATGCGTCCCCGTCGTTATACGCCTTGAGAAGCGTTTGGCCGTCGACCGCTCCGCCCGCCAGCACGCTCTCGGCGCAGCCGCCCGCGCCGCCCGCGCCTGTTATGCAAGCCGCATCGCCTGCACCAACCGCATCGCCCGCCGCGCCGCCCAGCTTTAGCCTGACCCGCTCGCCCAGCGCCATGCCGGCTGTATGCGACATGAAGCAGCCCCTGTTTTCGCATCCGCACAGTATCCCGTCGCCAGGGGTGGCCAGCATATGCCCGCACTCGCCCGCCCAGCCGTATGAGCCGTGGAACAGTTTACCGTCAATTATTATACCGCTGCCCAGCCCGGTGCCGACGACCACATATACCATATGCCGCGCCCCGCGCCCGGCGCCACGGCGGTGCTCCGCAATGGCGGCGGCATTTGCGTCGTTGTCCAGCACGACCCTGACATGCGAGGGCAGGCGCCCCCGCAGATAATCGAGCATATCGAAATCCTTTATGCGTGGAATGGCGGAAGTCATCAGTATGCGCCCCGTGTCATACAGGATATATGACGGCATGCACATACCCACGCCTGCCAGATCGCCGGTATCAAGCCCGCCCCGACGCAGCAGATCCTGCACGCCCGCGACAAGATCGTCCGAAAAAGCCGGGCCATCCGCGCCCGCGTCGGTCGGGTGCTGAGCGCGGGCGACCAATGCGCCACTGCCGTCAAACAGCCCATATGCCACTTTTGTTCCGCCTGCATCAATGCCGACGATATATTCAGCGCTCATATATGTCCTTTATAATTATGAAAATAAATAAAATTATATATTTATCGGCCGATCCATGAACATTATAGCAATAAACCATAAGAAAAACAGCAAAGCACAACAAACAATATAAATAGTGTGTCATAATATGCGCCATATTGGCGGTTGCTACTGATAAGTTACTATTGATACCATTTCGCCTGCGCTCTGTACATCTTCGCATATAAGCCGTTCTGCATTATCAGCTCGCTGTGGTTGCCGTCTTCAACAATTTTTCCTTTGTCAAAGACTAAAATTCTCCCAACAATGCTTGTGACGCCTAATCGGTGTGATATTAAAATCGTCGTTTTGTCGCCCGTGAGCGAGGCGAAGTTGCGGTAAATATTCGCTTCGGCTATGGGGTCAAGCGCGGCGGTTGGCTCGTCGAGGATATATACCCTTGCGTTTTTTCGGAACAGCGCGCGGGTGATGGCGATTTTTTGCCATTGGCCGCCGGAAAAGTTCTTGCCTTCGTCTGAAAACATGCCGACGACCTCGTCAAGTGCGTTGTCTATATCTGAAATAACCTCGTTTGCGCCTGTTTGCTTGGCGAGCGCCAATATAGCCTCGTCTTCCCCCGAGCGGGCAGGATCGGATATAGCGATATTATTTCTCAACGTGTCTTGATATTGGCAAAACGATTGGAAGATCACGGACATGGAGCGCCGCGCCTTCCATACATTATCTATTATTGGTATGCCATTTATTTTCGCTGTCCCGCTCCCGGCTGGGTACAGCCCGCAAAGCAGATTTACAAAAGTGGATTTACCGCTACCATTCGCGCCTACAACGGCGATTTTTTCGCCCTGTTTTATTTTGACGCTTAAATTGTTCAACGCCAAAAAATCAGTATCGGGATATGAGAAACAAACATCGTCAAACTCAATTGATACGTCGCTGTAGGGCGCATCTTCGGATGTTTTTTCAACGTCCGTATCAAGCAATGAAAAGAAATCCTCCATGTACTTGATATCAGAAAAAATGCTGACGGCATTGATAAGCAATGATGTGGTAATATTTTGCAACTGCCCCGCCGCAGATAATACCAACATAAACGAGCCTAGCCCTTTGGACGGGCTTTGGTAAATTTCCCATGCCGTAATAATCAATACGATAAGATAAACGCCGTTCCTTAGCAAATCGGCGGCGCCGTTATACGCAACATGTTTGCGGGTGACCTTTTTCTTTTTATCCATCCAGACCTTTGAATATGCGCGCCATTTATCCATCAAAAATGGGTGTAAGCCAAAGAAACGGACTTCTTTCATGGAAAAATGCTGCTGAAGGGTCGCGGCGAGGAAAAGTGTCAGCCTCCCTTCCTTCATCCATTTTGTGCGGTAACGGTATGTTTCATCTTTTTGTAAATTTGATAATACAACGGCGGGCGCGCAAGTTACTATCAGCGCCAAAACAATCCAAGGGCTTACAGCCCAAAGAATAGCCGTTATGCTGATAAATGAAATAATGCCCGCCGCCTGGTTAAAAATCAACGATACGCTGCCTGCGGTTTTTTCCCAGCCATACTGTTTTACGAAGTCTACTTTTTCCCTAAATTCGCCCTTGCTTTCGATATATTTATATGGGACAGTCGAAAACACGTCGATTATTTTTTCTTTAATGTAACGTTTTATCCTGGCTGTATCCTGTGCCTCAACAAACTTTTCGGCAAGGCGAAAAACCGTTTGAGCGATATACAGCATTGCAAGTATTGTAAACGATATAATCGTCTTGTTAAGCGAACCGGGTTGGTTATACAGCGTTTGCACGTTGTCCGTGAACGCTTGGAGCCGCAATGAAATGAGCATTGGGAAAAATGCTGCGCCAAAGCCTAAAATACCGACGATCAATGAAACGGGGCTTTTAATTTTTACGCTCAAAGCAACCGCGCGGAAGTAATATCGAATGTTAGTTTTTCTTTTATCCATTCACCATATCTCCCGCATCCACCGTAAGTGTCGCATCCGCTGCATCCCCTGCTTTCGCCGTGAGTGTCGCATCCGCAGCATCGTCTGCTTCCGCCGTGAGTGTCGCATCCGAAGTATCGCTTGCATCCGCAGCATCCCCCGCATCCGCAGCATCCCCCGCATCGCCTACCTCCTCCACATCGCCTACTTCAGCCGCTTCTTTCACTTCCTCCGCTTCTGCAGCGTCCCTTTGGTACCATTGCGCCTGCTCATTGAAGAAGCTGGCGTACAGCCCTTTTTTCGCCATCAGTTCATCGTGCGTACCAACTTCGGCGGCTCTGCCGTCCGACAGCAGGATTATCCTGTCGGCGAGCCGCGCGAACCCCACGCGGTGGCTGATTAAAATGGCCGTGCTGCCCTCTATTTTCTCTTTAATATGCGTAAACTGCTCCAACTCCGATATGGGGTCGAGCATAGACGCGGGCTCGTCGAAAATCATAATATCCTTGTCGCTCATGTGGGCGCGGGAAACAGCTATTTTTTGCCGTTCGCCGCCCGAAAAGTTCGCCCCCGTTTCTTCTACATCCTTACCGATAAACGTATCCAGCTTTTTGGGAAGGTTCATTATAAATCCTGCCGCGCCGCCTTTTTCCAGGGCGCGGTTGATTTTATCCATATCGCCGACATTTTCAATATCACCGAAGCCGATGTTTTCATATATGGGCAAATGGAACAAGTAATAGTCTTGGAAAAACGCGCCAGTGCTGTTTTTCATAAACCCTTGGCCAAGTTCGTCATAATCAACGCCGCCAAAATACAGTTTCCCCGACTGCGGCTTGTATAGTTGCAAAAGGTTATTAACCAGTGTGCTTTTTCCGCTTCCGTTCACGCCGACCAGCGCTATCGTTTCCCCGCGTTTTATTTGGATGGAAATATGGTCAAGCGCGGGTTTTTCGCTTTTATATGAGTAAGTCAGATTTTCGGTTCTGAAAATTGTATCTGTATCTGTACCTATATCTGTATTTGTATCTTTCTCCGTAGGATATTTAACGTCAAAATTGGTAGCATTGGCTATATCTGCAACATCGGCAACATCAGCATCATCGGTAACTCCGGCCACATCGGCAACATCGGCAACACCGGCCACATCAGCCACATCGGCTATATTAGGGGCTTTGGTTTTATATGGTTCTGCGGTATTTTTAGGGGCGGAAAAATATTTATATTGCCGCTCCAATGCGTAAAGGCCGTGGTCAGCAAGCATTAATGTCCGAGCTATACCGGTCACGGAAGTAAAAATATTCATACAAAGCGTGAAAATAACCAGCAGGACGGCGGCGGTCATCGTCCCGTTAGCGACCGCGAAAAGAGAGTATATAACCATGGCCGCTAAAAATAAATAGAACCCGAATCCACTGATAAACGAGCGGAGTTCAACTGCGACCTCATTTTTTATTTGATAGTCGTATATGGGCTTGTACGCGTCTTTCCAGTTTTTTAGTAGCGCTTCTTTCGACTCAAAAATACGCAGCTCTTTTGCGTACTCCTGCGAGTACGGCATATTTTCATAATGGGCCGCGAGCCGTTCCTTGTCCCTTATTTTTTGCCAGTTGTACCGCAGCTTTTCGACAAAAACAAGATTCAACCAAATAATGCCGATTGTGTAGACCGACGCTATGGCGAAAATGAGCTTCGACAACGAAAATGCCACTATCAAAAGCGAAGCAGTTCCAATAAATTTTCCGAGCAGGGTACAAAAACTGCTTATGACGTCCGTTAGCGACCCCTCGCGAAATGCGGCGGCGAAAAACTCGTCCTTGACCTCTTTGTCCAGCAGTTCTTCAAAGCTGATATTTTGGACGCCGTCGATTAGCAGCTCAACCATGCCAAAATAATAGGTATCGTACATAACCGAGTAAACAAACTCCACATTCAGCCTGTTCGACAACCCAATTAACGCCGTAACAATGCCAAACATGATTAAGAATGATAATATTTCGGCGAACGTGCCGTTACCCGTCGTTAAAAATGCGTTAAGCTCCGTTATGATGGCCCTGTTATAATACAACGCGACGGCAGGGAGGACAGACACTGCAGACAGCAGGGCCGACCAGCTTATCAGGATTTTTTTGTTGAACCGCCATGCAAGCGAGAACGCCCAACCGACAGCCCTTGTTTTTTGCTTCAACGCGCCCTCCTGTTAGCCCCGATTCCCTATGCATTTTACCATACAAACGAAAATAAAATTTATATGCGCTTGTATTGCCAGCGATAAACCCGATTTTCTAATGCAATATTTTTTATGTAATTTATGTCACAATTGAAAATAATGTAAGCCCCTGATGATAATAAAATTAGTTCCTGATTAAATTTGTCTACGAACATGCCATCGTAAACGCAGATAATGTGTTAAAATTCTAGCATATAAACAAGTATAATAAGATGGAAATGCTTAACGGCGATAATTATATGGGGGTAAGCAACTATGGGCACAATGGGCACATCGGATAGACAGCCGCCACAGGCGCAACAGCTCCTAAAGGAGCAACAGTTCCTAATGGAACAACAGCTCCTAAAGGAGCAACAGTTCCTAATGGAACAACAGCTCCTAAAGGAGCTGGTGGAGATGTCAAACCGTTACGGGGGGGACCCGCGCTACGTACTGGCGGGCGGCGGCAATTCATCGTGGAAAGACGGGGACGCGATGTATATTAAAGCGTCCGGCTACAGCCTCGCCACGATTGGCGCCGCGGGTTTTACCGGAATGGATCGCAAAAAGCTTGACGAGTTGATGAAAAAAACATATGACGGCGTGGGCGACGCGGCGCGCGAGGCCGCCGTGCTCTCCGACATAATGGGCGCGCGCCTGCCCGGGTACGAGGCTCTTCGCCCGAGCGTAGAGACGCCGCTGCACAACCTGTTCCCATACGCGTATGTGCTCCACCTGCACCCGGCGCTCGTCAACGGTATGACATGCGGGCAGGGCGGCGAGGAGGCCGCCAGGGGGCTCTTTGGTGATGCCATGGTTTTCGTACCGGAATGCAAGCCGGGGTTCGAGCTTTCGAAATTGTGCGGGCGGTTAATTGATGAATATACCGGACGGCACGGCGCGGCGCCCAAGCTGGTTTTTTTGCAAAACCACGGGGTATTTGTCGCCGCAGACAGCGTCGGCGAGATTGATGTAATTTATACTGATATCATGGGGAAAATTGGGAGCATGGTTGCCGAGGCGCCTGTTGGCGGTGTTGAGGAATTTTTGTGCGTCGCAGATGGCGCCATATATGGAGCATCCTGCGATGCCGCAAGCGACGCGGCAAGTAGCGTCGCAGGGGGCGCTAGCACAACCCCTGACAGCGTCCGGTTGATAGTGGACAGCATCATGGCGCTACCGTCCCCACCGTCGTATGTATACCATATGACGAATGCTGACATAGCGGCATTCCTTGAAAACGAGGAGTGTTTCCAGCCTTTGGGCGGCGCGTTTACGCCCGACCATATCGTGTACTGCAGGGCGTATTTCCTGTATGTAGGCGACAGATATGGGCTGGCAGGTCAATATGCCGGTTATACGGTAAAACACGGCTTCGAGCCGCGCATAATCTGCGTCCGGGGCGCCGGCGCGTTTATATGCACTGACACGGCGGCGGAGGCGGACAACGCGCGCGCCCTCTTTGCCGATGCGGTCAAAGTGGCGGTGTACAGCCGCAGCTTCGGCGGGCCGCGCCATCTGTCACCGGAACTGGTGGATTTTATCACGCACTGGGAAATAGAGTCCTACAGGCAAAAAATCGCACAAACTAAAATATAAATGAAAGAGGGGTGGACGCCGGGCGCCAGGTGGCCCGGCAGCAGGCATGGATAAAAAAGAAAGAATGCTGGATTTGAAAGCGCGGATGGAAAAGAACCTCACAGAGAACATTTTGCCGTTTTGGGCCAATTTTACGGTCGACGACGAAAAGGGCGGGTTTTACGGCAGAGTGTTCGCGGATCACAGCCCGGACAAGGGCTACGCAAAAGCCGTCGTTTTGAACACGCGCATATTATGGACATTTTCGATGGCATACGAGGTGTTTGACGACGAGGCGTACGCGAAGCTGGCCCACCGCGCGTTCGACTACATCAGCCGGTATTTCTGGGACGACGTGTTCGGCGGCGCATACTGGATGCTGAACAGCGACGGCGTCCCGACAGAGGTGGAGAAGCGCACATATGGGCAGGCCTTTATCGTATACGCGATGGCCGAATACTACAGAGCGTTTAAGAACGAAAAAGCGCTGGAAATGGCTATGGAGACATTCAAGCGCGTCCAGGACCATGTCGCCGTGGGCAATGGCGGTTACTACGACTCGGTCGCGCGCGACTGGGAGTTCGATCAGGGGCTTATACTGTGGAGGATGAACTCCGGCGGCGCGCCAAAGCTGCTGAACTCGCACCTGCACATGTTCGAAGCGACGATGACGCTCTACGACGCGACGAGGGACGAGTATGTCCGCACGGTGCTCAAGGAATTCCTGGAGTTCCTGATCGACGTCTGCGTAGAGCCCGAGACGCATCACTTGAAGGCCGGTATGGATCGGGACGGCAACCGCATGGATCACGAGATCAACTACGGCCATGACTCCGAGTGCTGCTACCTGATGACATGGTCGGCCCGCTTGATCGGCGACGAAGACTTGCGCAAGCGCGCGGACGCCGCCGCGCTCGACATCATGGATCACGTGCTCGAAGAGGCCATCGACCCCGTCAACGGCGGCATGTTCCATGAAATCAACACGGGGACGGGCGTGCAGGACAGGAGCAAAATTTGGTGGGCGCAGGCCGAAGGAATCACATCCTTCTTTAACTGCTACCAAATCACGGGCGACGAAAAATACCTGGATGCGGCGATAAATATTTGGGATTACACAGAGGAAAACGTGGTCGACCCCACGGGCGAGTGGTATTCCGTAGGTAAAAACAAGGTCATGGACTACGCATGGCGCGTCAGGGAAGCGGCCAGGGCCGGCGCGGGTAGCCGCGAAAAGGCGAACAAGAGCAAATGCCCCTACCACAACGCCCGCACATGCTTCGAAATAATGAAGCGCGTGGACGAGGAGATAAATAAAATGGCCTGATAGCAATGGGTCGGGCAATGAATAAACAGCCCCGCAGGCGCAAATAAGTATCCACCTAACTCGTTGGCAACTCTAATTATAATAATTGTTTAGTCGATTGTAAAAGCCGGCATTTTACGGGCGAACACTGTTCGCCCCTACAACATTTTGTATTTATGCAAAATTGACTGCCCATATGTAGGGATGCACATTGTGCGTCCGCGACTTTTACAATCGCCTAATAGTAGTTACCAACGAGTTAGGTGGCCTATTATAATATCAAATATGAATTCCACATAATAATTCCAGACAATAATTCCAAATAATAATTCCAAGCAATATTTCAAAGGATTATTCCAGAACAGCTTTTTCAAGAGCTTTAAGTTTTGACTGTATCTCATTGTTTTCCCCGGATGCGCCGTAGTCGAGAATGATATGACGACTTTGTTGCTTGGGTAAAATGGACGATACCTTTTCCAAAACTTCATTGTAACGCTTGCTATCATAAGCAGATAAAAAACCTTTCAGCGCGATAATTATAGACGATTGTTCTTCCGTGTTAATAAGCCGCCCGTATAATTTGTAACCCTCCATAATCGAATAGTCGCCGTTCGCGCCGGGAAGCGATTTTATGGGGATTTCGGCAAGAAAAATTTGTTCAATATCCTGTAAAATTGCACGCTTGAAAACCACAAACCGTTCAGCTAACTTTGCCGCGCTCACGGTATCGTGGTTAAGTAGACGTATCACGATAGATAAAAGGCGGTCTGTTTTCATCTACTCACCCATACTCGTATCGTCAATCTCTGCGACAATATTAGCTATTTCATCTGGCGACGGAAGCAGGCCGCGCATATCCTCCGGTAGATTGTCGTAATACGAATATGTCGCCACACCGATGGGCGCGTTTGATTTTCTCAAAGTGTATTCAACCCTTGTGCGTTTTTTACTTTTACAAATGATTATACCAATAGACGGATTTTCGTCCGGTAGTTTCACCGTTTCGTCAAGCGCGGATAAATAGTATTGCATTTTTCCCGCATACTCCGGCTTAAACTCACCAATTTTAAGCTCTATTACTATAAGACAGCGTAACCGTCTGTGAAATAGGAGTAAATCAATATAGCTATCGTCGTCATCTACATCAAGGTGATATTGGTCGCGTACAAGAGTGAAATAGCCTCCCATTTCGTCTAAAAACGCGCGTATGTTTTTCATTATACCCGCCCAAGCTCCGCTTCGCTGTGTTCTATACCCATTTCGATAAAATCAAAATTGTATTCGTCTTTTACGGCGAGCTTCGCTTGAAGCCTGTATTTTTCGGGTACGGTTTCGTCAAAGTTGGTTTGGTTGGTGAGGTATTTTTCATACGCCCGGTTTTCTATATTGTTAATCAGTACATCCTTTGTCCATCCGAACCGCTTTGTCATTTTGATATAAAATTCACGTTGAATCGGGTCTTTGCATTTTTGCATGATGACCACATTTTTTGTCCAGCTAATTTCTGCAACCAATGGCGGCAGAATTACGTTTTTATTTTCTGCAACCATCGGTTGCAGATTTGGCATTTCCGAATACTCAATATAAAAGCTCCGCATTAACCAGAGATTGCGTGTTGAGAATCCTTGAACGCCGGGGAACTCTTTTTGTAGTTCCTTTGCCAAAATTTCAACGACAGATTTCCCCCATCCCTGTTCGTGCTGTTTGCGGTTTATTTCTTCGCCTATTTCCCAATAAAGAAGCATCAACTCAGAATTGACCTTTTTCATAGCTTCGTACTGACGGCGATAAATAAGGTCTTTGATTTCTTTTATGAATGAGCCGTATACCGTTATATCGTTATCCATTGTTATGACCATTCCTTTGCGAAAGGTGGTTATGAGCGAAATTACGGGTTCTTGTCTGCAAAACTGCCGCATCCCATAGGGGATTCCGTGTCAAGCACGGAATGACGGAGAGGGGGTCTGAAGTGTAAACAGTAAAAAAAACGCAATCATCCGGCAGAACAAAAGATATTGACTTTTCTGTCGTTATAAGTTATAATAAGTGCGGGGTGATTGCACTTTGTGGAACGTAAAATAGTAAAATACTTACTAGCGTGGAAAAACAACCCGAAAAAACAGCCTTTGCTCTTACAAGGGGCGCGTCAGGTCGGCAAAACCTATATCCTGCTGTCGTTTGGAAAAGAGCATTATAAAAATGTTGTGCATTTCAGCTTGGAGGAATCAGCGGATATTCGGGCAGTATTTGAGCGTGACCTGAACCCTGAGCGAATTGTAAAGGAGCTTGCGGCAAAAAGCGGCCAGAGCATTATGCCGGGAGATACCCTGATTATATTTGATGAGATACAAGCCTGTGAACAGGCGCTGACATCGCTCAAATACTTTTCCGAAAAAGCCCCGCAATATCATATCGCCGCGGCGGGCAGTTTGCTGGGAGTTGCCGTAAAGCGCAAAAACTTCTCTTTCCCTGTCGGCAAGGTGGATATGCGTAACTTATACCCGATGGATTTTGAGGAGTTTTTGTGGGCGCTTGGCCAAGAAAAGCTCTATGATTTGATATATGAATCCTATGAGGGTTTCACACCTTTATCGCTCCACGATACCGCTATGGATTTGTATAAGACCTATCTAGTGGTAGGCGGTATGCCCCGCGCGGTAAGCGAATACGTTTCAATGCGGGATTTCGATTTCGTTGTAGCAGTGCAGCGAACATTAAACGATTCGTATATTGCTGATATGGCAAAGTATGCAACGCCCGTAGAAACAACGCGAAATATGGCGGTGTGGGACTCCATTCCGGCGCAGCTTGCAAAAGAAAATCATAAGTTCCAATACAAGGTCATTAAGTCCGGAGCAAGGTCAAAGGATTATGAAGCTGCTATGGACTGGCTGACAGCGGCGGGGATGATAAATAAATGCGTCAATGTGACCGAAGGAAAACTGCCGCTTAAAGCCTACGAACAGCCGGATATTTTCAAGGTTTATATGGTTGATACGGGTTTGCTCTGCTCAAAACTCGACATCGCCGCCAATGTTGTGCTTCATACACCGCACAGCTTTGACGGTTTCAAGGGCGCATTGGCAGAAAACTACATCATGCAAGCCCTTGTCGTGAATGGCATCAAACCGTATTACTGGAGCTCTCCGGGTAAGGCGGAAGTCGATTTTGTCTTTCAGGACAGGCAGAGCAATATCATTCCGTTGGAGGCGAAGTCTGCCGATAATGTACGGTCAAAAAGCCTGCGCAATTTCAGAGATATTTACAATCCTGTTTATTCCATCCGCGCATCAGCTAAAAACTTTGGCTTTGAAAACGGAATAAAAAGCATACCACTTTACGCGCTTGGCTGTATGAAGGTTTAATAGCGTTTCTTAACAATACGCTAAACGCATATACGCCAGTATGCGAAAGATAAGATAATTATGTCACGAGAACAAGAAATGCACTACATTGCCGTTATTTTTATGGGTGACGGCACGTTATATGTTTATTAGTCCGCGACAAAGTGATGCGCCGAATAGAATTGCCACCGTTATGCCTGATGTGAGCCACGCTCACAATCTAACTGGGTTTGTTAGAAACGATGCTTGCTCACGCGACGGACGCGTGTTTTTAGCCGCATTCAACGATCATTTCAATATTGTCCCTGCCGAGGAACGCGAAGACGGCTTTATAAATAGTTTTGCCGCTGCCAATATACTTTTTGTGATAGCCCCTGTCGTTAATTTGACCCAAGCCCTCTATCAAGGCCTTGTCAAACAGCGCCCTCTTTTCTTCATCGCTTGCCTCCGGCGGGCAGTCTACATATTTGAACTCCATGACATAAGCCTTGTCATCAAGTTCGAGCGTAGCATCTATCCTGCCCCTCGACGTTGAAACCTCCGCAGCCATGTCAAACCCGAGCAGGCTCATTGCGGCGTAGAATATAGAATGGTAGTATGACTCGTTTGGGACGTGAAGTTGGTAGGGGATCGACGCGAACAGTCCGCGCAGCATATCGAGCATCTTCTGCAAATCCCCTGCCTCAAGCGCCTCGCTGATTTCCATTCGCGCCATGCCGGTATGATCGGCTTCCTTTTCGGTAAGCGCTGATAGTATGTGGAGATTGAACGCGTTCCTGACTTCAAAGTTCGGTATGTCAACTATGTAGGAAGCGCCATAAACGCTGTCCAATGTTTCCTTCACTGTCAGATAGCCTGTTTGGAACAGCAATGGGACTACCATTATCTTGTCAATATCCACGGCATCCAGCATGTCTTCCGTAATTCTGAAATTCTTGAGGCTTGTGTATATCTCCGGCTGCCTCTTTATAAAATCAATCAAAAACTTTGGCGAGCCGCTGGAGTACCAGAAGCTGTGGAATCTCTTGCGCCCAAAAAAGTTCAGGAGGGAGAAAGGGTTGAGCAGCTTTGTTTTTGCATCCCATGAATAGCCATCGTACCAGCTCAATATCAATTCATGCATGTCCTCGCAGTCTTGGTACCACTTGTCTTCCCTCAGGCTCGCGATATGCTCGCCAAAATACTCATCAAGGCTCTCAACAGGAATGCCGCAAATATTTGCGTAGCTATCTATCATGGTGATATCGTTGAGGTTGTTCAGCTCGGAAAACAGGGATGCTTTCGTAAACTTTGACACGCCTGTGAAAAACGTGAACCTGAGGTGCGGCTCCATTGACTTGAGGATGCCGTAAAACCCCCTTATCACGCGCCTGTTGGCATCCGCCATCTCTGTTTTGTCTATATGGTCCAGTATCGGCTTGTCGTACTCGTCTATGAGCACGGCAACTTTTTGATTGTACTTACTGTGCAGATTTCTTATCAGTCGCTTGAAAGCGTCAGACGGGATTGCATCGGTTGCTTCAAAGCCCTCTTTTTCATAAATGACACGCAGCTCACCTAGAATCGAATCATTCAGGACATCCGGCGTCTCATTAGAAATGCTGCTCATATCGAGCCTGATGACCGGGTACTTTTCAAAGCCATAGTCCGAATCATAGATCCATAGCCCCTTGAAAAGCTCCCTGTCGCCGCTGAAAACCTCGGCTATGGTGTCAAGAAACAGCGATTTGCCAAACCTTCGCGGGCGCGAGAGGAAGTAGAAACCCGAACCGTTTAAAAGGTCATAGACATACTGCGTTTTATCGACGTAAACATAGCCTTCCTCGATTATCCTCCTGATAGTCTGCAAGCCAATCGGCAGCTTTTTCACCTTGCACCACCCCTTCCGGCTGTATTATACACCAAAACGGCCCCTTACCGCAAGGGTGCCGTTCATGACAAGGGGATGGTTCTCTTGACATTGTGTTACAGGTAAGCCCCACCTGGAAAAGATGTGTGTTTTATGCCCCGCAGAGCGAAACCAAGGACGGTGGAGCGCTCGCTAGTAGGCGCAAGGACGCGCCGCCTAGCGAC
>WRLR01000028.1 GCA_009777515.1 Oscillospiraceae bacterium | reverse complement strand
GCTCGCACAAATAAAAATCAGAAAGCTTGACAATATTGTCGCTCATTTTGCCTCATAATTTTATAGGCGATTGTAAAAATCGCGGACGCACAATGTGCGTCCCTACATATGGGCATCCAATTTTACGCATGTACCAAATGTTGTAGGGGCGAACAGTGTTCGCCCGTAAAATACCGTCTTTTACAATCGCCTATCATAATTTTATATAGCAAGGACGTCTTCATAGTCTTTTTAACCGGGCGATGTAGAAACCGTCAATCCCGTGAATATGCGGGTAAATATATATTCCTGCGTTGCCCGCCCCGCCGCATTTGCCCCACAGGCCCGGGGGCAGGCGCTGCCGCAGATCCTCCGGTTCGTAAACATAATGGTCTTTTGCGCAAAGGAACCTCCCCACAATGTTTTCGCATTCTTCCGGCTCTGTGGTGCAAACGCTGTAGACGAGCGTCCCCCCCTTTTTTACATATCGCGCCGCATTAAGCAGCAGCGCCGTTTGCAACGCTGCCGCCGACTCGATATCCATAGGCCCGCGCGTCCATTTGATTTCCGGCTTGCGCCTGACGACGCCGAAACCGGAGCACGGCGCGTCGACCAGCACCCTGTCCATTGTGCCTTCGATGTCTTCGCATAACAAAAGAGCGTCCATAACGCGACAGTTGATAGAACTATGACCGAGTCTTTTAAAGTTTTGTTCCATCAGCGCGACCCTGTGCGGGCGGATGTCCGCCGCTAATATGTCCGCGCAGCCGCCGGTGAGCTCCGCAACATAGCCGCATTTGCCCCCGGGGGCTGCACAGGCGTCCATTATCCTGTCGCCCCGCTGCGCCCCAAGCGCCTCGGCGGCAAGCATTGACGCCTCGTCTTGGACCGTAAACAGGCCTTCCATAAATTCAGGGGATTGAGTAAAATCCCCGGGGTTTTTGATAATGAGCGCGTTCGGCGAATATTTGCCGGTTTCTGTGGAAAACCCGCGCTCCATAAGCCTTTCGGCTAGCTCTGATGGCGATATGCGCAGCGTGTTTACACGTATGGACAGCTCCGGCCTGCGGTTGCCGGCGTCCATTTGCGCGGCGGCAAAATCATATCCATACAGGTTCAGCCATTTTTCACATAGCCAGAGCGGATATGAGTAGCGTACGCTTAGCAGCGCAGCCGAGGCGCTTACGTCTGCCGGGGCGTGAGCGCTTTGTTTGCCGTCTGCGTCGGTTAATTTTTCTGCCGCAACACTGCGTAACAACGCGTTGACATACCGCGCAGAGCCCTCGTTGCCATATTTTTTCGCGAGCTTAACGCTTTCGTTGCAGGCTGCCGATGCAGGAATTTTATCGAGGTAATTTAATTGATAGACGCCCAGGCGAAGGATGGTCAAAATGACGGGCGAGACCCTGTGCTTTTTTATTTTAGAATGCTTGAATATGACG
This sequence comes from Oscillospiraceae bacterium, assembly GCA_009777515.1. Classification (GTDB taxonomy): domain Bacteria; phylum Bacillota; class Clostridia; order WRLR01; family WRLR01; genus WRLR01. Next base: position 38,832 of record WRLR01000028.1, on the reverse strand, counting down.
TCGTCCAGCGCAAGCTTCCACCTGGTTACGCCCAGGACTAATTCCCGCAGCAGCGCCCTATCGCGCGCCCCAACACTGTTTGCCGGGACGGCGCCGCCATAACCATCGTCAATTTCGTCGCCGCTGTCGACGCTGCCGTCGACTCCACCGTCATATCCGCCGCCGATTCCGACGCCGCTGCGCCCGATCGAGCGTTTTACTGCGATCCCGCTATACGCCTCCGCGCGTTCCATTTCTTCTAGGGCAAGCAGGGCCGCTTCGCGAACGCCCATTCGCGCTTGCGCAGCTTTCGCAGCTTTCGTAGCTTGTGGTTCGAACGCAGCTTTCGCAGCTTGCGCAGTTTGTGCGGCGTGCGCTGTTTTGGATGTATTTTTGCCAGTAATTGCGTTTGCTCCCCCCAAATGCTAAAAATAGCGCTTAACGCCGATGATCCTCTGTTGAAAATACGGATCATTGACGTCTTCGAATTGCACTTTGCCGATATGCTGGTTCGCGTGAATGAACTGGCCCTCCCCAACATATACGCCCAAATCCGTTATCTCCGAAGACTGTCCGTTCGGGCTGAAAAATAACACGTCCCCCACATTAAACGATTCAAACGACCCATACACCGTTTCCCCTTCCGCAAACTGGCCGTCAAAATCGCGGGGCAGGGTGACGCCGTTGATCTTCGCGGCGATATATAACATGCCCGCGCCGTCGATGCCGTGGAAACTGAGGCCGCCGCGCAGATAGCTTGTGCCCCGGAATTTTTGGCAGGACTGCGTGAAGATATCCGCCGTCGTCTTTTTGATCGCTTCGCCCGTATTTAGCTGGAACACGCCGTTTTCCGATATCCACCCCGTCAGGTTTCCGGGCAGCGCGACTTGATAAACATTGTCCGATTTACTGACGACAAACAGTTCCGTCCCCATGCCGACGTCTCTTATGACAATCCCGTTGCGCGGGTGCGAATAGACCTGTTTTTCTCTGTCTGTGACAACGATCCGTTCCGTGTAGCGCCGCTCGTCGACGCATGTCCAATCCCCGTCGATGCCGCGCGTCCTGACCCAGCCTTCATTGCGCCCGTCTACCATCAATTTTATCCACAGTTCCGTGCGCTCGATGATCTGTATGGCTTCATTGAATTGCAGTTGGGTCAACCGCACCGACGTCCTGTCGGCCTGCGCGTATACATCGGCGGTGGTATTTACGACGATTGCGGTATTATTATCGTATGGGGTCTTTTCTGAAAATTGCATCATGGCGCCGCCGGCGCCCCTGCCCCCGCCGCCCTGACGGCTATCGCCCGCGCCGCCTGCCACGCCCGCGCCGGTTCCTGCACCGGCCCCTGTGCCGGCTCCGTTCCCGGTAGTCGCTCCGGCTCCCGCAATGCGTGGCAAAATAGTATCAAGAATGTCAAACGACTCGCATGAAGCAAATAGAAATGAACAGGCGAGGACGCAAACGACCATTAGCGCCAATGTCGCCGCGCGCAACGCAAAAGCGCGCAACGCAAAAGCGCGCAACGCTGCAAAAATAGTGTTCACGACAGTGCCGTCACCAGCATGGCACGAAAGTATGGAGTCGTGGACACTATCGCGACGAAACGCGGCGCGCGGGCGCTTCGCGCCCGTGAGGTGAGGGGAACCGCGCTTCCCCGAACCGACGACTTTCATAATAATTCTATTTATATATTTTTGATTATTTATCCTCTCCATCGTCCCGTTGAATGTTTGCGCACAGCATCACAACCGTTGCCAGAGCCGCCTCCGCCGTGTGCGAAAGGCTGACGGAAAGGCTGATACCGCCCTTCTGGTTGTAGAGGGAACAAGCGCCACCGTACAGTTGCAAAGCGGGTTCGCCGGTAGCCGCATCGTTGACGACTTCAATCTCCGTGAGAGCGGCGCCGTTGTACAAACCGGCGCCCAGCGCTTTCAAGAACGCCTCCTTGGCGGCGAAGCGCGCGGCATAACTTGCGTACCGCCCGGCACTTTTAGAATCGCAGTACGCAATCTCCGCGTCTGTGTATACTTTCTGGGCAAACCGCCCGTTTGAATCTATGGAATGCTTTATACGTTTTATATCGATTATATCCGTGCCGCAGCGAACCTGCATGCCCATGCCTATATCCATGCCAAACCCTATGCCAAACCCTGGTTAAACCTACGCCCATACCCATTCACATAACAAACGCCCAAACCCTATAATATACCCATGCCAACATCGGAACCCCGCTCCGACATCACAACCTCACTCCGACATCACAGCCCCGCTCCGACATCACAACCTCACTCCGACATCACAGCCCCGCTCCGACATCACAGCCTCACGCGCCGCTCTTCGCGCCGCTCGTCGTAACGCTCGTTCAGCACAGTGTTCAACACATCGGCTTCGTGTACGTCCGACTCCAGGTGGGTGAGTATGTCTTCGGACTCCAGGTTCGAGATAATATTATATTTAAGCATGCCAATCGTGCTTTCCATGTACTGGAGCCTTGCATCTATTTTATCCAGCTCGAACCGCTCGTTCTTCAACGATTCGATCATACGCTCATCCGCTTCAACCACGCGCTTCAGCTCGTCGGCGATGCCCTGCTCCTTTGCGCTGTTAATGATGCCCATGTTCGAGTTGATCCGCTTGGCAAGCTGGGATATCCGCTCGCCGTTCGACGCGGACGAACGCACGCGGAACATGTCGGCCAGAGTAATGTACGCTGTAGTCAGCTTCAACGACTGCTGGACCACTTGTTCCTTTAAATGGCCTTTATTGCCGGCGAGGAACGACTGCACAATTTCATTCGACTCGCGCATCATATTATCCAGGCGCTGCTGGGTGTTGGGCGCGAGTTTTCTTTTCAGTACCCTGGCGTTTAGCTGGTTCGCCTCATTCGCCTTCCTTATTTTGTTGATAGTCTCCTTTTGCGCAACGCTCTCCTTGAATTCGCGCGAAGACAGGCTCTGCACAACAAACAAGGCGTAGACGACCAATGACAGCATAAATGCGGAATAGGGGTACACGGTCAGCATTTCGGCAAATGCCTCCGGCGACATGAAGGGCGCCGCGGGCAACCGGGGCAGCGCGAAGCTTAAAATGGCGAACGAAGCCCCCAGCGCGACAAGGTTCCGGCGAAGCAGCAACGCCCCTTTTATCAGACTAGATTTCACGCCGTCTCCTTTCAGCCTCCGATATGCCAACTTAGTAAACTATATTTATTCGATTTGCAAATTAGCCGTCATGCGCCAACAACGCACAAAGGCATCAACTGCTCTGTTCCACTTTTTGCGCGGCCTTCTCCTTGACTTCAAAGCCCTCGTCGTCGCCCGCGAGCATCGCCTCGGCGCGGGCGAGCGCCCGATCCCTCGCCGAGTCCGCGTCAAGCCTGCGGAACTTCGCCTCCGTGTTCATTTCGCCCAGGGATTCCATCGCATTGGCCCTGGCGGACTTTGTGTTGACCAGCTCGCGCGCCCGCTCCATGCTTTCGTTGACCTTGCTGATCCTGCTGCTTTGGGCGGAATATTTCGCGTTCGCGCTGTTTATGTCCTCGCGCAGGCTCGCGACCTTCGCCTGCGATTTAAGCGTCCTCAACTCGTTGAGCCGCCTGTTCATATCGGACTCGAAAATCTTGTAGTCGCTTTTGACCCTTTCGACCTCCGCGAGGGCGGTCGTCACAGCCTCCGAATTGGCGTCGAAAACTGTCTGCGCGTCCTCTTCATGTATCAAAAGCTCGACCAGCAAGTCTTTCTGCCCCTGGCGCTGGGCCGTGCTTATCCTTGCGCGGATTGTCTCCAGCTCCTTCTCGGACTTCCTCGTTTCTATCTTCATAAGTTCGGCGTTCGTCTGTATGTCGATAATCTGCTTCTCCGCGTCCCTTCTCGCCAAATCGATTTGATTTCGGATATCCTCGATCAGCGCGTCTGGGTTGCTGTCCTCAATATTTCGCACGAAGAGGCCAAAAAACCCCCGGATCATCGAACCTAGCCTGCTAAATAATCCCATAAAAAAGCCATTCGCAGACTGAGCACAAATAGCACATTAAAAACGTACTTCGTCGCGCCACAGTCATGCCCTTTCTATATTTTTTCACGTTAAACCCCAACCATCCATATTAAAAAGATTAAAATATGCTATTCACCGCGTTGAAATTCGATGAAGCCTATTTTATCGTCTGTTTTACCATTTTACGCGTATAACGGCATATATGCAACGGTACTGCTTACTTATTTACGCTTATTTACTGGATTCGGATAATGTGGATTATACACGCATTCACAGCAAATCGTCGTCGTCGCATTCTTCTATGGCGACGCGCGACATGAACTCGATCTGGCCGGTGTTCGGGTGGCATTTTTCAATCGCAAGTTCCAAATGTGCGGCGCGGATGCACGCCCCGTATGACTCGTGTCCGTCTGCGGGGTATTCGCTCACATTTTTCTGCTGTCCAACCTCATCGCCGGTATCCGACGAAGAAGGCCCTTCATCGGCATCCGAAGAACACGCCAACTCATACGCTTTTCGCAACAGCGTCTCCAGCTCGGCGCCCGTATAGCCGGGGGTCTTCTTTGCGAAATCCGTGAAGTCCTCGATGTCGGTCGCGTAGCGGTATTTTCGCAAAAGCACCTTGAAAATATCCGCGCGCTCCTCGGCTGAGGGGATCAGGATGGGGATTTTTTTGTCGAACCGCCCTGCGCGCTTAAGCGCAGGATCCAGCAAATCCGGCCTGTTCGTCGCCGCTATAAATATGACCCTGCCCCTGTTTTTTGTGTTGCCCGTAAATTGCAAAAATTCGCTGAATATGTTCCTGCTGACGCCGCTGTCCCGCTCGTCCCCGCGCTTGAACGCGGTGTCTATCTCGTCCACGAACACGATGACGGGCTGCTGCGACTGCGCCCCAAGCAGGCATTTTTTAAAATTTTTCTCGCTCTCGCCGACATACTGCCCCAAAATTCTGGCCATGTCAATTTTTACGCAATTAAAGCCGCTTGCCCGCGCCAGTGCGTACACCAGCAGCGTTTTGCCCGTGCCGGACGGGCCGCAGAGCAGCACCCCCATGGGGACGCGCCGCAGATCGTTCGTGCGTACCGGCGCTACGACATTGTTCAATAGGTAGTTCTTCGCGGCCCCCATGCCGCCGATGTCCTCGAACCCTATCTCCGGGTAGATGAACTCCAGCACGTCCCCGTATTCTTTTTGCAACACCGAGCGCTTTTTGTCCCTGATGAACTCAAAGCTGACGGGGACGTCCTCGGCCTCAGACTTTAGCATGATGTCGCGAATGCTTTTTTTGGACAGCCCGGACGACAGCGCCGCGAACGACGCTTCCGGCAGGGACAGCGATACCGGCTTCTGTTCCAACTGCGCCTTGATGTATGTCAGCCGCTCTTCTTCGTCCGGCAGCGGCACGAAGATCGGCTCGATTTTATATGACGAACTGAGCAGCTCCGGCGCCACGGCGGCTATATTGGACGCGGAGAGGCATAAAAGGCTACCGACCGCAGAGACGCGGGCATTCAGCGACCACTCGCACAGCCATATCATCGCGGTCCGCTCCTCGCCGCTCATGCCCGCCGTGCCGCCTGACGGGACCAGCAAGTCGACATGCTCGATGAAGATGGCGAACTTGGAATAGTTCAACGCGATATCGATGAGCGGGAACACGCGCGAAGGGAGCGCAGACTGCGGCAGCGGCGCGCCTTTGAGCGCGACTTTGCGAAACTCGCGCTCCGCCTCCGCGTCGGGGAACGTCAGCCCCCTGGACATGTCGTAATAAGCTACCGACGAAAACTTACGCTTTGCAATAAACTCGTCGTTGATATATCGGTCCGGCTCGCGCTTGCTGTCCACGTAATCGCGCACGTTAAAATTGAAAAGAAACGCATGGGCAATGCCCGCTTTATATAAATTGGTAAATTCCGTAAACCAATGCGGCGGGGGCGCCGCCACATCAGGGCGAGCCGCGCCGCCATTATCATCAACGTTTGCCATAATAGCCGCCATTCTTTTAATTTATTGGTTAGCAGTATACATGTTTATTAAAATAAACGCGAGCGGCCGAGGCGGCCTTTCCCGCGTTTATTAAATAAATTTACATAATGCGGCCCAATCGCCGCCGCTGCGGATTTTTGCCACAGCCCGGCTCGCCGCAACTGTTTTGTCAAACAACCCGAATACTGTCGGGCCGCTGCCGCTCATAAGCGCGCACAGCGCCCCCGATTCTTCCATCCGGGCTTTCAGCCCTTTTATTTGCGGGCAAAAACCAATAACCGTGTCTTCTAGCACATTAAAATAATGTACTATCTCCCTGCCGCGCAGATTCTCCCCACCGCAGAGCGGTTCGCCGCATGGATTCGTTAATGCGCGCGCATATTCGGTACACTTGATGGCCGACATGGCCGACATAGCCGAGGCCGCGCCCTGCAGCTTGAACTCCTTAAAAACCCGCGCCGTCGAAACCTCGACGCGCGGGTTGGCAAGCGCCACGGCATATCCCGGCTTAAAGCCTGGCAGCGGGCGCAGCACCTCGCCGATGCCGGTGGCCAAAGCCGCGCCAGAAGGTGGCGGGGCGGCGCCTTCGCGCGATGTCGCACAAAGCAGACAGAACGGCACATCCGCGCCGACGCCCAAAGCGCATTCGAGAAGCTCATCTTCCGGCAGGCGCCGCAAATGCGGCGCGCCGCCCGTCTGCCGGAGGCTGGCTATGTCGTTCAGGGCGCGGAGGACGGCTGCCGCGTCGGAACTGCCGCCGGCGAGCCCCGCCGCCGCAGGAATCCGTTTATGGATGCGTATGTCGGCGTCATAGGTTACAGGTGGCGCCTGTTTCGCAAAAAAAATCTCAGCGGCCTTGTATGCCGAGTTGCGCCCGTCCACCGGTACGCATTGTTGCTTGATATATGTATCCCGGGCCGTAACCGCCACATGAATGCCGTCTCGCTGAAGCTTCATATGCTTCTGCTTCGGCGTTAGCCGGACCGTTACGTCGTCACACAGCGAAACGGCCTGCATGACGGACTCCAGCTCGTGGTACCCGTCGGGCCGCCTCCCGGTGACGTTGAGAGTCAAGTTGATCTTCGCGTAAGCCCTGTATTTGACCTGGTAACAATCGGCATCTATCAATCCTGGCATCCGTCAATCCAGTTGCCATATGTATTTGTTGTATTCGCCGATGGTCCTGTCGCTGGAAAAATGCCCGGCCGCCGCGACGTTCTTAATCGCTTTCGCGCCCCATTGCGCACTGTGCACAAAATCGTTTTCCAGCCTCTGCTGGACTTCGGCGTAGGCGTCAAAATCGCGGAATACCAAAAATTCGTCCGAAAGCCCCGACTCGTTGAAGAGCAACGCGTTGTATATGTCGCTGAACATGCGCGGCTTGTCGGGCTGGAGGGCGCCGTCGATGAACATGTCGACCGCCTCCGCCATGTCCCTGTCGGCTTCATACAAGAGTCGGCTGCTATAGTTCCCTTCGACATAGAGCTTGTGCGTTTCGTTGGCGTTCAGCCCGAAGATATATATGTTTTCGTCCCCGACGAGCCTACGAATCTCCACATTCGCGCCGTCCATCGTGCCCAGCGTCAGCGCGCCGTTGAGCATCATCTTCATGTTGCCCGTGCCGCTGGCCTCCTTGCCGGCGGTGGATATCTGCTCGCTCACGTCTGCGGCTGGAATAATCTTTTCGGCTATCGAGACGCCGTAGTTTTCTATGAACACGACCTTGATCATCTCCCTCACGCGCGGGTCGGGATCATTTTTTATATGTTCCGCGACGCTCGTAATGAGCTTGATGATGAGCTTGGCCCTATAATAGCCCGGGGACGCCTTGGCCCCGAATATGAACGTGCGCGGGCTGACCAGCGCGCTTGGGTTCTCTTTGAGTTTTCTGTAGAGATGTAAAATATGGATGATGTTTAGCAACTGCCGCTTGTATTCGTGCAGCCGCTTCACCTGGACGTCGAATATGGACTTCGGGTCGACGCTCTCGTCCAACGTCTTTAAGATATAGTCCGACAGCCGCCTCTTGTTCTGCAGCTTGATCTTCATAAACTCCGCCACGAACGAAGCGTCATCCGCAAAGCGCCCCAGCTCCGACAGCCGCTCCGGCGCCATTATCCACCCGTCCCCAATCGCCCCGGATATCAGGGCGGACAGCCCGGGGTTCGCATGCAGCAGCCACCGCCTGTGGGTCACGCCGTTGGTAATGTTGATAAACTTCTCCGGCGTGTGGATGTTGTAGTTGCGGAACACGTTATAGCGCAGTATGTCGGTGTGCAGCTCCGAGACCCCGTTGACGTTCTTGCACATCACAATGCACAGGTTCGCCATGCGCACCTCGTCGTTCGCGATGACCGCCATGTCGGCGATGCGGTCCCACTCGCCCGGGTACGCGTCCCATAGGTTTTTGCAATAAGTCTCGTTGATCTCGGACACAATTTTATAGATGCGCGGAAGGTTCTGTTCAAAGAAAGCGACGGGCCAGCACTCCAGCGCCTCGGACATAATCGTGTGGTTTGTGTATGAAAAGATGCTGGAAGTTATGTCCCACGCATCGGCCCAGTTCAGCTTTTCCTCGTCGATCAATATCCTCATCAGCTCCGGAATCGCCAGCGCCGGGTGCGTGTCGTTTATGTGGATCGCAATATGATCGGCCATTTTGAAAAAATTCGTGCCGTGGATCAGCTTGTAGTCGCGAACGATCCACTGTATCGTGGCCGAAACAAAGAAATATTGCTGCCGCAGCCTCAATGTCTTGCCGGTGTAGTGGTTGTCCTCCGGGTAGAGCACTTTGGAGAGGGCCTCTGCCAGGTTTTTGTCCCTGGAGGCGCTGTGGTAGTCGCCGCTGTTGAACAAGTCCATGTCTAAATGCTTCGGCGAGCGCGCGCTCCACAGGCGCAGCCTGTTCACGACTTGCGAGTCGTAGCCGAGTATGGGGATGTCGTGCGGGCTGGCCATCACGGTTTCGTAATGGTCGTATGACTGCCTGATCGAGCCGTCGGACCACTCCTCGCTGACCGTCCCCCCGAAATGCACCTCGTATGGCTCGTCGTCCTGATCGTCTGGGTACTTGATCTCCCAGATATTGCCGTCCTCCAGCCAGGGGTCGGGCAGCTCGATTTGGTAGCCGTCCATTATTCGCTGCTTGAACAGGCCGTACTCATATAGGATTCCGCAGCCGGAGGCGTTCAGCTTCAGCGTGCTGAGCGAGTCCATAAAGCATGCCGCCAGCCGCCCCAGCCCCCCGTTGCCCAGCCCTGCGTCATTCTCTATCTCCGTGATATCATCGAGCTTGCGCCCAAGATAGGTTAAAACGTCCCGGTACTGGTCGGTTTTGAGCAGATTGATTATGTTGTTGTTCAACGCCCGGCCCACCAAAAACTCCAGCGACAGGTAGTAAAGCTGTTTGCGTCTAGTTCGCTTGGCTTCAATTCTGGACTCGGTCCATTTTTCCATGATGGAGTCGCGGACCGTCAGGGCCACGGCGTTGTATACCTGCTTTGGCGTCGCGTTGCTAAGCGTCCTGCCGTAGTTGTGGCTCAGTTTTTCCGATATCTTGCGCAAGATTTGGCGCTTTTCCGGGGTGTCAATCAGCCCGTCTTGCCCGTCCGCTTCGCCCGCCGCGTTTATGTCGACGGCGCCCCTTAAAGGCGATGGCTCGGGCTCGGGCGCAACAAAATAAGCGACATCCGACGCCACTGCAGCGTCTGGCGCCACTGCGATATCCGTCGCCACTGAAGAAGCTGTTTCAGTGGCGTTCGTCGCCTCTGTGGCGTTCGTATTCGGGAGCGCCTGCCCGCCGGCTTCGTTTATCGAATATACCAGCCTAACCCTTTTTGCCGTATCGAAACCGGTGGCATCTGTCGAAGCGGCACTTACTGTAACGGTCTCCGTCGCAGCAGCGCCTACAGAAGCGTTCCCCGCCGCAGCGGCCCCCACCGTTTCATCGATTCCGGCAGCGACCCCCGCATCGTTAACGCCGCCGTCCCTTCTGTCTGCCCCCCTCCTGTCGTACCGCCTCCTGTCCGGATTTTTTCTGCGTTCTACGAATTTTATTTCGCCGTCCTTATCTTGTTGCAAAGCGTCCATTAATAAAATCCTCTTTTCGCCCCCGGATATACCCCCTAATGCGGGCAAACCCTTCGCGCCGCGCAAGAGCCCCCCACGCGCCCCGCGCCGCGATTAGCCAACCAACAGCTAATCGCCGTCTACAAGTAATTGTATAGTTCAATATACTTCCTTGCAGACTGGTCCCACGAAAAATCGCCCGCCATAGCCGATTGCCTTATTTTATCATGAATGCTACCTATTCCGCCATAGAATCCTAAAGCTCTCCTGATCGTATACAACATATCATGGGCGTTGATGCTTTTAAAACTGTAGCCGTTCCCCTCGCCCGTCGATTCATCGTAGGACTTCACCGTATCGCTGAGCCCCCCGGTCTCGCGCACAATGGGAATCGTCCCGTAGCGCATCGCCAGCAACTGGCTTATGCCGCACGGCTCGAACAGCGAGGGCATCAGCAAAAAATCCGCCCCGGCGTAAATCCTGCGGGCCATGCTGTCGTCGAACACTATCCGCGCGGCGACGCCGCCCGGGCACTGGGTCTGCTTCCATTTAAAAAAGTTTTCATAGCGCTCGTCGCCGGTGCCGAGTATGACAAACTGCGGCCCCAGGTCAGAGGCCTCCGGGGAAGCCAGTATCTCGTCAAAAACACGTATGATCAGATCGAGCCCTTTTTGTTCCACCAGCCGCGATATCAGCGCGATCACCGGCCTGTCTGGGTCCGGGGAAAGCCCGAACTCGGCCTGTAGCGCGGCCTTGTTCTGTTTTTTTGCCTGCGCCGCGTTCGCCGCTGTGTAGTTAACCGCGATGGCGCCGTCGCGCGACGGGTCGTACTGGCGGTTGTCGATACCGTTCACGATCCCGACGAGGTCATACCCGCGCCAGTTAAGCAGCCAGTCCAGCCCCTCGCCGTAATATGGGTCGCGTATCTCACGCGCGTACGCGTCGCTCACCGTCGTGATTTTGTCCGCGACGGAGATGCCGCCTTTCAGGCAGTTTGCGATGTCGTAGCCAAATGACAGGCTGCCCGCTACGGAGTAATGCTCGTTGATCCCCAATATGTCAAACAATTTGTACTTGTTGCATATCCCCTGGTATTTTAGGTTGTGGATAGTGACAATCGTTTTGATGGCGCGGAAGTACTGCATTTTTTTGTAATGGGCCTGGAGCAGCACCGGTATCAGCGATGTGTGCCAGTCGTGGCAGTGGACGACGCCCGGCGCGAAGTCAATATGCGGCAGCGCGTTCAGCACAGCCGCGCAGAAAAAGGCGAAGCGCTCGATGTCGTTCTCCATTTCGTAATAGAGCCGGGGCCCGCTGAAATATAGTTCGCTGTCGATGAAGTACATGGGCAGCCCGTTGTAATTTATCTCGAAAATCCTGTAATTCTGCTTGCGCCAGCCCATGTTGACATATGTTTCTTTGACGAATTTCAGGCTCTCGGCTATCTTTGACGGGATAAATGTATAGAGGGGCATGACGACGCGCGCGTCCACGCCCTCTTTGCGCAATGCGAACGGCAGCGCGCCGACGACGTCGCCCAAGCCACCGGCCTTTACGAACGGAGAGAACTCCGCCGTCGCCATCAAAACAGATTTCATAAAAAATGCCTCCACTATTTTACTAATATGCCACTGTTTTAACCGTCCAATACGGGCGATTAACAATCGCCCCTACGGGTTGGGTGTCCGCCGTCATATCGCGCCGTATATCGCGCCGCTATATCACGCCGCACAACGAGCCACACAACGCGCCGTATATCGCGCCGCACAACGAGCCACACAACACGCTGCTATATCGCGCCGCCATTTTTACAGGGCGCGATGTCCTGGTAATACAGTTGGCGCATATCGAGCCGCACAACGCGCCGCTATATCACGCCGCCTATCGCGCCGCACAACGCGCCGCTATATCACGCCGCCTTTCCCGATGAGCACAGGATAATCCGCTTGCCCCGTCAACCGCTTCCCTACCCGCACGATGACGTCCTTGTCCAAGATGACGTTCTCCAAAATAGAGTCCTCGTGTACCTCCGAGTTCTGCATGATAATGCTGTCGACGATCCTCACGTTCTTCGAAACCTGCACGCCCCGGAACAGTATGCTGTTGCGCACGCTGCCGTCTATGATGCAGCCGTCGGCGATGAGGCTGTTCTCCACGCTGGCGTTTTCGCCGTACATGGCCGGCACTTCGTCTTTTACCTTTGTGTAGACGGGGGTGTCCTGGGCGAACAGTTCGTTCATGACGTCCCTGTTCAGCAGCTCCATGTTGTATTTGTAGTATGAGCGCACCGTGTCTATCCGCGCCACATAGCCGCTGTATTCGTAGCCGTAGACGCGCAGGTTGCCGAGGTTGCGGCGCAGCGCGTCCGATTCGAAATCGTCGAACCCCTGCGCAATGCATTCGTCCACGAGCGTTTCGAGCAGGGCCTTTTTTGTAATGTAAATATTCATCGAAACGAGGTTGGTCCTGGGCAGGCGCGGGTTCACGTCCAGGCCGACGACCTGCCCGTTTTTATTGACATCCAGCACCGCGTATGTCGACAACTCTTTAATTTTGCGCTGCTCCATCTTGTGGTAAAACATTGTGATGTCGGCTTCCTGCGCCAAATGGTACTCCATTGCTTCGTCGAGCAGCGCGTTGCAGATGATCCCAGATTCGGAAATCACCACGTAGCGCTCCTTACTGCGCCGGAAGTAGTGCATGATGCTGTACAGCTCGTCCAGCGTGCCCTTGCTCCGGTCGACGGACTCCTTGCGGATGTTCGGCGGAAATATGAAAATGCCGGACAGCTTCCTGTCGAGGTCCCATTCCTTGCCGGAGCCCAGGTGGTCCATCAGCGACTGGTAGTCCGTGTGCGTGATGACGCCGACGTTCGAGATGCCGGAGTTGACATAACACGACAATATGAAGTCGATGATCCTGTAGCGGCCCCCGAACGGGACCGCCGCGACGGCTCTGTTCGCCGTCAGGTCATATAGTTTTTTGTCTGAATCCTTCGCAAGGATGATACCCATTGTGTCCGTCATATAAAACCTCCAATAAAAATACATATAAGTAAGGGTACGTGGGGAGCGGCGCCCTCGCCGTTCCGCGTCCTGCGCCCCTACAGAATGTCTGTCTCGACCATCGAGTTGGGCTGTACGCGGGCGCCGCTCCCCAGCCGCAGGCCCGACGCTATCAGCGATATGCCGCCCGAGCAGAACTCGGACTGGTATTTGCCCCCGTCCGCATCCCCGTCGCCCGGCCCCCTGGGATCGTTGATTGTGCACCCGTCGTCTATTACAGTGTCGTCGCTGATGATCGCCTTGTCAATGACGCAGTTGCTGCCTATTCTAACGTTTTGGAATATCACGGAGTTGGTCACCTTGCTGCCGCTGCCCACATACACGCCGGGCGACAGCACGGAGCGGGAGATGTCGCCGTATATGTCGCAGCCCTCGGTGATAAGGCTGTCGGACACCTTGGCGCCCACCGAAATATAGTGCGGGGGCTTGACCGCGTTCCTGCAATATATCCTGCGGCTGTCGTCGTATAACTCGAGGGCGAGCGGCTTTTCCAGCAAGTCCATATTGGCCCGCCACAGGCTCTCGACCGTCCCGACGTCTTTCCAGTACGACTGGAAATTTTGCGCGTACAGCCTGGCGCCGTCGGCCAGCATCGTCGGGATGATATTCTTTCCGAAGTCGTTGCTGGATTTTTCGGTCTTTTCGTCCTGAATCAAATAGCGTTTGAGCACGTCCCATTTAAACACATATATGCCCATGGACGCGAGGTTGCTCGGCGGCTTGCGGGGCTTTTCCACAAACGCGTCGATCCGCGTCGTCGCATCGACGGAGACTATGCCCAGGCGGCTCGCCTCCTCCCAGGGCACGGGTATGACCGCGATGGAGGCGTCGGCGCGCATCTCTCTGTGCAGATCGATCATCTTGCGGTAGTCCATGATGTAAATGTGGTCCGACGATAGGATGAGCACATCCCTGGGCTTAAAGCCTTCAATGAACGCGATGTTTTGGTAAATGGCGTTCGCCGTTCCCTTGTACCATTCGCCGGATTTGCCCGTGACATAGGGAGGCAGGATGTACACGCCGCCGTCGTACCTGTCGAGGTCCCACGGCTGGCCGCTGCCGATGTAGCGCGATAGCTCGTGGGGCTGGTACTGCGTGAGGACGCCCACTGTGTGAATCCCCGAATTTACGCAGTTGCTGAGCGTAAAATCGATAATTTTGTATTTCCCGCCGAACGGGATGACCGGCTTTGCGGTCAATTTGGTGAGGCAGCCGAGGCGGCTGCCCTGCCCGCCTGCCAGAATCATGGCGACACAATCTTTTCCAGGCATTTTTACCCCCAAGCACAACAATGAATTAACATTAATTTATCATTAATTATAAAGAAATTTACCCTTTCGCACAACAGTTAAACGCGTGGCATTCGCGGCAGTGGGAATAATGACTATATGTCAATATATATTCATATACATTCTAATATATGAATAAAATTTATTTTAATTATTATATTGACAAATATATTTTATAGATATATATTATTAAATATATCCTAAAATATATGTGGGAGGTTTTTATGAAAACACAGCTTGATGAACTGACGGGGCTGCTTTCGGGCGAAGCAATACATCCAAAAATGGATGATCTTATCGCGAAGGGCGTTGAGTTCGCGCTTGTCCTGCTGGACATGGATGAACTGCTAAACATTAATACCAATTTCGGCCGCGATGCGGGCGACGCCATTTTCCGCATTATCGGCAAGCACATCGCCGCAGTGTTCCCGGAGCCGTGCATCGCCGTCCGCGAACATGGCGACGAATTCGGCATCATTGTGCCGGGGGGCGGCAAGGAGGACGCGTTCTTGCGGGCGGAGCAGGCGCGCAAGCTCATAAACGAGGAGAAGCTGGATTATAAGTCGGCCGACGGCGCGCCGCTTACGCAGTCCGTCAGCATCGGCATATCGTCATACCCCGACGACGGCAGCCGCGCGGCGGACGTCTACCGCAGGGCGGACAGCGCCATGGTCCGCGCAAAAAAGAGCGGGCGCAACCTCGTCTGCCTGTCGCGCGAAGAAAAGCTGCTGCCAAAGACCAGCCACTACACGCAGGCACAACTGGAAAAATTGTCGCTCATATCAGAGAAGCTGAATGTTGGCGAAGCCGCGCTGATGCGCGAAGCTTTGGATGATTTTTTGAAAAAGTACGACGCGGACTGGGTATTAAGAGGGTAGGCAGGCGCACGTGGGCGCATGGAGTGTTCATGCGCCTATGCGCCCATGCGACCGCACGCGCGTATTATAAGCATGCAGCAGTACGCAATATTTTGAGAGGACGGCTATATAGAATGTGTAATGGTGCGCACAATGATATGTATGGGTATGTCAAAGAGATGTTGGCCGAGAACGACATTGCAGCCACAAAGAATAAAAGCTTCCCCTTCAGGAGGCGTTCCGAGCACATTTGGCGCGTGGTTAAATGGACGGAAAGGCTGATCGACGGGAATGGCATCAGCGGGGCGATAGACACGGATTCGCTGCTGGCCGCCGCCGTTTTTCACGACTCGGGCTATGCCATATCCATCGACGGATCGCGGCACGCGGCAAACAGCGCGGTTTTTTTCGACCGCTACGTCGCCGAAAAGGGCCTCGCCTGCGGAAATTACGATTTTACCAGATATTTAATAAGCAACCATTCCAATAAATATATGATGGATGATGGCGACACGCCGACAGAGCTTGTCACGCTCATGGAAGCCGACCTCCTGGACGAAACCGGCGCGATGTCCATAGTCTGGGACTGCATGATGGAGGGCGGCCAGGACGAACAGAGTTTTCTAAAGACATACCGGCACATGGAGTCGTTCTCAGGTGACATGTTGGAAAACAACCCCATGAAAACAAAAAAGGCCCGGGAGATCTGGGCCGGTAAACAGGATTTGTACAGGGAGTTTTTGCGCCACTTGGCATACGATCTCGCAGTGGGCGATTAGCCATGCGATAGCATATTAGTTGTAAGATTATGCAGTGGGCGATTAACCATGCGATAGCGTATTAGGCGTTTTCCCAACCTGATACGCCGTCACGTTACCTATGATTCCAGACCAACATGTGCGCGCAGTACGCTTAACATGTCCTTTATGTTTATGGGCTTTCCGATGTGGCCGTTCATCCCCGCTTCCATACAGCGGTCCACGTCCTCTCGGAAAACATTGGCGGTCATCGCTACAATCGGCACGGCAGCCGCGCGCGGCCCGCCCAGTGCCCGGATGCGCCGCGTCGCTTCGTAGCCGTCCATCACAGGCATCTGCAGATCCATAAAAATCATGTCGAACCTGTCCGGCGCGGCGGCGAACATGTCAACGGCCCGACTCCCGTTTTCGGCGCACTCCACCGTCAGGTTCGACGGCTCCAACAACGCCTCCACGATTTCGCGGTTTATCTCCACGTCCTCCGCAAGCAATATAGTCCGCCCGGAATAGTCTTCGTACAGAATCTCGTCCCCATCGGCTTCCGGCGTCGTGTCCTCCCCCAGGCCCTCGCTGATAAGATCCACGATGGCCGATTGGAACAGGGGCTTCGATATGAACCGGTCGACGCCGGCGCTGCGCGCCTCTATTTCGATGGCGTCCCAATCTGTTGCGGAGAACAGCATCACTATGGATTTTTGGACGGTCTTGCCCCGGATGTGGCGCGACAGCTCGATCCCGTCCATGCCGGGCAGCATGTAGTCCAGGCAGAAGATGCTGTAGTTGTCGTCGGCATCCAGCATGCTTACGGCTTCTTCGCCGCTGGCTGCCACGCTGCACCCTATGCCGAGGTTGGCCGACGTTTCTATAAAGAAACGCCTTATCTCCGGGTCGTCGTCCACGGCGAATATCCGTATGTTTTTCCAGTTCACGTCGGCGGCGAGCATGCTTTCGCGCTTTTCCGAGCCGCGCTTGAGCAATACAGTAAACGTGAACTTCGAACCTTTGCCCAATTCGGACTCGACCCATATGTCTCCGTCCATCAGCTCCACTATGCGCTTGGAAATCGTCAGCCCCAGCCCCGTGCCGCCGAATTTGCGCGATATGCCGGCCTCGGCCTGCTCGAACGAGTGGAAGAGGCGTGATTTTTGCTCGTCCGTTATGCCGATGCCCGTGTCGGCGACCTCGATCTGCAGCCGGCACATGCCGCCCTCTTCGGACAGGAGCCGCGAATTGAGATGGATGACGCCTTCCTCCGGCGTGAACTTAACGGCGTTCGACAAAAGGTTCGTAATCACCTGCCCGAGGCGCTGGTCGTCGCCGATAAACGTGTGCGGTATGTCCCTGTCAATATTGACGTACAGCTTCTGGCGGCGCTCGTCCACGCGGAAATTTATCACATTTACCACATTGCGCAGGACCCTTTCGTAATCAAAGCTGACATGGGAGAGCTCTAGCTTGTTCGCCTCAATTTTGGACATGTCAAGGATATCGTTTATCACGCCCAAAAGATGCTTAGACGCGTCGTCGATCTTGTCGAAGGCATAGTCTTTTTTGTCCAGCGTCGAAGAGGTTTTGCCTATAGCCGTCATGCCGATGATGGCGTTCAGCGGCGTGCGCATTTCATGCGACATATTGGACAGGAAATCACTTTTCGCGCGGTTGGCGCTCAGCGCCTGCTCAAGAGCGGCTGCGCGTTCCTTTTCAATGACGTCGCGGGCGATGGCGCTGGAGATCGCGCTCGTGGCCATGCTGATAAGCTGCGCGTCGCTCGCGTTCCATTGACGAAAGGACTCGTGCTCCTCGACGCTCATAACGCCCCACAGCTCGCCCTCGACATATATGGGCACGCATATGAACGATTTCAGCCCGCCGCGCTCATGGAACAGTTCATACTTGCCGCCCTCATGCGTCAGCGTGTTGTCACAGTAGATGCAGAGCGACTCGCTGTATGCGCTCTGCAGGCGCGGAAACAGCTCCCGGATGATATTGCTGAACCCTTTTTGCGACTGGCTGGGCGCGTATTTTGGATCGGTGTACCAGGCGTAGACGGGCCTGCTGATTTCCGACTCCCTTTCGAACACGGCGATGAGCGCGCGCTCGACTTTCATAAACATGCCCATCCGTTCCAGCGACGCCTGTATCAGGCCCTCTATCGGCTCCTTGGATATAAAGTTTTTCGATATGTCGGCCATTAGCCGCTGCTGCGCCAGCCGTTCGCCCATAACCAGCAGGTCGTCATTGCGATCTACGGCGTTCGCAAGCAGCAAGCTACCGGATTGCAAGATGGGTATTTCGTTTGCCGAAAGCAATGTTTCGCTGCGGCAGTTGACATATGAGACAAACCCCCAGTAGCTGTCGTGCAGATACACCGGGAACGCCGTTATCGCTTTGACGCCGCTGATATTGAATACTTGCGCAACGCTCTCCGAAAAATCGCCCGCGACTTCCGCAATGTATTCGCGCCTGTTAAAATACTGTTCGAGCGCCTCCATGCGCGGCGCCCAGTCCCTTCCGGTCATCGCTTCGTATGTGCCGCCCGCGTCGGCGCCGGGCGATATCCATCGGTGGCGCATCCTGTATACCTGTTCGCCTTCGACCGCGTCCAGTTTCCATATATATATGCGATCGACGTCCACGCACGCGGCTATGTCCCCCATGCATTTTTGCAACGTTTCCCCGAATTTATCCGGCTCGGCTGTTAGCAGCATGGCCGCAACGTTGTTACCAAGGGTCAAAAGCTCCTCATGGCGCCGCAGCTCGACGCTCGCCATTTCCGCTTTGCGTGCCTCATTTATGTAAACGCTGTTTTGGAAGAGTATGACAAAGCCCATGAAAAAGCCGGAGATTACGATGGACTGTACGTTGTTCTTAAAGAACTGCGCGGCGTCCATCCCGCCCGCCGGCAGCGTTGCAACGCCCCAGAATATGGTGGCGGCATAGCAAAGGACGATGATAGCGACGCTAGTCATGATCGCGGCAACCCTGGCGGCGCCTTTGAGCAGCAAAAAGTCGATCACGATGACCAAGGTGAAGTACGCCGCCATGCCCGAAGCGGCGCCGCCCGATGTAAAATACATCGCGGGCCACAAGACGATCCCGATGATGAATACCGCCGCCGTGGTCAGCGTCGGCATGCGCTGTGCCCGCGCGGCGGAAAAGCGGAACAACCCGAAGATGACCGCCAAAATAGACGCGAGCGCCAACATGGGCACGGGCTGCGCGCCCTCGATCACCCGCGCGACAAGCGCCACGAGCAACGAAAACGCCCCGATGCAGCAGGTAAAATTGAGTATGCGCCGCTCAAACGGCAATGTATCCGATAGGAACAAATCTGCTATTTTATGTCTAAGCTTGTTGATGCCACTTCATCCTTTTGCGTAAATGCGTATATTTATCCGTCGCAAACGAGGCGCGGCGGGGGCAAGCCCGCCCTACCAGGCGCAGACGGGGCGTTCGCCCCATGTTTGGTTCACCGTTGTGCCGCTTCTCGCTTTAGCGCCTCGTCCATGATGGCCTTCGTCGCAGTGGCGCCGAACCTGTCGGTCCCGACCGCACGGACCTCTAAGGCCTTGTCCAATGTACGCACGCCGCCCGCCGCTTTCACGCGCACTTTATGCGAACATGCCCCGCGCATGAGTACCAAATCTTCGATTGTCGCGCCGCCCGTGCCGTAGCCTGTCGATGTCTTTACGAAATCCGCCCCGGCCTCCTCGCAGATGCCGCACGCGGCCCGCTTCTGATCGTCCGTCAGGAAGCAGTTCTCCAGTATCACCTTGACGATTACACCTTTGGCGTGCGCCGCTTCTACGACGGCCCTGATGTCATTTTCGACGTATTCATAGTCCCCGGACAGCAGCCGCCCGATGTTGAGCACCATGTCGAGCTCGCGCGCCCCG
The DNA here is from genome assembly GCA_009777515.1 of Oscillospiraceae bacterium. GTDB lineage: Bacteria > Bacillota > Clostridia > WRLR01 > WRLR01 > WRLR01. Next base: position 18,935 of record WRLR01000028.1, on the reverse strand, counting down.
TCGGCAATGGCTTCCTGTGCTTCAAACACTTTCACGGATGTCTTGTTCGAGCCGTGGGGGAAGCCAATGACGGTCGTTGGCAGCACGCCGCTACCCGAAAGTTCTGTAACAGCTAACGACAGCTCGCTCGGTTTTACGCATACCGTAGCCACGTCATACTCCCTGGCCAACTGGCAGCCCTCCGTAATGTCTTTCACAGTCATGACAGGATTTAGCAGGGAGTGATCGATCATTTTCGCTATATCCTTCGCCGTATAGTTTGCATCCATGTAATTGACGCCCCTTTCCCTTTACCCTATTTACCCTTAGTTTTATGAAAATAATATTATATATCATTAAGTTTTATCGGTGTTTTTCGCACTGCGTTTGTCCTTCGAAACGACTACCGACGCTATAAACGCCGATATCTGCAGCGTGAGCAGGCCCGCGACGACGCCGAACACCCCGAACGAGCCCCGGAAAATGAACGCGGGCGCCACGGCGGCGGCGGCGATTAAATAGCGCAGCAACGCGTGCAGTGAGGCGTATACCTTGGCGTTTTTGCCCATATCGACTGCGCGCGACAAGGTTTTTTCCATCAAAACGATTTTTAGGCAGGACACGAGGCAACCTGTGAGCAGCCCAACGGTATATGGGAGCGGGCGCTCAAAGGGGTACACGAAAAAAAAGACCCCGTACCCGGCCAAAAGGAGGATTACAAAAAGCAGCCCCTCGGCGGCGCACATGAGCCTGGCAGTGCGCGACATCCCCCGGAACCACGATATTGGCATAGCTTACCTCCTCTCTTTGGGCGTTTTTTTCGTATTTTTGTCCGATCTTTTGACGACCAGGTCGTACAGCGCCTTGAACGAGGCGGCCGTCCCCAAAAGACAGCCGACGAATAGGAACAGCGGGCTGACGCCGAGCCACCTGTCTAAATAGATGCCGCCAAAAATACCAATGACAACGCAGACGCTCATGGAGAGGCCGAGCTGCGAATACAGCGCAATGGACGAATAGACTTTTTCGTTTATAGCTTCTTTGTCGCTTATCGCTTCTCTCTTTTGAATTTCGTTGGCGCCATAAGCGCCATTTACGCCGTAGGCGCCATTGGCGCCGTTTACGCCGTTTACGCCGCTTGTGTCAACGGGCCTATTATCATTTTTTATATTTATATTGTTCATATTTATATCATTCACATTTATTTATATCGCTCATATGTCGTTGCGCGTGTGGATTTTGGGTATCGCGAATGTGGAGTCGTCGCGCCGCAGGAGGATGTTGCGCAGCGCCATCTCCGCCCGGCTGATCTCCAGGTTCGCCGTCTGCTCGTATTTTATGTTATGCTCGCGCTCCGCTATGATCGCATTGACCGCTTGCTCAATGTTTTCCGGGGTGTCGGCAATGGGCGTCACCACATTGACTGCACCGTCCTGGATCGTCGCGTACCCGCCCAGCACAGTCAGCGCCACCTCGCTTGCGCCCCCCCTGACCACGCGCAGCGCCCCGCTGCGCAATACAACGGACGAGGGCTCATGGCCGGGCAATATCCCCTTGTCCCCGGCGGCTGTGGTCAGGATCACCATATCGACTTCATCGTCCATCACGACCTTGCCCGGCATCGATACCACCAGCCGGACTTTCTTTTCCCTCATATGCCCATAACCTTCATATATCCATGACCTCGTCGATTGTGCCCTTGTATAAAAAGCGCGATTCCGGCGCCTCGTCGCAGCGGCCGGACAGGATGGCCTCGAACCCGCGCAATGTCTCTGCCAACGGTACATACACACCTTTATACCCTGTATATTGCTCGGCGACAAAAAACGGCTGCGATAAAAAGCGCTGGATTTTCCTTGCCCTGCCGACGATCATCTTGTCGCTCTCCGACAGCTCGTCCATGCCGAGTATCGCAATGATGTCTTGCAATTCATTGTACCGTTGTAATATGCCCTGGACGTCGCGAGCCGTCTGGTAATGCCGGTTGCCGACAATAAACGGGTCGAGTATGCGTGACGTGGACTCCAGCGGGTTGACCGCCGGGTATATGCCCTGCATGACGATGCTGCGCGACAGCACCGTCGTTGCGTCCAGATGCGCGAACGTCGTCGCCGGCGCGGGATCCGTAAAGTCGTCCGCAGGGACGAACACCGCCTGCACGGAGGTTATGGAACCGTCCTTCGTCGAGGCTATCCTCTCCTGCAGCGTGCCCAGCTCCATCGCGAGCGTCGGTTGGTAGCCGACGGCGCCGGGCATCCTGCCGAGCAGCGCGGACACCTCCGCGCCGGCCTGGACGAACCTGTATATATTGTCTATGAACAGCAGCACATCCTGGCCGCGCATGTCGCGAAAATACTCAGCCATCGTCAGCCCCGTGAAGGCGACCCTCATCCTCGCCCCCGGCGGCTCGTTCATCTGCCCGAACACCAGGGCGGTCTTGTCGAGGACGCCGCTCTCGCGCATCTCCCAGTATAGATCGTTGCCCTCGCGCGTGCGCTCGCCGACGCCCGTGAACACCGAATAGCCGCCGTGCGCGGTCGCCACGTTGTGGATGAGCTCCATTATGAGGAGCGTCTTGCCGACGCCCGCGCCCCCCAGCAACCCTATCTTGCCGCCTTTGACGTACGGGCATAGCAGATCGATGGCCTTGATGCCGGACTCCAGTATTTCCGACGAGTCCGACTGATCGGAAAACACCGGGGCGTCCCTGTGAATGGACCACCGCTCCTCCCTCGCCGGGAGCTCGAATTCGTCTATCGGCTCGCCCAGCACATTGTATATGTGGCCGAGCGTGGACTCGCCGACGGGCGCCGATATGGGCCTGCCCGTATCGTAGGCCTGGGCCCCCCGCGCGAAACCATCGGTCGAGCTCATGGCGATGCAGCGCACCGTCCCGTCGCCAATCTGCTGGGCGACTTCCGCTATGAGCGTCAGGCCTTCGTAGGATACACGCAGGGCGTGGTTGAGCGACGGGATGTGCGGCTTGTCGAACTGCGCCTCTATGACCGCCCCCATTATCTGCGTCACCCTGCCATAGCGCGCCGCCTCGCCGGAAGACCGCATGTTGAGCGATGGATTAGCCCTGCCGCCGCTGTGCGGGTTTTCGCTGTTTTGATTAGACGCCAATTTATGGCCCTCCCTTGCCGCTTGCAACGCCCCTGCCCAATTTGAGTTCCAGCGCCCTCATCCCGCCGATAATGTCGGCAAGCTCCGTTGTGATGGCATTCTGCCGCTCTTTATTGTATCTCAGCGTGAGCGTCTCAATCATTTCGTCTGCGTTTTTTACTGCCGTATCCATGCTCATGGTCCTCGAACACTGCTCGCAGACCGACGATTCCAGTATCGAGCCGAAAATGACAGCCGCCATGTAGAACGGGACCGAATGAGACAAAAAGGCGGCGCAGCCCGGTTCGTAATTAGTCAGCGCCCGCATGCCAGATACTCTATCGGGGTTGTCGCTGCCCCTATCGGCGCCATCGCTCGGCAACGCCTGCGATTGTTTTCCAAACGGCAGCAGCAGCGTCCGCGCCGGAACCAGCGTCAGCATATTGATGAACCGCGTATGGATGAGGAAAATTTCGTCCACCTCGCCGCCATTGAACAGCGCGAGCGCCGTGTTGGCGATTTCTTCGGCGTCTTCAAAAAAAGGCGTCTCCGATATGCCCGTAAATGACTTTATTGTTTCGTTCGTGCCCATGTTACGCCCCGGCTGCGCGAAATAGTCCCTGATTTTTTGGCCGACGGTGATTAGCTTAAATTGGCCAAGCGCCCTCATGAGCGCGCCCGCCTCTTTGCACACGTTTATGTTGTAGCCCCCGCAGAGCCCCCTGTCAGAGCCGACGACGATGACACATTTGGGCAAGGCGGTGGCATTGCCGCCCATGCCGCCGCGCACATATGGATGGTCAAACGCATCGGGCTCCCTGGCGGCCTCTTGCACCAGCCGGGCGGTCTCCCTGTTGAACGTCTCGTTCGCAACCATCCTGTCTCTGGCGGCGCGCAACCGAACAGTAGAGACGAGGCGCATGGACTGCGTTATCTGCCTCGTCCCTATTATGCTGTCAATGCGGTTCTTGATTTGTTGTATCGATTCCATATGTTATATGTGAAGCATGTGATATATGATGCATGTTATATGTGATGCATATGATATGTGATGCATGTGATGCGAAAGGTGTTACTGCGCGTCGTCGCCAATGGCCCCGCCGCCCGCCCTGCCCGCCTCAAACTCGTCCCTGAAGCGCTTTATCTGCGCGAGCATCCTCTGTTCCAAATCGCCGCCAAATGCGTAGCCGCTGTGCAGCTCGTCCAGCAGCGGCCTGTTCCACAGCTCGAACCATGTGATCAGTCCGCGCTCAAAATCCGCTATTTCGTCTATGTCAATGCCGTCCATCAGCCGCCGCGTAACGGCTAGCAGCACCAATATTTCATCGTCCAGCGACATCGGCTTATAGCGTGGCTGCTTTAGCGCCTCGACTATGCGCTCGCCGTGCCGCAGCCGGTCGCGCGTGTCCGCGTCCAGGTCGGAACTGAACTGCGAAAACGCGGCCAGCTCCCGGTATTGGGCGAGATCGGTCCTGATCGGCGCCGCGATGCTTTTCATCGCAGACGTCTGTGCCGCGCCTCCCACGCGCGAAACCGACAGCCCCGGGTTTATGGCCGGCCTGATGCCCGCGTTGAACGCCTCCGTTTCCAGATAAATCTGCCCGTCGGTTATGGATATGACGTTGGTGGGGATATACGCGGACATGTCGCTGCCCAGCGTCTCGACTATGGGCAGCGCCGTGAGCGAGCCGCCGCCGAAATCGTCGGACAGCCTCCCCGCCCGCTCCAGCAGCCGCGAATGCAGATAAAAAATGTCGCCCGGATACGCCTCCCGCCCTGGCGGGCGCTGCATCAGCAGGCTCAACGAACGGTACGCCACCGCGTGCTTGCTCAAATCGTCGTAGACGATGAGCGTATCGAGGCCGCGCTCCATCCAATACTCCGCTATCGCGCAGCCGCTGTACGGCGCAAGGTACTGCAGCGGCGCGGCGTCGGAGGCGCCGGCCACGACGACCGTGGTATAGCGCAGCGCGCCGTACTCGCCCAGCGTGCTCACCAGCCCCGAAATAGTCGAATTCTTCTGCCCAATGGCTACATATACGCAATTAACGCCGCTGTCCCGCTGGTTGATTATCGTGTCCACCGCCAGGGCGGTCTTCCCCGTCTGCCGATCGCCGATGATCAACTGCCTTTGCCCCCGCCCAATCGGCACGATGGCGTCGATGGCTTTTATACCCGTCAGCAGCGGCGTGTTTACGGGCTTGCGCGCCAGTACGCCATGCGCTATCCTTTCTATCCGCTGCGATAGCGTCGTATGGACGGGGCCCTTTTGATCCAGTGGGTGGCCGAGCGCGTCCACGACCCTACCCAACAGCGCGTCCCCCACAGGGACATGCGCCACCCTGCCCGTCCGCACGACAAAGTCGCCCTCGTGTATGCCGGAGTCTTTGCCGAGCAGGACGGCGCCGATATAATCCTTTTCCAGGTTCATCGCGATGCCGGTGATGCCGTTTTCAAATTCCAACAACTCGCCGCTGACGGCATTTTGAAGGCCCGTGACCCGGGCGATCCCGTCCCCTGTTTGATGGACGCGCCCCGCCTCCTCTATATGCGTAGAAACATCTAAGCCGCGCAGTTTTTCCTTGATCCGCAGCCCGACGCCGGCGGCGTCGAATTTTTGCCTTTCGCCGACGTCGTCGAATTCTAGCCTTTCGCCGGCGGCTTCCAGCTCCGGCCCGAAGATTGCCCCTCCCGCGCCGCCGCTCATCACGATTCAAATACCTCCGCAATCATACTGCTTTTCATATTAAACAATTTGCGTTTGATTGTATCGTCAATCACATAGTCCCCTGTAACGATCCTGATGCCGCCGAGCAGCGACGGATCAACTGTCGCTTTGATCGTTATGTGCTTTTTCATCATGCGGATCAGGCGCACTTCGATGATCTGCTGCTGGTGCGCCGTCAGCGGTACCGCCGATATTATTTCAACGTCTGCTGCCCCGACGCCCGTGTATCCCAGCGTATGCTCATCCATCGGATATCGCCCCCTCGCCGCCACCGCTGCCACTTCCGCTGCTACCTCCGCTTCCATCGCTGCCGCCGCCGCTTACGCCGCCGCTTATGCCGCCGCTTCCGTTGTTGCCGCTACCGCCGCTTCCGCTACCACTGCCGCCGCTGCCTCCGCCGCCTCCGGCATCTGCATCGCCCCCGAACTCGCCGCCGCTGTCCCATTCAGCCAGCGCCTGTTCGATCAACCTGTCTTGCGTCTTCTGATCAATGGACACTTCCACAAACCTGCCCGCCATGAGGTGCGATATATCAATAATCTGTCGCTTGATCTCGTCTTCCATATTTTTATATTCCAATGCAACATCAGCCTTTGCGCGCTGGTGGATCATCTCCGCTTCACGCCTTGCCTCAAACAACAGCCGATCGCTCTTCTCGATGGCGATTTTTTCGGTGCGCACCAGTATATCGTCCCGTTCCGCCTCGACCCCCGCAATCATCCCCTTATATTTTTCGAGGAGCAGCTCGGCCTCCTCGCGCGTGCGCTGCGCGTGCGTTATTTCATCGCTGATCCTCTGCTTCCGCTCCTCCAGGAACTTGCGGACGGGCTTGTAAAGGAAGAATATCAGCACAGCGATGAGCACGGCGACATTGAAGCTCTGTATCAGGATATTATACAGAAGGCTTTTGTCAAAGCTGAGTATCGTTCCCTCCGGCAAGGCCGAAGCGGTCGCCGGCGCGGCGGCGGCTAACATGATGCTGCGCATTCTATGCATAGGCATATTTCCGCCCGTCATTGCAAGAAAACTATGAATGGGTTCGCCAGCAGCAGTATCAGCGCGATGAGGAGCCCATATATAGAACATGTCTCGGCGAGGGCGCAGCCGACCAGCATGGTGCTCAAGATTTCGCCGCGCGCCTCGGGCTGCCGCCCGACCGCTTCCGCGGCCCTGCCGGCGGCCAACCCCTGCCCTAGCCCCGAGCCGAGCCCGGCCAATGTGCAGATGCCGGCAGAGAGCGCCGACATGCCCAATACAAAACCCATTGGATCCATATATTCTCCTTTCAATGGGCACACCGGCTTACGCCAGTGAGGCCTTTTGACGTATAAAAACCATGCTGAGCATCGTAAAAATGAACGCTTGCAACGAACCGGTGAAAATATCGAAAAAAGCGTGCAGCACGTCAGGCAGCAAAAAACGCAGCAACAGCGGCAGCATCTGGTATGACAGACCGATGATGATAAAGGCGCCGAGCATGTTGCCGAAGAGCCGGAACGCAAGCGAAAGCGGCTTTGAAACCTCGCCGATGAGATTGATCGGCAAAAAAACGGGGTACGGCCTGATATAGCTCTTGAAATAGCCCCAGCGCAGTGTCGCGGCGCTCTCAACATGCATCAATATCAACGTTATAAGCGCGAGCGTGGACGTTGTGGCCAAATCGGCCGTGGGCGGACGGAACCCGAACAGGCCGCTAAGGTTCGAGAAGAGTATAAATAGGAAAACACTGAAATATACGCCGCCATATTTATCGTTGTGTTCGCCCAGGTTGGTCTTCGTGAAGCCGGACAGCATCTCTACGGCTGTCTCGACGATATTTTGGGCGCCGCCCGGCACGGGACGAAAGCGCGGCAGCAGCATGCGCACGACAATGGCGAAGATGATTAATGCTCCCATGACAACCCAAGTGGATATGTGCGTCTGCGTAAGATAGACGGTGTCGCCGCCAATCTCAAACAACACGGCTATGTTTTTATTCGAAAAATCCACCGCGCCCCCGGATAGTTATAGAGTAGATCAGGCCCAAAGCCTTGGAAGGTTTGATGATCGGGCCTATATTTTAACAGGTTTACTGCCGGGCCATGATATGCCCGGCGCTGATTTGCCGATTGCGATTGATTGACTATTTGCATTAGTATACTATATAAGCGAATCTTTTACCAGACTAACGAATCTTTTAACAGAAGGCTATAAATATGGATCCAAATGATGCCGACAATGCCGGAAATGCCGGAGTTGAAAGCGACAGTTGGCATATACTGACGGGGGACATTAACGGCTGCCGCCTGTGCGGGCTCTGCGAAGCCCGGACCAACGCCGTCGTCGGGCGCGGCTGCCAAAGCGCGAATGTGCTTTTTATCGGCGAGGGCCCCGGCGAGGACGAGGACCTGCAGGGGCTGCCTTTCGTAGGGCGCGCCGGGAAGCTGCTGGACTTCGCGCTGGGCGGCTTGATGTACCCGGAAGACTTATACTACATAGCCAACATCGTAAAATGCAGGCCGCCGAAAAACCGGGCGCCGACCGACGACGAAGCGGCTCTGTGCCTGCCGTACCTGCGCCGTCAGACGCGCTTGATTTCGCCAAAAATCATTGTGTGCCTCGGCGCCGTCGCGATGCGGCACATCATCGGCCGCGAGCATAAAATCACCCAAATCCGGGGCGAGTGGATTGAACGCAAGGGCCTATACATCATGCCCACGTTCCACCCGGCGGCGCTGCTCCGGGACGACAACAAAAAGCCCCTGATGTGGCGGGATTTGAAAGCCGTGCGCCGCAAAGCCGAAGAGTACAGGTAGGGCACGGGCGTCCGTAGGGATGCAGCGTGCTACGCCCTTGTTGGAAATACAATAATGCATATTAATATATATAACCAGGAGGATTGCATCGTGCCCAAAATTGATATGCCGCTGAACGAATTATACCAGTACCAAGGCAGGAACCCCAAGCCTGCGGATTTTGACGCGTATTGGGATAGGGGCCTCGCCGAAATGAGGGCGGTCGACCCAAAAATGGATCTTGCCCCCGCCACATTTACATGCTCGTTCGCAGACTGCTATGACATGACATTTACGGGGGTCAGAAACGCGCGCATCTACGCCAAGCTGCTAAAGCCCAAAAACGCGAACGCGGGCGCCGCCGCGCAGAATGCCGCCCGTTCCCGCCCGGCGCTACTGCTGTTCCACGGCTACTCCGGCAGCAGCGGGGACTGGTTTTCGATGCTGCCGTACGCGGCGGAGGGCTTTGTCGTCGCGGCGCTCGACTGCCGGGGGCAGGGCGGCCTGTCGGAGGACACGGGGGGCGTCGTCGGCAACACATACGAGGGGCAGATAGTGAGAGGGCTGAACGGCGACCCGGACAATATGCTGATGCGCCACATCATGCTCGACACCGCCCAGTTGGCGGGGCTCGTCATGGCAATGGACGAAGTGGACCCCGACCGCATCATGGCTGCCGGCGGTTCGCAGGGCGGCGGGCTGACGCTCGCCTGCGCGGCGCTGGCGCCAAGCATTATGCGGCTCGCGCCATGCTACCCCTTCCTCTGCGATTACCAGCGCGTGTGGGAAATGGACTTGGCCAAGGCTGCGTACGACGAGTTGACATTTTATTTTAAGCGCTTCGACCCGCGCCATTTGCGTGAACACGAAGTCTTCACACAGCTCGGATATGTGGACGTCCAGCACCTGGCGCCAAGGATCAGGGGCGAGGTGCTGTTGGCATGCGGCCTGATGGACGAGGTATGCCCGCCATCCACGCAATTTGCGGCGTACAATAAAATCACGTCGAAGAAAGACGTCGTCTTATATCCCGATTTCGGCCACGAGGGCCTCGCCGGATGGAACGACCTGTCGTTCAGTTTTTTGGCGTCGCAATAAATAACACGAAAAAATTAATAAATATATGTATATAGAAAAACTTTTATTATTTAAAATGCGTGATATAATGCTTGTAATTAATAATAGCTAGTAGTGGCGACCGCCAATGGTCGTCTACCCGCACCACCATCGCATCCGTAGGAGCGGCTGTCCGCAGCCGCCCGCACAATAAATAACAGAGAGGGGTACTATCATGGGAACAAAGGAAAAACTTAAAATCGGCATCGTAGGGACAGGCGGCATATCGAACGCACACATGCGTCACTATGTGACATTCGACGACATGGAGGTCGTCGGGGCGTGCGACATCGTCCCGGGTAAAGCGCGCGAGTTTTTGGACAAGTACGGCCTCACCAAAGCGCCGGCATTCGAAAACGTCAACGACCTGATAAAGAACGTTAAAATGGACGGCGCCAGCGTCTGCACATACAACACGACACACGCCGAATGCGCCATCCCACTCCTCGAGGCGGGCGTCCACGTGTTGTGCGAGAAGCCCATGTCCTTCACGCTCCAAGAAGCCGTCGACATGGTCCGCGCATCCAAAAAAGCAAAAAAAATGCTGACCATCGGCTTCCAGCCCCGCTTCGACTTTATGCGCAAGAAAATTGACAGCATCATCGCTTCCGGCGTTTTGGGCAAGGTGTACTATGTACAAAATTCGGGCGGCCGCAGGCGCGGCATCCCCGGCGGTACGTTTGTCGACAAGGCCAAGGCCGGATATGGCTCCCTGGGCGACATAGGCTGCTACGCCATTGACGAGTGCCTGCACGCCATCAACTATCCCAAGCCGCTGACCGTGTCCGCCATCGCCACCGACCACTTCGGCAAAAACCCGAAATACTGGCCGGGCTACGAAACATTCGACGTGGACGATTTCTCCGTCGCACTCATCCGCATGGAGGGTGGCGTCACATTCATCTTCAAAATGTCATGGGCCATGCATATGGACTCGCTGGGCTACACCGCCTGGCTGGGCACCGAGGGCGGCATCAAGAAGACCCGCGAAGGCGCGATGTACTACACCGACATCGACGGCAACCACATCAATTCCGAAGTGCTAAAGACCATCCCGTTCAACGCCTACGAGGGCGACAAGCCCGTAGATATGTGGTGGGCGAAAATGCGCACGTTCGTGGACGCCATACACACCAACGGCCCCGAGCCGGTGCCGGGCGAGGAGATACTGTACAACCAAGCCATCTGCGACGGCATCTACCGCTCGTCCAAGCTGAACCAGGAAGTGGAGATCATCATCCCGAAACTGTAAAGGCATAACAGCAGCGCAGCAAGGCGCCTTGTTGGCGCATGCGCTAGCTTGCACCAGTATGCGTTATATGGTGGTTGTATGTGTTTATGGCAACCGACTGCCGCCGAATTGGTGGCGGGCTTTATAAAAGAATCGTACGCCGTAAGCGATCTTAAATTTTACGGATCGTTGCAAAATACGTGCGCGCTGGATATATTCAGCGACGTGGACATGGAGGTGTCGCTGTCAGAGGGCGCCTCCATAAATATTAAAGATTTCGTCGGCGCACTTTCCGCTCGGTTCGACGGCGTATTCGGCTACGAATCCCAAAGCGGCGGCGCCGGGCGCGATGTCGTTAGGGTGTGCTTCGAAAACGGCTGGCGTTTTGACATTACGTTCGTATATCCCGGCCCGCAATCGCAGCCGCATACACAACCGCAGCCGCAACCACAGCCGCAACCACAGCCACAGGCACAGGAAGCCGCCGCAAAATTTTTGGACACAATCGAAAGCGTCGTGGAGCAATTTTGGTTCATGTCCTCAATGGCGCTGGTCAAGCTAGGCCGCAAGGATCATTTAATCGCCGCCCACCTCGCGCTGGAAATGTGCCAACTAGTCGTCGTCATCCAGATGCTCGCCAGGGACGAAGAAAAGAAAACCAACATTCACAGGTTCGGCGGCGCGGAGGACGTGCCCGTGCTGCGCCGGCGGCCTACGGCAGCAGATAGGCTCGACGGCGCTGCGGCGGCAGATGGGCTCGACAGCGCTACGGCGGTAAATTTACTAAACGGCGCTGCAGCGGCAGACGGACTTACCTTTGCTGAAGCCAGCACAAAAAACGATATCATCACCACACTTTTTCACGCTGCAACACATATGGACGATACAGCCGCTGCAATTTTGCCGCAATACAAAAAGCGCAGCCAATGCCTAAATGCGTTGCGGCTACAATTAAAAATTTGATCTTTTAAAATTTGACCCGATGAGTATTTGACCCGAAAATAATAAATCCGGAGGCCAAAAATGCGCATCAAAAAAATCCCGGCATTGATCCTAATCTTTGTATTATGCACCGCACTCATCGCCGCCTGCGGCGGTACCGCTTCCCCCGCTCAGACCACCGCCGCCGCCGAAACGACGACCGCCGCGACGACCGCAGCCGCAGCCGAAGCAACCACGGCTGCCGCCACCACTGCCGCAGCTACAACCACGACAGCCGCCGCAGCCACGACCACGACGGCGCCGGTCAGCACGGTGACGCTGGCGACCACGACGGCGACAGAGGCGAGCGCCGCGCCGGAGCTGGAGCCCATCACCTACCAGTTCCTGCACTGCTGGAACGGCCAGGCGGGCAACTTCCCCGAAGGCTGGCAGGACGGCCCGGTCGCCCAGAAGATGACCGAGCTTTTGGGCATCACGCTCAACGTCGAGACCATCACCGGCTCCGAACAGGAAAAACTGGCACTTGTGTTTGCCAGCGGCGACATGTTCGACATCGCCAATGTCCCGTACTGGAGCACCAACCCCGGTCTCAACCCCGGCGGCGAGGGCGAGTACATCATGAACGCGGCCAACGCGGGGCTGCTGCTGCCGCTGAACCAGTTCATCTTTGAGACGGAAAACTATCCGTGGATCAAGCAGGCCATGACGCAGCACATCGCAGAAGCGTTCCGGATGCTTCATCTGGAGCACCCCAGCTACGATGGCGAGCGCTATGTCATCCCCAGCAAGGCCATGACGCCCACAGACATCACCAACAACGCCTATAATGTCTTTGCACGCAAGGACATATTGGAAAGCCTGGGCATCGACCCGCAGTCCGTCACCACCCCGGAGGCGCTCCGCGAGCTCCTGGAAAAAATCAGGGACGGCGGCTTTACGGACATCAACGGCAGGCCCATCATCCCAGCCGGCAACTGGCACGGCGGCTGGAGCTACCAGCAGTACCAAAACTCCTTCCACCCCGGCGGCTGGACGACCTGGGACGTCATTGACGGGCGGATCGAGCGCCCGGAGATGACACCCGAGTACGAAGAGAAGATACTCTTTATGCGCAACCTGGTCGCCGACGGCCTGTATGACGCCGAGGCCCTGACCCAATCGGACACCGTCGGCAAAGAAAAACTGGTCACGGGCCGCGTGGCCACCCAGGGATGCCACTGGGCGTGGCAGCATGACTTCTTCGCCACGACGCTGTACGTCACCAACCCGGAGATGGAATATGTGCCGCTTGGCCCATGGTTGTACAAGGACGGCTCGAAATTCACGCAGGTCGAGAGGAACGGCGTGTACGGGTTCGGCGCCAAGATCCTCGGGGCGCAGATAAAATCGCCCGAGCGCGCTTTGGACATGATCGAATACCTCACCTCCGACGAGGGGTACGTGCTGTCGGTGTTCGGCATCGAGGGCGTCCATTACAACATCATTGACGGCGTCCCCACGAGGACCGAAGAATGGGAGAGGATCCGCGTCGAGGACAACCAGACATACCAGCAGCAGGGCTTTGGCATCAGCACGGCGAACCTGGAAAGCCGCCTGAAGGGCTATGGTTGGGACACCGCGTACAACAGGCCTGGATTCGTAAAGGCCCGCGAGGTCCGCGAGCTGGCGTTCTTTGACGGCTTCACCGCCGACGACATCTCCAGCCAGTGGCCCGGCAGGTCCGAGTACAACGAGCGGATGTCTGTAGTCAGCCTGGGTGACTTCGAAAAGGAGATGATCGTCGCCGCCAGCGACGAGGAGGCGCTCCGCATGATTGAGTCCTACCGGCAGAGGATGCGCGAGGCCGGCTACGACGAGATGATGGACTACGTGCAGGCCAGGATGGAAGAAGACCCCTCCATCGTATATTAACCGAATATTTATTGTAAAACAGCGCAAGCGGGCGGCCGAATTTTGGCCGCCCGCCCCAGCATAGGAGCAGCTTATGGATCAAACGCTAAAAAGCACGAGTCAGCCGCGCAAACGATCAAAACTGCTGGTGCGGATTACAAAGCATTGGCCGTTCTACCTGTTCATCCTCCCGGCGTTCGTTTGGTACGGTATTTTTTCATATTATCCCATGACGGGCTTGGCCCTGGCGTTCCAGAAATACTCGCTGACCGGCGGGTATTTTAACAACCAGTGGGTGGGGCTGCGCTATTTCAACGATTTTTTGCGCGACCCGAAGTTTTGGCAGGTGGTTCGCAACACCCTCAACATCAGCGTCTTCCGTATGATGATATGCTTCCCGGCGCCGATTGTTTTGGCGCTCATGCTGAACTCCGTCTACAACAAGGCGTTTAAGCGGACGGTCCAGACCATATCCTACCTGCCGCACTTCATATCCTGGGTCGTCGTGGCGGCGCTGATACACAGGATTTTCTCCCCCACGGTGGGCCTGATTAACGACATCCGCTACCAAATGGGGCTGGACACCATTTATTTCCTGGGCATCAGGGAGAACTGGATCCCGTTCATGGTGCTGTCCGACATGTGGAAGGGCATCGGGTACGGCTCCATCATCTACCTGGCAGCCCTGACGGGCATAGACCCGACGCTGTACGAGGCGTCCAGCATAGACGGTGCGAACGGCGCGCAGAAGCTTTGGCACATAACCTTGCCTGGTATCAAGCATACAGTCGGGATACTGTTCCTGCTACAGATCGGCAGCCTGTTCAGCGTCAACTTCGAGCAGGTGCTGCTGCTGCAGCAGCCATCCACGATAACCGTGTCCGAGGTCATCGACACCTACGTGTTACGCCGCGCCTTCCAGATGAACCAGATGGACTATGCCACGGCGCTGGGCATGTTCCGCAGCGTGATGGCGCTGCTGCTTGTCATCTCCGCGAACTATGCGTCCAAAAAGTTTACGGAAATTTCCATTTGGTAGGGGGGTGAGGAAGGCGCTATGAATGCTAGAGAAGAAGCCCGCGCAAACAGAGAAGCGCGCGAAGCCCAGGGACGGCCATATATAGGCCGCCGTTCGGCCATGTATTACTTTGGGCAGAGCATCAACTACACAATTTTGGTGCTGCTCGGCCTCGCGACCCTGTTCCCCTTCTGGTATTGCCTCGTTATTTCCTTAAATGAAGGCAGGGACGCCCTCGCCGGGGGTATTTATGTGTTCCCCCGCGTGTTCACATTCGACAATTACGTAAAAGCGTTTCAGCACCCGCTGATCATGTCCGCGTTTCGGATATCGGTTTCGCGCACGCTGATCCAGGTTTTATTTGGCTGCTTTTTTACCTCGCTGCTGGCATACGCCATGACGCGCAGCTCGCTGCCGGGCCGGTCTTTTTTCATTTTCTATTTCTATTTTACGACGTTATTTAGCGGCGGGCTTATACCCAACTACATCATGTACCGCCAAATGGGCATCCTCAACACGTTTTGGGTGCTCATCCTGCCGGGCCTGTACAGCTTTTTCAACATGCTGCTGCTGCGGACGTTTTTCTACACTATCCCGGAGAGTCTGCAGGAATCGGCCAGGATTGACGGAGCGAGTGAGATAGGGATATATTTTCGCATCATGCTGCCGCTGTCGGTCCCCGTCATGGCGACCATCGCGCTGTTCATCGGCGTGGGCGCGTGGAACGATTGGTTCGCCGGGCAGTATTTCGTGTCCCGCAACCGCGACGTGTGGCCGGCAGCCACGCTGCTGCGCGACCTGCTCTCGCAGGCTGTCTTTGAGACCAACCCGCAGGCGGCCGGCGCGGGCAACAATGTCATGAGCGAGGAGATGATGCAGTCCCAGGCGGCCACGACGACGCCGGAGTCGCTGCGGATGGCGTTCCTGATCATATTGACCACGCCCATCATGTTCGTATACCCGTTTTTGCAAAAATATTTCGTCTCCGGCATAATGATAGGCTCAATCAAAGAGTAATAATTTAACTAAAATAAAAATAACAGGAGGATTTATCATGAACATCAAAAGAACACAGGCAATTGTCCTGGCAGCGGTGCTGTGCGTGGCGCTCGTGCTTGTCGCGGCTTGCGGCGGGTCCGCCCCCCCCGCGCAGACCACCGCCGCTGAAACGACAGCCGCAGCGACGACCACAGCAGCAGCCACGACGGCTGCGGCAGCCGAAACCACTACGGCAGCGGCGACGACGACAGTGGCCGCAGTGGCGACCGCGCCCTCGTCCGTGATGACCGTGGCGACCACGACGGCGACCGAGGCGAGCGTAGATACCGGGCCAGAGCCCATCACCTACCAGTTCCTGCACTGCTGGAACGGCCAGGCGGGCAACTTCCCCGACGGCTGGCAGGACGGGCCGGTCGCCCAGAAGATGACAGAATTGCTGGGTATAACCCTCAACGTCGAGACCATCACCAGCTCCGAGACGGAAAAGCTGGCGCTGGTATTCGCCAGCGGCGATATATTCGACATCGCAAACGTGCCATACTGGAGCACCAACCCGGGCGGCGAGGGCGAGCATATCATGAACGCCGCAGTGGCGGGGCTGCTGCTGCCGCTCAACCAGTACGTGTTCGAGACCAATGACTATCCGTGGATCAAGCAGGCCATGACCGAGCACCTCAGCGAGGCCTTTGTGGAACTGCACCTGGAACACCCCAGCTACAACGGCGAGCGCTATGTAATCCCCAGCAAATCCATGGCGCCCGATGACATCACCAACTGGGCGTACAATGTGTTCGCGCGCAAGGACATACTGGAGAGCCTGGGCGTCGACCCGCAGTCGGTCACCAACCCGGAGACGCTGCGCGACCTGCTCGAGCGGATCAGGGACGGCGGTTTCACGGACATCAACGGCAGGCCCGTCATCCCCGCCGGCAACTGGCATGGCGGCTGGAGCTACCAGCAGTACCAGAACTCGTTCCACCCCGGCGGATGGACCACATGGGACATCATCGATGGGCGGATCGAGCGCCCCGAGATGACCAAGGAATACGAAGACAAGATTCTGTTCATGCGCAACCTGGTGGCCGACGGGCTGTACGACGCCGAGGCGCTGCTCCAGTCTGACACGGTGGGTAAGGAGAAGCTGGTCACAGGCCGCATCGCCACGCAGGGCTGCCACTGGCCGCACCAGAACGACTTCTTCGCGACGACGCTGTATGTCACAAACCCCGAGATGGAATACGTGCCGCTGGGCCCGTGGGAATACACGAACGGCGAGACATTCACGTCCGTGGAACGGAACGGCGTGTACGGGTTTGGCGCCAAGATACTCGGCGCGCACGTCAAGTCGCCGGAGCGCGCGCTGGAGCTTATCGAATACCTGACGTCCGATGAGGGGTATGTGCTGTCAGTGTACGGCATCGAGGGCGTCCATTACAACGTGATTGACGGCATCCCCACGAGGACAGACGAATGGGAGCGGATCCGCGTGGAGGACAACCAGACATACCAGAAAGAGGGCTTTGGCATCAGTACGGCGAATCTCGAAGGCCGCCTGAAGAGCTACGGATGGGACACCGCGTACAACAGGCCCGCCTATGTCGCCGCCCGCGAGATTAGACCCCTGGCCTTTTTCAGCGGCTTCAGCGCGGACGACATCTCCAGCCAGTGGCCCGGCAGGCCCGAGTACAACGAGCGGATGGCCGTGGTGAACCTGGGCGATTATGAGAAAGAAATGATTGTCGCCACCAGCGACGAGGAGGCGCTCCAAATGCTGGAAGCCTACCGCCAGAGGATGCGCGACGCCGGCTACGACGAGATGATGGACTACGTGCAGCAAAGGATGGACGAAGACCCGTCCATTGTTTATTAATTTTATCGCATATCAGGACGGGCGGCCGAGGACGGCCGCCCATTTTTTATAGCGGATCAGGGGGACGGTTCTCTTGATCCGCCCTATGAGGTAATGGCTAGTTTTTTCGCTAGGGAATTGCGAAGTCGCACATTATTTGCTCAATCCGTAATAAAGATAGCTTTTAGGCGATGTATAGGCTTCACCCACTGTGATGGCTGAGTGCATAGAATCCAAAGGAAACGCATGGATGGAAAGCGTATTAAATTGGTTCACTAATGACATCCACCCCGGTTTGATTTCGGGCAAAGGCTATCTTGACTCATCGGTGAGCTTCAAGGCAATCGCGCATGACGCAAAGACCATGCAAACCCGTGGTTCCGTAGTCAATGAAGTCAATTAACTGCGCGCAGGTTTTCAACTTCGTTATGCGCTAATCCAGTAACCTCAACGATTTGATCAAGGAATATAAGCGTGTACAAGATTATGTCACTGCCGGCGTTGGATAAAATCAAGCAAGCAGTTGGTATGATATGTTTTTTGTCGCGCCGGACATAATCGTACACGCTGCCGACGCAATCGTCCTTTTTTCACTGGGCGAATTCGTAGTTGTCGATTGCCGTATCTCACATATTGTTAATAGTACGGTTCATGGGTCATCGGAACTTTATATTATAATTAGAACAATGCAGATGGAATTGTAAAGAATATTGTACAATTGCATTACAAATATATTGACAATCATTAAAATAGATGGTAGCATAGCTGATATAAAGGAAGGGAGTAACTATTATGAGCTTAGTTTTAAATAATGTTGAAAGACTCCGTTCTTCACATAGCCTTACACAGGAACAACTCGCCGATGTCCTTGGTGTGAGCCGTGCGACATATATCAGCGCAACAAAAGGCAAGCGTGATTTGACGACAGGTGAACTGGAAAAACTATCTGCATATTTTAATGTGCCAATTGCCGAGTTTTTCGATCAGCCGCGAAACAACGAAAAGTTTAGGCAAATGTACTTCTACATCCTTCGCTATTTTAGAGACGGCATTCCCAAGACAAAACTGGCAAAACTGCTTTATCTTGCGGATTTTAGCTATTTTTATGATAACCTAGTTCCAATGAGCGGCGTGCGTTATGTCCGCCGCGATTATGGTCCGGTAGCAGACATATTTTTCGAACTGACCGATGATTTGTACGATAGAGGGAAGATTAACATAAAACCCCTTGATTACGCGCTAATGATAAACCCGACAACAATAGAGCGAGACGAGGGTCTGTTATCAGATGAGGAAAAAGGCCT
>WRLR01000027.1 GCA_009777515.1 Oscillospiraceae bacterium | reverse complement strand
ATTTTTTGTTCAAGTTAATTTCGCAACCAATGGCGGCAGAATTACGTTTTTATTTTCTGCAACCATCGGTTGCAGATTTGGCATTTCCGAATACTCAATATAAAAGCTCCGCATTAACCAGAGATTACGAGTTGAGAATCCTTGAACGCCGGGGAACTCTTTTTGAAGTTCTTTTGCCAAAAATTCGACAACGGATTTACCCCAACCTTCCTCGCGTTGCTTGCGGTTTATTTCTTCACCTATTTCCCAATATAGAAGCATCAACTCTGAGTTGACCTTTTTCATCGCTTCGTACTGACGGTGATAAATAAGGTCTTTGATTTCTTTTATGAATGGGCCGTATACCGTTAACTCGTTATCCATTGTTTATGTCCTCATTTTTGGTTTTTATAGCGGGCTTACGTCCGTTTCCAGCTCGTCTGTCAGCAGGTTTTTGTGTACCTTTTGGAATGAGCCAACCGCGTTTTAGCCTGAGTGCGCCCTCAATTTGCCCATTAGCACATAAAACTTGAACTCGCCTATCGGTAATTCCCCATGCTTCTGCGGCTTCTTGCGCCGTTATCCAATTAAATTCCATCACAGCACCTCAAGGGAAGCAGTTTGCTTTGAGCATTATATATCGAATAACCGAATAATTCAAAAAAGAAAAGTTTTCGGTTGAAAAAAGACAAGGCTCTGCTCATCAAACCCTTGTCCTATCATGATTCTCATGTTGTTATGTATCATATCATAAACCGCGCTACCAAAAGTTCTCCTTGACAAACTAAGTCAAATGTCTAAGTTTTTTTCCTAACTATAGTATTATGCATATTTCATCCCAAACAGGCTTGACTCTGTCCCTGGGGCATGGTTTACGATGCTTACGGGGAGGGGGCTGGGGATATGAAAGCGTTGGTTAAGTTGATAAATAAGCGTAGGCTAGCCTCGCTGTTCGCTGCCGGAGCTGTTGTGGCATCTTCCGCGCTGGCTTTGGTTTGGAACGCGCTGCTGGGCGGCATCATCGACGGCGTCAGCGCGGGGGTCGCGCCGGGCGGCGCGGAGGTGGCGAGGGCACTGGCCTTGATGGCGACCACGGGGGCGGCGGCTTACTGTAGCAGCATGATCTCCGGCTACGCGTGCGAGGGCATGGCACACGACCTGCGCATGGGCTACGCGCGCCACATCGCATCACTGCCGGTCGCCGAAGCAGAGCGGCTCAACAGCGGCGAACAAATTTCGCGGCTGCAGAACGAACTGGCTGACGTTTCGGCATATCTTGGCAATAACCTGTTCCAGTTATTCGGCGACTGCATAAGGTTCGCCGTCACATTCGGTTGGCTCCTTTCCATTAACGCCAGACTGGCTCTGTCCGCCAATTTGCCGGTTTTCGCCATCATGGTGTATGTATACTTTTCGAGCAAGGCCATCGGCATCGCCGTGGCGCAGAGCCAGGAGGCCAAGGAGCGGATGAACCGGCACGCCGACGCCATGCTCACGCTGTTCCCAATTATCAAACTATACGACGCAGCCCGCATGACGCTGAAAAATTACGGCGATGCGGTCGGTTCGTGGGAGCAGCGGACTGTCAGGGCGGAACGGGTGCGGGCGCGCCTGATGTCGCTGTCCGGGCTTCTCAGCAATGTGCCGCTGATGCTGCTGTTCCTGATTGGGGGCGGCATGGTTTTGGACGGCGCGCTGACGGTCGGCGCGTTGTATGTGTTTTTAAATCTATCGGGGAACGTTTCGGGCGTCATGATGAACATGCCCGGTTTTATTTCGGCGTTCAGGCAGTTCTCCGCCAACATGGGCCGGCTGGCGCCGAAGCTGGCGGACTGACGTAATAGGCGGGCGCGGGAGGTTGCAAGGAACTGGTAGAGTTAGAGAGGGGGGCGATGCGGCATCCGTATTGAGATCAAGGAGCTGTCGTTTGCGTATGGCGGCAAGCGCGTGCTGGACGGCATCGACTTCACCGTTGAGCAGGGGGAGTCGGTCGGCGTCGTCGGGGCGAGCGGCGGTGGCAAGAGCACGCTGCTAAAAGTGATCAGCGGGCTCTACGAAACATATGAAGGCGAAGTCGCCATCGGGGGTGCGCGGGCGCCGTCCGAGCGCCTCACGCTGACAGCGATGGTCATGCAGAGCGCCGCCCTGTTCCCGTCGAGCATCCGCGAAAACATCACATGCGGCCACGACATGCCAGACGAGGTCATTTTACACGCATGCGAAACGGCCCTGCTGAGCGGGTGGATCGCGACGCTGCCCGACGGGCTGGACACGTTTGTAGGGGAGAGGGGCGGGCAGGTTTCCGGCGGGCAGGCCCAAAGGATTGCCATCGCGAGGGCGATAGCGAAAGACGCGCCCGTCATACTGCTTGACGAGCCTACATCGGCGCTGGACGGAGAAACGGGCGCTGCGGTCATTGCGGCAATAACGGGCCTGACCAGGGGCAAAACCGTCCTGCACGTGTCGCACCAGGCCGATATGCTTTCGGGCTGCAGCCGCGTTTATCGCTTGGTAGATGGGCGCCTGAGCGAGGTATGGCATGACGAATAGGTTTATGTATTTTCGGCGCGATAAACATCAACTGCGTTACTATGACATTGCAACCTAAGTACGCCTTTATGTCTGTAGGGCGCGATGTCCTCATCGCGCCGATAGCCGTTATTTGATGTCCAATAACGTATAGGTCTATAAATGTATTTGGATTTTTATGGTTGATGAAATCAAAAAAATAGTACGCGTTACCGGATGCGGAGCCCGATTTTTGGCCCTGCTTGCCCTGCGCTGCCCGTTCGACGCCGCGCTGACAGTTTCCCAGGCGGTTTTTTTGCGGTACGCATTCGACGCGCTTTCGCCGGGCGGCAACCATACATTGGCGCAAGTTTGCGCCGCGTTCGGCATCGCCACCCTGTGCCTCTTTGTGTATAATGGTACGATATGGAGCATATACGCGCCATTTGTCGTGCGGATAGAAGGCAGGCTGCGCGTCATGCTGGCGGAAAAGATAGCCTCCTTTCCGTTTGAGCGCGTCGACTCGTCCCCGCATGGCGAATGGATGACGCTGTTTAACACGGACGTGCAGATGCCGTTCTCCCAGCCCCTGCACCTACCCCACGCCGTCAACGCCATACTGCGGATTTTCATTTCGGGCCTGGCCCTTTGGCTCGTGGCCCCGGCGGTGTTCGGCTGGGTCATGCTGTTCGTGGTGCCGCACATAGCGTTCAGCCATTTTGCCGTCGCCCGCGCCATGCCGGGCCTGAACAGATCCGTGCTCGGCGCAACTGCCGCCAACACGGGCGATCTGGACGCGCTGGTGACATGCGCCGCCGCAGCCGCGCTTTATGACGCAACGGGGTTCCTGATGGACAGGTTCGAGCGGAGCAGCATGGAGCTAATGAAATCGAAGATGAGGATGCGCGCCCGCGCCGCCGTCAACGAGGCGGTGCTGCCGTTGTTTGGCATGGGCGGCTATTTGGTGCTGCTGCTGGCGGGCGCCGGGTGGATCGCCGGGGGCCGCATCACGTTCGGGGATCTGACGGCGGCCTTCCAGTACCGGGGCGGCGTCCTGATTGGCGCCATGATGCTGATAAACAGCCTGGCGTCCATTGGCGCGAGCGTCGCGCCGATAAAGCGTCTGAACAACATATTGGGCGAATAGGGGCGACGCCCTCGGCGCCCTGCGTCCCCACGTCCTCTGTGGGATTTAGAATATATCGTGATATTTACCGGAGGTGTTATGGACGACGTTTTGTTTCGCATTGGTGAGATAGCGGCCTTTTATAATGTATCGGTCAAAGCTATGCGTATATATGAAAAGGCGGGCGTGCTGACGCCTGTGAAGATTGACGAAGCGACGGGGTACCGCTATTATTCGGCTGACCAGGTGAAACGGCTCGACGCGCTGATCGAGCTGAGGGCCCTGGGTTTTACGCTGGCGGAAATCAAGGGGCTTCTGGAGCGCGGCCCCGACAGGGACGCCTACATGGAAGCGATGGCCCATAAAAAAGCGATGTGGCAGGACCGGATTTCGGTGGCGCGGGACAGGATCGAAAATATCGACGGCATCATAAAAAGGATGTCGGCCTCCGACCCGCCGGTCAAGCTGCACGCGCTGACCGACGACGAGCGGGCGCACCTGCTGTCCCGGCTGGTCAACCTGGATTACATCCACGGCACAAATGTTTTGAGCGAGGCACTGTGGCTATAAAGAATGTTTATTGCTGCGCCACTGTTCCACATCGCCTGCCGCCAAGCGAATAAAAGGAGACGCAGCCGTGAGCTGCGCCTCCCTCTTGATATTATCAATATGAAGCCGCTATACAGTGTTCATCGGGATGCCGTCGGGCGGGTTGTCATACGCGGCTATGTCGTGGTTAGCCACCGCGTATATCTGCTCGTTCGTCTGCGCGACCTGGTCGGTAAATTCGCCGTACGGGCGGTTGCAGATGTCCACGAAGCCGATATTGTAGTTCTCCTGATAGCTTGTGCAGATGGCGGGGTGGTCGTTCAGGATGAAGTAATGCGCGCCCACCAGATAGTTGGAGCGCAGCGCTTGCTCGACATAGTGCCTGTACGCCTGCCCGCGCTCGGCTTGGGTGCGAACGCCCCGGATGCCCGTGCACGGCACGCCCTTGTCCAGGGCGCCGTGGTGGAATTCGCTGATGAGTATGGGCTGCTCTACGAGGCCGCCAATCCAGTCAAGGTACTCGCGGCAGTCGAATGAATAGTTGTTAATATCGAAAATGTCGAAATACTCATGCCCCGCGACCTGATTCTCAAAACCGATATACGCGTAGCGCATCCCCATGTTGAGGTGGTTGGGGTCCACCTTTTTGGTGGCCTCGGAGGGGATCTTCGCAAATAGCGTGATGATCTCCCTGGAGAAGTCGCTCAAATCCGCCGCCGCCGCTTCCGACAGCTTCCTTGCGTCCCTGATGGACTTTTTCAGATCGTCAAAACCGGAAAGAGACAGGTTCCACGCCTTGTTGAACGCGTCGATGCTCCTGTATTTATCTGCCATTTTCTTTATGAACACATTTTTGCAATCGGATTCGACCGGGATCTCCAGCATGTGCTCTGATATCTCAATGTCGTGGCCAAAGCCCCACTCCGGCTCGTTTGTCAGATAATAACCCAGCATGTAGCGGTCGTCCAGGTATGGGACGAGCTGCTGTGCGAACACTTCGGCGCGCTCCGCGTACTGCGGCGAATAGACGTCGGGGAAGTCCCGGTAAATCGTCACGTCGGTCCTGGGGAAGCCGCGCATGAAAAAACACCACGGCATTTTTGAGTATTTCACGAATTCCGGTTCGGCGCCGTTACCCAGTGTGTTGATACCCCACTCGGCGAGTCGACGGCGCGTTATCTTGCACCAGGCTTCGTACCAGTTTTCGCCGAACGCGCGGATCAGGTTGATGATGGAGAAGCTGACCAGCTCCGAGTAGCGCACGCGCCGGCCGCGCGTCGGGTCACCGGAGGAGACGGCGTAAGCCGCATTGTACTTACCGTGACGCACGGGCAGCCACTCGTACGCGCCCTCCCAGTCCGTCACGCGCGATGACTCCCTGGCTTGTATGCAGTCCATCCCGGCGGAAATGAAGACGTAGCCGTCGGGATCGACGAGCCACCACCGCTTGCCGTCGTGCTGGGTCCTAAAGTAGCCGGTCGCGTCGAACTTTTTGTCCAGCCATCCGCCCCATTTGCTGAGTTTAGGGTTGGCAACAAGCGGTTTGTCGTACTCGGAGCGCAGGTAGTCCACCAGATCCTCCACGCGGCGCGTCTTGCCTTCCCAGTCCTTCTGCGTCCACTGGCCAAGCTTGTCCATGAGCTTCAAGTCGGGCATCGGGTAGTCCGGTTCCTCTTCGCTCAGTGTGAGGTTGTAAAATTCAAATACCTGCGTTTCGTGGCATTCGCGCCCGCCCAAAAACAACGCAACGGCCTCTGTCGGCACCACCGCGCGCCCCGTCATGACCGCTTTCAGCCCGCCGGGGGTCTGCGGCAGGAAGACGTTTTGCGCGGCAAGCTCCGAAAATCCAACGCTCGTACGCGTCATGTAGTTGGGGTAAATGCCGACGCCGTCCACGAAGCGCGGATCATCGGCGTCCACGTCCATGCCGTCCCTCCAGAACCCGATTTCCACGACGGTCGCGAATACGTCCTTGTTGGGGTTGTAGACGTCAAAATACAGCCACTTGGCCGCCGCCCAGTCGGCGCCGCCCACCTTGCCTGCGGGGCCTTTCAATACAGCCCCGCCGCCGCCTTTGGGTATTTCCATAACAAGGGAGGTGGCGGTCTGTTTAATGATTTTGGCGCCGCGCGCTTCAAAATCCAGGAAGCTGATTTCCTTTTTATACATGCGGTTTATCTCCTTTACGGAATTATTTCCTTTCTATGGGGTATGTGATGCCGGTCAAGTCGGGCTTTACGTAGGTATCGAGTTCTATTTTGGAATCTTTGTGGCCGCCCAAGTCGAACGCAGCGAACTTGCTGCCCGCGTGGTAGAGCGCGTTGCTGGCCACCACGCAGCCTTCAAGGTTACCCAGGTTTCCAACCATATGACGATCTCCTTGGCCGCACAGACGTCGGCGTCAACTGACGATCGTATTATGCTCCTCCAAATTTATCCATTCGGTATTTATTTGTGGGATGAGCACTGCTATGTCAGGATAGGTTTTCCGCATCAGCAGCCGGAACGGTTCAGTATTTACTGATGAAGTAATGGGCGGATACGAGTCGTCAAAATGGCTCAGCAAAACTTGCTTTGGCAGCAGCCTGCTAATTATTTGCATAGCGTATTTTTCAATGTCTGAACGCCCCTGGAAAGGCAGTATGAGCATGTCTGCGCCTTTGGTATATTTTGTCTCTGCATCCAGATTCGCACTCCCCAGGAGGAGAACCTGCTTGCCCCCTGCCTGGATATTATACACCACTGTTTCACCGCTTTCCGCGCAGACGGCGTTTTCTTTTAATATGTACCGCAGATTTTTGCGGTAAGCGATCATCCTCGGATTGAGTAGGGTCCTCGCAATCTGCCAAAAGTCGAACTTGATATGCTTCCCTTTTAAGACTTGGATTTCTAAATCGCCCATGCTGATAACGTCGCCTGGGCTGATTTGATAGATGCGCCCGCTGTCCATACCTTTTGTTACCAACGTATCACGGGGCGTCCTCGTACAATAAACGCCGACTTTTTCGCCGTAGCGTTTACATACGGCAGGTATGCCGGCTATGTGGTCAAAATGGCCGTGTGAAACGAATATACCGTCCAGCGGTGGAATCTCATCCAAAGGCTGCTCACCCATATTTTCGTTCAGTGGAAAGAAAGGGTCAAACAATAGCCGGGTTCCATTATATTCAACCATAATGCAGGCTGTGCCAAACCATTTTAACTTGATGATTTAACCCTCCTTTATAGAACGCGGATAGCATAAACCGGTTTGTTTCCCTATCGAATATATCACAAACCGGGTAATAATTCTGCCCCCAGCCATTTTATCTGTCCAGGAAACAAAGGTGACATATAATTGACCTGGGATCGGATTTGTAGACAGATAAAGTATCAAGTACAATAAGAAAAATAATATTAATCATTTATTCGGTATGAAATAATCGAAGTATATGAAATAATCGATGAATATGGGGTTATTTATAATATGGGGTTAACATTGGATAGTTATGAAATAAAGCAAATACATGCGGACGAATATGAGATTGTCAAGAAACTGGACCACGACGCTTTTGAATACAACGAGCGGGGCAGCGACGGCTACTGGCATGAGGTTTTTGGGGACAATATACGCCGCTCTCCTTATTACATCCCGGAGCTGGAATTGGTAGCCGTCATGGACGAGGAGCCAATATATCTCGGGCACGCCATATTTTCCGCGCTGCCGATGGGCGACGGCGGCGAGCATATCGTGTGGCTCAACAGTCTTGCGGTTAAGCATGGGAAAAGCGACAGCCACGCCGACAAAACGTATGAGTACCAGCGAAAAGGGGTCGGCACGGCGCTCGTCAAGCGGGGGCTTGAAATCGCCAAATCGCTTGGCTATACCGGGTGCATGGTCGAAGGCCACCCCGACGTCTACCGGAGGAAAATGGGATTTTCGGATTGCCGGGACTTCGGCATCGCCACGGACGGCAGCGTGGATGGCCCGGAGGGAAGCATACACGCCATAGAGCTTGTGCCGGGCGGCTTCGACAAAACAAACAAGTTGCTCAGCTATTCCTATTATGATTTTTTCAGGAACGAAGCGCTGATAAAGGCTTTGGGCAAAATGTTCGATATGCCAATATCAAAAGCCGATTATAAATCAAAGAGGCTGCACGGGGGCACGGTGGGCGAAGTGCGCCTTGTTTCCGGCACTGCCGTATCGGCCGATGGCATGAAATTGCCGTATAATGTCGTGCTGAAAATTCAAAAGAAATGGGATCGCCTGGGCGATTCAAACTCATGGCGCAGGGAGTACGACCTGTACATGTCGGATTTCGGCTCATTGTTCACGGATTCCCTCCGCTGGCCGGAATGCTATCATGCCGAAATGAACGGGGACGAAAGCGAATGGCAAATATGGATGGAGCACATCGACGGCGTATCCGGGCGCGACTTAACCGTTGAAAATTTTGAGCGCGCCGCTTTTGAGCTTGGGCGCTGGCAAGGGAAACTGTACGCCGGCCAATCCGAGGTATTCCAAAACTTCCGTAATCTCAGCAAAGCAGAGGATTTGAAAAATTATTATTTGCGCTACCGCTCGTGGCACAAAGTATACAACTACATCCGCTCAGACAAATGCGAAATACCGAAGCACCTGTGCCAAATGCTGATAGAGATAGACGACAATGCCGACGAAATATGGAGCCGCATTGAGGCGCTGCCCGTCGTGCTGTGCCACAGGGACTTTTGGGTTACGAACATATTTTTCAAAGACGGCAAAATTATCCTAATAGATTGGGACACAGCAGGGTGGGGGTACATAGGCGAGGACATCAAGAGCCTTGTCGCTGACGAAGCGGACGTTAACCATATGGTTGAGAGCTATCGAAGATGCGTCCCGGCGTACTATAAGGGCTTTTCCGAGTACGCCGACGTAACATATATAAAAAATCATTGCATCCGCGAGATGATTCTCGTGAATGTCGGGTATCGGTTAGTGGAATGGATTATGGACGCCGGGCCCTCGGAAAAGAGGGCGATGTTAATCGAAACATTACAAAAAATCTATGAAATGTAAGAGGGAGCCTGTAGCCGTATTATAATAATGACGCCGTTTTATGAACGGCGTCTTATTTTATAAGAAATACAGCGACGCGCCGGTTGAGAATATTACGCATACCAGCGTAAAGGCCCTGTAGTGGCGGGGGTTTTTGAGTATGTAGGCGCAGCAGGCCCCCAGCGTGGATACGCATATCAATGAAGCGAATGCGAAAACGGCGCTGCGCGGGCTGCCTGTAAGGTACGACAGCAGCGCGGCGCAGGGGACGCCGTATAAAATAAATGGCGCCGCTGCGGATATAGCTATCCATTTCCCGGCGCCGAACCCGTGCGCGCGCATGCGGGTCAACACGCCGTCCGACCGCTCGCGCGCCATGACGCCGGTGGCGTTGATCACGCAGAAAGCGGCGTATGTGAAGAATATGGCGAATACCCCCCGGGCGATAAGGTCGTTGAGCATGGCGCGCAAGTCTTCCCATTCGCCGCTGCCGAGCGGACCCGGCAGGCGCGTTTGGCGCGGCAGGTTCGTTGAGCCAGGTGGGGCGAGGGCGGGTGCGGGAGCGGACGAGGATGAGGATGTGTGTTCGGGTGCGGATGCGGATGTGGGCGAGAGCGCGGACGGGGACTCGGATGGGGACTGGGGCGTAGACGCAGACGCAGACGCAGACGGGGGAATTTCGTAGCGTTCGTACTCCACTGTCATCAGAGGCTCCGGTTCCCAGTAGGCGTCGCAGAACGCGTAGGCAGCGTCGAATATTTCAGCGATTTCGTCGTCAGTCAAAGCCGGCCGGCGCGCCGATCGCGCAGCGGACGCGGCGTCCCGCACGACTCTGCTGGCCGAGTCGCAGTTAAAGTATAGCCTGGACACCTGTGCCGCGAACAGTTCCGCGACTATGCCCCGAGCGATGCCGCCCGGCAGGCAATATACCGCGAACACATTGTCGGGCTCGCCTGCGTATAAATTATCTGAGAAACCGGGGTTGACGACCAGAACTGCCTCCAAGGCGCCGGTCTGGATGAGCCTCGCAGCCGCTTGTAGCGCTTCGTCTAAAACAGGTGCATTATTGCCGCCGCCAGCGCCGCCATCCGTATCTGCAGCACCGTTTGTGCCAGCGCCGCCACCAGCACCGTTGTCTTCATCGTCGCTCGCATCTAAACCTTCGCTCGTGTCGCTGTTCGCGCCGTCGATCGCCCATTGCATTATTTCGCCCGTTTCAAGTTCAATGACGCCGACTGTGGATTTTTGCGCAAACCGGGCTATCGCCGTTCGGGAAAATTCGGTTTTGTCATAATCCAGCACGCCGACAGGTATGCTCGCGCCGCCTTCTATATAAAATGTGAGCAGCGCCCAGGCGCCGACAACCGCGAGCGCGGGCAGTGCGATAAGCAGCGCCAGGTTGTGCCGGTAGAGCAATGTGTTTTTAATTTTTATGATAAAAACCGATAGCAATGTCACACGCACTGCCCCCACATGATTTTTATGTACGATCCATTTTTATTTTTATAGTCGACGCTACAATGAGCAAGGTTGATAAAGCCGCAAAAACTGCCAGCGCAACACCGCCGCCCGCATTATTACCGGCATCGGCGATCCCGCCGACAACGCCAAAATCGGAGCCGCCGAACAGGGAAGAGGCAATCAGGCTGTGGGCCCATTTGTTGAAACAAAAGCCCCCTATCGATTGAAAAAGATCTGGCAAATATGGATACGGTATGACGGTGCCCCCGGCTATCGCCATTACAATGCCCAGCGTAACAATCAGGAGGTCCGCAGATTCCGGGCGTTTTAGCGCGCAGCCGCAAAACAGCGAAAGCGAGGACGTAAAAAAGCATAGCGCGCACATTATAAGAAATGTGTCGGCGAAGCGGTCAACATTTTCTTTTGTCGCCGACGCTTTGATAATTTTCGGAATGTCTGAAAATTTAAAAGCTTCGTCGGGCGCCCCAATTGCGGCGCCGGTACTGTCGGCGCCTCCGGTTCTGTCGTCGATTGCGTCGTTTAATATGCCTCCTATAGCAGAGCCTGTTCCGCCTGCTGATGAGCCGTCCTCCGACGAGTCGCCTTCCGACGATTCGTCTTCCGACGATTCGTCTTCTATCGAACTGTCTTCTATCGAACCATTTTCCGATGCGCTATCATCCGATGAGCCAAAGCCCAAGCCGCCGCCGATGATCGAAAAAATGTCGCCATCGCCGGGCGCCGCAGATGAAGCGGTGACGTCCGAGGCGGCGACGGCTGCTGTGACGGCGGGGAGCGCCAGCAATATCGCTATACATGCGCACAAGAGCTGTTTGGTATATATCGGGAAAAAGTGATAGAGCGCGACGCGTGCGCTGGAGGCGCCCGACGCCGCCAGGCGGGTGGCTATGCCCGCTCCGCGTTCAAATATAATGCGCTTGACGCCGGGCAGCGCCCCGAAAAACACGAGCGCCGCAAGCGCGGATGCCGTCAAAAACGCCGCCGGCGAGCTGTTGCCGAAGGGCGGGGCGACATTGTGGAAGGTGTAATAAATGCTGCGGGCAAATGCCTTTGACGTGTATTCGAGCGTGAGGGTTACAAATATCAGGTTGCGCATCGTGTCGCCCGTCCGTTCCAAATCCATGTTGAACCATGCTGTGTTTATGGCGCTCTGGGCGGCGGAGAGCTGATCCGCCGCGCTTTGCATGAACTCTTTTATGATGACGGTCCTTATTGGATCGGATTCGCTGGCTAGGATTTTTACGGGCCTGTTGATGCCCTGCGACATGTCGCTAATAAATGAGTCGGGAAAAATGATGACGGCGTCCGCCCAGCCGCTGTCCAGGGCGCCGAGCGATTCATCATAGTCAAGTTTCACTACGGTGACCGTCCGCGTCACCGACTCGTCCGCGAGCAGGAGGTTGATTATAGTGTCAAAATATGCGGAACCCTCTAAATCGCAAAAAACGAGGTTCATTTTCTGTCGGGCAAAAATCCCGGAGATCGTTGGAGCCGCCGCTATAAATACCGCTGCGACCAGGAGCGGCGCGGCGATAGAGCCGAGCGCCATTCCGGCGAACGATCTGTACTGGCTTTTGGCGCCAAGGACGATTATCCCTATAAATGCGTATATGCTCCTGGCGGCGCGTTTGAACATATTGGCTAAAACCCGGGGAAGCCATATAGGCTGAGGAGCTGCCGGTTGGCCGATGCGAAGCGTATCAGATTGGTAAAGAACTCATTGAATATTGTCTCAAATGTGCCGTCGTAAAATGAATCCTGTACCAATAAATAATATTCGTCCTCCATCAGCGGCGGTATGTCTGCGGCCCCGAACTGCAGTTGCCCCTCGCAGCGCACACTCAATGTAAAATCCGCGCTGCCAGGGGCGGGCGCGGCGTTGGATGCGGCGCCGGACGCGGCGCCGGAAATTGTTTCGGAAGCCGTTGCGGACCCGGACGCCGACTCGGACGCCGACCCGGACGCGGATGCAGACGTGGCCTCAGCGGCAGACGCAGACGCGGCCCCTGTAGTAGCCTCAGCAGCGGCATCTGTCGATTGCCCCGCCAAAAATGCATCGACATCGTTCATGCCGAGCTCGGCCGATATGCCGAATGTAGCCGCATTTCCGTTATCGGCTGGTTGCAATACCGTAAGCTCGCCCTGAAAATGCAAAAGGGGCGTTTCATGTCCGGATGCGTCCCTGGCCCGGCTGTAAAGCGACAGGGACTGATTGTCGTCGTCCCAAGTGTAGCTTAACGTGGTGTTTGGAATATTGCGGTTGAACGCCGCGCCATCGAGCGTAAAATCGATGACGCCTGTCTTCCCAGAAGAGACAGCAGTCCTCCCGGAAGAGACAGCAGTCCTCCCAGAAGAGACAGCAGTCCCACCGGACTCGTCAGCGATCTCGCTGGACAGTACGCTGACTACGGACAGCGTATTTTTATCGCCGCCATCTCCAGCGAACATGATAATAATCGAGTCGAGCCGCCGGTCCTCGCCGTCGTCAAATGATTTTAAGCCGATGTGTAAATCCGGTTCTCCGGCATTATTAATAATATATACGGAGTTGGGAAAAGCCGTGTTGACGGAACCGTCTGCGCCGTCAGCGCCAGCGGGGTCATCGCCGCCCTGGCTGCCTGGGCTGCCATCGCCGCCCGCATTGCCCTGATCACCAATATTGCTGGCATCGCCCGTGTTAACTGCGCCACCTGCACCTGCACCGCCTTCTGCGCCGCCCGCTACCGCGCCTCCCCCTGCCCGAATCTCCGGTAGGGACGTCCAGGCCTTGATATCCACGCTTTTAAGGATCGTCTCGTCTAAATACAAATCAAACGACATAGCTTTTACGGGCAGGCCCGCCGAAGCGCCGAGCATCACCTCGAACGCGGCGAACGACGTTTGGAAAAAGGTTTCGACATCCTCTATCGGGGGTAGGCCGAGCATCTGCGGATCGACATTGGCCCCGATATCGGCAAGCTCCGCTATGGTTTCATAAATGACGGAATATTTCCCTTTTATCAATGTCAACAGCGCGGTGTTTTCTTTTGCGGCCTGTACCAGCGCCGTCAGAACTTGCCGCAGATCGTCGTTCGCCAGGCTGACCGACACTTTTTTGTACGCGCCGCCCGGCATGCCATCGGCGGGCACATCATATTCAATAGTAATGTTTTCATCCGCGATCGCGTCCCTCAGCTTGTCTATGAGGGGCCCAGTGACGGAATCCATCAGTTCGCTGTCGGTATACAGCAAGCCGAGTAAATCCATGTATTTTTCCTGAACTAAAAACAGGTTGTCGTAAGACATGTTGCTA
Source organism: Oscillospiraceae bacterium (assembly GCA_009777515.1). Classification (GTDB taxonomy): domain Bacteria; phylum Bacillota; class Clostridia; order WRLR01; family WRLR01; genus WRLR01. The sequence goes on along the minus strand of WRLR01000027.1, from coordinate 27,058 downwards.
AGCGCCGCATTATCGGTGGCGTCAGAAACTATGTTCAATAAATCAGGGTAATTGAGGCCCAGATAATCGGGATACAGTTCCGCCGATCTCAGGCAGAAGAGCTCGCCGTCATCAATATATATGTCGGCGCCGGCCAATTTTTGCCCTGCGAGCGTTATTCCAATGTTGGTGAAGCTGGTTTTTGTAGATGGGTCCCTGTTTGATACGATGGACAGTGAGGCGTCCCTCAAAAACGTCGTCGCAAAGTCCGCATACAAGGCGTCGTCCCCGAAAATGGCCCTGTCGGCGGAGACTGTGAGGTTGGCTTCCGCGACCATGGGGCTCTCAGCCAAATGCTCAAACAGAGCAGCCGACGACCCGCCGATGTAAAACTCCCTTATGTGCTGTATGCTCAAATTGCTGGAATGGCCGTTTTCTGATGAGAGGATGTTAAAAAGTGTTTCGTGCGCGTTTTCCGTTTCGACGACTTCCTCCGGCGGCAGCTCGACCTCTTTTGTGCAGGAGGAGATAAACGGCATAATAAATAAAAACACCAGCACGGCGATAATGACAGTCATGTCTAATGTTTTTCGGAACAGTTTCATTGCGTCAGTCTTTCGCATCGTTATTTTTTACGTTATTATATCATATGGGCCGCAATTCAACGAGCGGCAAATGTTTATTTCGCGCCCTGCCCCCTAAATTCGGAGCTGCCCAGCGAATATAGGATGTCGTCGATATTTTCATACGCGGCGTATTTCCCGCTGAAGACATTCGACGGCGGCCCGTCGAACACCGCGCGGCCCCTGTCCAGCAGTAGCAGACGATCGGACACCATTTCAAGCTCGCCCGACTGGTGGCTGGTACAGACCACCGCGATGTTCCCGGCCAGCCCTTCGCGCGGGCCCCCTCTTGCGAGCGCATTGACGAAATTCAAAATGTCCCGCCTGTTCTTGACGTCAAGCCCCGCAGTCGGTTCGTCCATTATAAGTATGTCCGGCGCAGCGACGAGAGCCGCCGCAATGTTTACGCGCTGTCTCATGCCGCCAGACAATGAGCGGACGGTTTGGCGCATCCGTTCCGACAAGCCTGCGATTTCGGCAGCGGCAGCGATGCGTTCTTTAATGGGCGCCGAGCCATTGTGCGCAGTCGCGCCGCTCCCGCTTGCAAGCGACCAAAATTTTAAGTTGTCGTAAACGGACAGGTCGGGAAACAGCGCTATTTCCTGTGGCACGTATCCTATCCGCAGCGCGGCGGCGCTTGCATGTGCGCCCCCGTATAGTACGGCGCCGGCATCGGGGCGCATTACGCCCGCCAGAATGGCCAGCAACGTCGACTTGCCCGCACCATTCAGCCCCGCCACGCCGTATATCTCGCCTGAGTAAATGTCCATGCTGACATTGTCCACCGCCGTCAATTGCCCAAACATCTTTGTAACGCCGTCAGCGCGTATCAACAGTTCCTTTTCCATTGCGCCCCTAATAGCTATATTCGTCCGCTGAGTTTTTTATAGTCTCTTTCATTATTGTCACATTCATTTATTTCGTGTTAATTTCGTCCGCATGCCGTGAAAGAGAAATTGCTGGGCGACGCCCGCCGCGTCCCCGAACATTGCCTGCGCCATAAGCTTCATTTCCCGACGCGAACCGCCCATCCCGTAATGCTCGCGCAGCGCCCTTTCAATCCACACATCGACCGGGAACGCTTTTTGGTGGCGCGTGGAAAACAGAAGCACGCAGTCGGCGACTTTTTCGCCGACGCCGCGAAAAGACATCAGATATTTAAGGGCGTTCTCGTAAGCGAGGTTATCAATGTCCGCCAGCCCTGACATTGCGACCGACTTGGCCGTGTCCCAAAGATATGGCGCCCTGTAGCCAAGGCCGACCTGACGCAGCCCGTCCTCGCCCGCTGCCGCCAGCGCCTGCGCGGATGGGAAGGCATAAAAATTCATTCCCGCCCATTCGATTGCTTCGCCGTATAGGCGCGATAGGCCCCGGTAGATCGATTCAATGCGTTTTTGGTGGTTGTTCGCGGATATTATAAACGCGCATATCGTCTCCCAAACGGGCTGCCGCAGCAACTTGAGCCCATTGAACGCTTCGACGCACATCGCCAAAAAATGTTCCCCAGGGGCCGATGTGGACATATCGCCGCTGCCCGCCACATGCATATTGCCGCCCAAAATATATTTGCTTAAAAGTTCGCCGTAATGCCTGTCAAGGTCAAAATAGCGCCGCCAGAACGCGGCGTCCGCCTCGGGGCATTCTATTATATATCCGCCGCTTGTCGTTCCTCCCGCCGCGAAACCCTCTGCACTTCTTGCAACGCCCTCTGTTATACCCCCGGCTCCGCAGCCCGCGTCCCCGTCGCTTTCCCTGTGTATCATGACGGGGCGCCTGTCCACAATCCCTGAAAAGCCGCCCGTGCATGGCACGAAAGCAAACGTCTGCCCGCTGGCCAGCGTCGCCTCCATGTCGCACCGGGCATGCACCCGCGCGTGCCCCCCTGTAATTTTCGTATGTGCCATTTCAACCACAACTATCGTCCAATCACATTAACTTCCTATCGCATGCTGCCCGTCGATGTGTTCGCCCGCTATTGTTTATGTTACACATTATTTGTCAATTACTATATCGTTGCCATGCCATTCCATATTATCCCGCATCAGTAACCCTCGTCAAGGCATGTCACCGCACTGTAACAGAAATGCTAAAATGCGGATGACAGTTATTTTGCAGATATTTGATATATAATTATAAGAAAAATGTGAAAAGGGGATATCTAAATGGATAAGTTCTCTATAATGTCGCGCATACCGCAAAATGGCGGCGCAAGGTATGACGTCATAGTCGCGGGCGGGGGGCCAGCCGGTATCGGGGCGGCGCTCGCCGCATCTGTGCGCGGCGCGAGGGCGCTGCTGCTCGAAGGGCGCGCTTATTTCGGCGGCGTCCCTGTGGTTTCGCACTGGATGCCCATGAACAGGGTGCTGCAGGACGGCGGCGGTCGGGGCGGCGCGCACGACATCTTTGTAAAGCATATAAAGGCGCTGGGCGGTGACGCATGGCGGGATGGCGCCAAAGGTTGGGTGAACGGGGACAACCTGGACATCCACCCCGACTACCACAGGCTCGCCGTGTTCAACGCGCTGGAGGAGGTCGGGTGCGACTACCTGCTGCACAGCCCGGTCGTCGGGGCGGAGATGGACGGCAACAGGGTAACGGGCGTAAAGGTTCAGAGCAAAGACGGCGCCGTGAGCTATTTTGCCCACAGCGTCGTGGACGCCACGGGCGACGCGGATGTTGCGTACTACGCAGGGGCGAAGATGGTCAAGGGGCGCGAAAGCGACGGCCACTTCATGCCGGTGACGCTGGGCTTCGCCGTGTGCAATGTCGATACGGACAGGTTCTATGCGTTTTTGGCAGATAGCCGAGGTAAGTTGAACGAAATCATGAACGAAGCCGACGCCGAGGGCTACAGCGTCGCGCTGTTTTACGCGTTCGACCGCGCCACCGTGCCGGGCGCCGTCTCCGTCAACAACGGGGGTATACGCCGCGCAGGTATAGTCGATGGGACGGACAGCCGCGATTTAACGTTCGCGGAGCGCGCCGGGATCGAGGTCGCAATCGACTTTGTCAAGATTGCCCGCGCCAAAAAGATCCCCGGCATGGAAAACTGCTGCCTGATGCGCGTCGGCGCCGATCTGGGTGTCCGCGAGACGCGGCGCATCGTCGGCGACTATGTGTTAACGGAAGATGACGTTTGCAACGGGACGGAATTTGCCGATGTGATCGCCAGAAGGTACGGCGAAATCGACCCGGGCGGGCTGGCGGAAGACAAAGACTACAGCCACAGCATGAAGAGCGGCCACGCCTATCCGTACCGATGCATGCTGCCTGTGGGCATAGAGGGGCTGCTGGCGGCGGGGCGCTGCGGCTCGACGACGCACCTGGCCCAGGCTGCCGGGAAGAGTACGGGCAACATGATGGCCCTGGGGCAGGCGGCCGGGGTGGCGGCCGCGATTGCCGCCGCGACGCGCACAACGCCGCGCGAAGTACCTGCCAATGAAATCCAGCGCGTATTAAAAGACATGGGCGTCAAGCTTTAAACATATTTACGTAAACGCCTCCCGCAGGCCGTCCAAGTCTAAAAAATCCTCAATGAACTGCTTGCGCAAAAGGCCCGTCGGGATGAACTCGTTGTACTTTCCCTTGACTTGCACGTTGTCCGGCAGCGGCAGATCGTATAAATCGATATCGCTGCGCACAATATCGCGTATCAGTTGTTCCAACTCGCCAGCGTCGCCCTCGTATATCAGTTCCAGGTAGACGCAGGTGATCCAGGGTAGCTTGTTCTTTATGCCCCTGCGCAGCAGCGCGTAGTGCAGCGTCAAAAGCTGCCGCGTCCCCACCCAGGGGAAGACGGCGTATTTTTTCTCGGACAGCGGCGTCACAAGGTTTTCCAATATGCCGCTGTTCCGGGCGATGTACCGTATCTCCGCCAGACGCTCGGCGCACCGTATGCTAAGGTACGGGTACGCTTCGTCTGATTGCAGGATCGCGCGGATTTTCCTCACCAGCACCGTGTGCAGCTCCGCTTCGAAGTCCACGTCCCAGTCCACGACGGAAATGCCCGGCACGCGCTTGACAAATATGACCTTGCTCTTTTCGTTGACGTCCACCGTCTCCCATGTGAGCCCAGCCAGGGCGAAGCGTATACCCACGGGGTAGACCTTGTCCACTGTACCAATGGTGCGGTTTTCGTCTTTTACGAGAAGATATTCAGGGGCGATAAAAACCGTGAGGAACTTGTGGCTGTTGACGATCTTCTCGCCCTCGCGCCCGATAAGCAGCCCGCCCCGCTCGGTGCGCTCGAGCTGCTCCGTGTCTATCAAATGGGCGAGTAGCGCCCTGTAGTCGTCCTGTGGTATATGCCGGAAGCAGCCGAGGGCCAGTACCGCCTGCGCCAGCGCCGCCGGGGACAGCTCCCCGCAGCTCTTTAAGTGGCTCATCGTCTGGTGATAGAGCAGGTTGTACGCGTGGTTGTGCGGGTATATCGGTTCCAGCCAGCGCTCCTTGGTATACAGCTCTATGATCGCAATCGTGCGGATGAACTCCCAGTTGATGGGGCCGAGCGTGTCGGAGGAGTTTATGCGGATGCTCTCGACGAAGGTGAACAGAAGCTGCGGCGTCTGGCCGCGCCGCCCGCAGCGGCCGAGCCTCTGGGCAAAGCTGGAGACGTTGAGCGGCGCGCCGACCTGCACCGCCTGATCGAGCGAGCCGATGTCGATGCCGAGCTCGAGCGTCACGGTAGCGCCGGTGACGGTCTTCTCGTCGTCGGACTTCATCTCGTCCTCTGTCGTCTCTCGGATCAACGCCGACACGTTGCCGTGGTGCACTCTGTATATATCCGGCGCCTTGTTCCGCATGGCGATCTCGCGCAGGTTGGCCATCACGAACTCGGTCTCCTCGCGGCTGTTCGTAAAGATGATTGTCTTTTTGTCCAGCGTCATCTTAAACAGATACTCATAGTGCTCCCGGACGCCGATATCCCCGTCGCCGCTGACATTGACCACGTTCCCGCTGCCATCCCGCTCCACGAAGTCGCGCTTGTCGCTGTAGTTTACAAAGCGCTCCACATGCAGCCGGACACGCTTTTTGCCCTCGTCGGTGACGGGCGCGACGCAGTCCCGCCCCGTGCCGGTGTTGAGCCATGCCTGCGCCAGCGACACGTCGCCGAGCGTGGCGGACAGCCCTATGCGGCGCGGCATGACGCCGGTCAGCTTTTGCAGGCGCTCCAGCACGCAGAGCAACTGGATGCCCCGTGCGTCGCGCATGAAGTGGTGCACCTCGTCGATGATCACGAAGCGCAGGTCCGAGAACATCTGTAGGCAAGCGCCGCGCTTGTTGGTCAGCAGGCTCTCCAGCGACTCCGGCGTGATTTGCAAGAGGCCCTCCGGATTTTTGACCAGGGCGTTCTTCTTAGTCTGCGATGCGTCCCCGTGCCATTTGACGACCGGGATATTGGAATCGATCAGGAGCTGCTCCAGCCGCTTGAATTGGTCGTTTATGAGAGCCTTCAGCGGCGATATGTAAATGACGCCGACCGACTTTGACGGGTTTTCGTAAAGTTCTGTGAGCACCGGGAGGAAGGCGGCCTCGGTCTTACCGGAGGCGGTACCGGACGAAAGCAGAAGGTTGCCGCCGCCGCCGAAAATAGCCTCGCATGCCGCGACCTGTATGCCGCGCAGCTCCTCCCATTTGTTTTGGTATATATATTCCTGTATGAACGGCGCAAGCCGGTTAAATACGTCCATTGTTTTACAGCCCCTATACGTCAAACTCGACAAATTCTGTGTGTATGTCCTCGTCTGTCAGGCCGCCTTTGGCCAGCTCGAAGCTGTTGCCGCCCAATATGCCTGCGGCGCTTGTGCCGGGGTTTTGGTGGAGGATGTTGACGAGTTCTATGAAGTCCCTGATGATCTCGCGCGGTGTGATATGGGTTTCGGCGCCGACCCTGTTGTACTCCACGGTGAGGAAATACACCAGGTCGTCGTGGCTCAGAGTGGGCGCATAATGGAACAGTTGCGCGTGGATGTCGCGCAATTTCTCCACAAGCACATACATCTCTTCCTGTGTGAGCATCTGCAGCCTGATGATCGGGGCGGACAAGTCCTTTATGCCCTCGGCGGCGAAATGCCCCTCCGCCAGCCGCGAGCGGAGTGCCTCATAACTGAACACGCCTTTGTATTTGTCCTCGATGCACTGCGGCGTACCGCCCATCAAGAAGCCGATGTGCTGCGCCTTGCCCTGCAACACGTCGTTGTATATCGTGAGTATTTTTTCGTAGTTGTTCTGCCGCGTGATCGAGTTGGGTATCTTGTAGATGTTGACCAGCTCGTCAATCAGCACCAGCAGCCCATTGTAGCCCGCGCCGACCAGGAACGCCGCGAGCAGCTTCAAAAAGTCGTACCAGTTTTCGTCTGTAACAATAAAATTTATGTCCAGATCGGCCTTGGCCTCCCTGCGCGAGGGGTATTCGCCCCGGAACCATTTGAGTACATTGCCCTTTGCCGCCGCGTCGTCGTTCAGGTACGCCCGCCAGTAGGCGACGACGGCTTTCGCGAACTCGAACCCGTTCACCATCCCTTCAAGGGCGCCGGCCACCGCGTATATCTGCTTTTCCACCTGGAGGTCGAACGCCTCCCCTTCGAGGTCCGACTGCGCTTTTACTGTCGCCTGGATACCGGAGATCCAACGTTCCAGAATTAGCGGCAGCGCCCCGCCGTCGGGCTTTGACTTGGTGGAGAGGTTCTGCATGAGCTCTTTGTATGTAGCCAGCCCCTGGCCCTTTGTCCCGGCGAAGCGACGCTCGGGGGAGAGGTCGGCGTCGACGACTGCAAAGCCTTTGGCCGTGGCGTAGTTGCGGATGGTCTGCAGCAGGAAGCTTTTTCCGCTGCCGTACCTGCCGACGATGAACCGGAACGACGCGCTGCCGTCCGATATCAAATCAATGTCGTGCAGGATGGCTGCGATTTCCTGCGCCCGCCCGACCGTAATGTACTCCAGCCCCACCCTCGGCACGACGCCGCCTTTGAGGGCGTTGATCAGGATGTTCGCTATCCGCGCCGGGACTTGGTTGTTCATGCTCATAACGCGATCTCCATAAGCCTGTCTTTATACTCATCATATACAAATATGCCGTCGCCCGTTTCCATGATATTGTCGCCAATGAAGTCGGACGCTTTTTCGTTGATGCCGTCCGCAAGCACTTCGATCATGCAGCCGTTGTCGTCCGCGTACGTTTTGATGTCCCCTACGCCGCTTATGATCATGGAAAGCGCACCGCGCTCAACGGCGCTCAGCGATTCATAAAATGCGAGCCATCCGCCTGCTTCGATGGCGCTATCCGCGCTTTTTGTACCGGCGACTGTGTCCGCATTATCCGCAACACTACTTCCTTCTGCACCGCTACTTCCGTCCGCTGCCACGGCGCTATCCACGCCATCTGCGCCGCCTGCGTCAATTTCTGCCGGCCATTCCAGAGCCGCCCCGTTGTCTGGAACAATCAACTTGTCCGTGACGATTAATGTGTCCGGGACAATCAACTTGTCCGGGACAATCAACTTGTCCCTCGTCCCTTGCGCCTCTATGCGGATACGCGCCAGGTTCATATGATCGACGCTGACAACGGTGCGGTTCATATCTTTATAAAAATCCGTTACCGCTTTTTCGATTGCGCTATCAAACAGTAAAATAGGGATCCCTTTTTTCCTTAAATGATACGCCGCCCTGCGTGGGTTGGCCGTAATTTTATACTTGAAGCCTACAGTCTCGCGCAAGCAAGCCTCGGTCTTTTTAAGCGTATACCCAATGAGTTCGTTTTTGCCGCTGTCCCACATTGTGGGCTCCGTCGTCCAATGGTTTTTTTTGCAATAGTAAATCTCGCCCCCCGGCAGCGCAATCACGCAGTCCGGCTGCGAATGCCAGTAATGGAAGAGAGCGCGATCAAACGGGACCCAGCGTTGCGCAGCACCTGTATAATTGGTAAATAAGTTAGCCGGATGTATACTATGCTTCTCACACAGCCCTTTAAGGCCATCGAAAACGGCGTTAAAACAATCGCACATCAAATGTTCGTTTTCAGATGTGTAAAATATGGACTTTGCTATATTATAACTGGAAGCTTTGTTCCATAAAAGGATTTTTTTGTCGTCGTCGAAGAAAAACAGTTCCGGAAAGAAGCCGCGCAGCCCATGCTCTTCAATGAAGCTCATCAACGTGTCCGGCATGTTGTAGTAGATATGATAGTCCTTGATCCAGCCGGGTAGATAGTTGTTTAGCGACGGGTACTGTTCCGCGTATGCGCGCCATATGCTGACCATTTTGCCCGGACCTTCTTTCAGGCTGCTCGAGCCTACGCCGGACAGCAATTCATATAAATGTAGAAATACAAAGGACAACGAAGCAGGGCGGTACAATCCGCTGCGGACACCGGTGCGCCAGGTAAAATAGGTGCGGAGCTGTTCGTAGCCCATGTACTGATATGATGGGTAGTACATGGAAAACTTTGCATTCCCCTCGTAATCGTCGGCAAAATCCTCCATGAAACGGGCCTGCCTGTAGAACAAGCCGGAGTCGTTTCGGCCAAAAGGGCTGCCGCCGGTGAGGCTGCGCATTTTATAGAAGCGTTCGCGTATAGGATCGACTCGTCTGTGAGGGATCCGCTGCGATGTGAGGACCGGTTGCAACGTGAGGGTCGGCTGCGATGTGAGGGCCGGCTGCGACCTGTGAGCCGGTGGTTGTAAAGCGTAGGCCGGAGGCTGTAGAGCGTGGGTCGGTGGCTGCAGAGTGCGGGCCGGTGGTTGCAGAGCGTGAGCCGGTGGCTGCGACTCGCGGGCCGGTGGTTGCGATGTGCCGATTATTTGCGCGCCACCCGCGCCCAACTCAATTTCTGCGAATTCCATGTCTTTCAAAGCCGCTACACTGAACAAATCGACCTGAGTGGGCATCGCCTGCATGGGCGCCTGCATGGGCGGCGCCTGCATTGGCGTCGCCTGTATTGGCGTTTGCTCGGATGTTTGCGTTGATGCAGAGGCGCCCGTCTGCCCGGGCGTACGAGGCGCGTTTTGCCGCGTATTTACCGGAACGTTATGCCATGTATCGCCCATAGCGCTTTGCCTGGCGTTGCCCGGTTTGGCACGCCTCGGTATGCTGTATGCCGAATATCCCCCGCTTCTGTCCATGCCTGTCCATCCGTGCGTTAATTTAGAATATGTGTTCGAATTATTCTATCAGATTGGCATGCGAAAATCCATAGCCTAGCAAAAAAAACCGTCAAATTAGTCAAATTTGTCAAATTATACCATGCCATGTCGCTATGTCGGCGTTTCTAGTTGATCGTTGCTGTTCAAGAGGGCGCAAGGATTTTATGAGTATATTTCAAAAAATATGTCAAAGAATATATCCATGGAATGTATCTTATAAATGTGCCTGGGCATTCTCATGATAATGCTCCTGTTATAATGCCGATGTTTTTCGGCTTTTTTATATCAAATTCGACGGTTTCGTTGGGTATGCCCAAATTGTTGAAATAATCAACAATCGATTGTACCAATTCGCGAGAGCCCAGTTTTTGCGACTTGTCCCACTCGTTGCAACAGGGCACGAGCAAAACAGGGCGGTACAGCGCGCTTTGGGCGACCGCACGCGTAGCGGCGTCTGGGTGCAGCCCGACAATCAGATCGTAGAAAGGCGCCATTTCGGGGGCGTAATCGGCCTGCTTCGACGGGACGCCCGTGAGCGTGTTGCCCCTGGGGTCTATCACCTCTGCGCTGTAATTGTATTTTTTGTTGAGGATTCTGCTGAGGAGGCCCTGCCCTCCCGCGACGTCGGCTATATATTCGATGCTGTCGCCATAACGCTGATATATGTACTGCGCGACTACCTCAAACCGCCCCTCATCGCCATGGCACCTTATTTGCCTGCGCCCCATGCTAAATCGTCTCCTGTCAACTAGAAATTCAATTAGTTAACTATTTTTTTCAATATTTTAAGGCTACTTTCTATGCCCTCGTTTTGTGATTTTATTTCCAGCACGCAATACAAATCTGTAAACTTTTCAAAGCCCTTTAACAGTATCGGAAAATCAATCGTGCCGCTGCCGATTGCTAAATGGGTGCCATCAAAAAATTCTGCGCTGCGGAGCGCGTCGCTGATATGCAGCCCTTTAACATTTTTATTACCCAAAATGTTTATAATATCATGCTCGGAGTATTGCGGATTATAATAATTATGCGAAATATCTATGAGTACCCCTAAAGCAGGGTGGTTGTTTATAAATTTTACATATTCGTGTAAGCCATCAAATAGAAACCATTCACCAGTAACATGGGTTTCTAATGATAATGAAATACCTTTGGAGCTTAACTTTTTTATCCATTTATCGATTGATTTATCCAAATAATCCAGCGCTATACTTTTTTCTTCCGCTGTTAATTTATAGATATATGGCGGATGGATTGATACATCGTGCATATTGTATTCAAGGGCAATACCAAATGCATTTTCAAACTCTTTTTCAAATATATCATTATCGTTTTCGGAAATTATTGTGTGTATGCCACCAAGATGCAAAGTAAGCCTAAACTCTTTAAAATAATCGGGAATATGTTTAATGTCGAGATTGAATATTTTGTATAATGACGGAGTAAAATGTATGCCATCAAAACCGTATGTTTTCGCTACATCATAAATAAATTTCCATCTATCAGCTTCATATTCAATCGTTTTTATTAACTCTGTATTTTCGAATCCTATTTCATCCATTGCAAAGTACATGAGGCTAATCTCCCTATTACCGCTTTATTAGGCGGTTGTAAAAGTCTCGGACGCACAATGTGCGTCCCTACATATGGGCAGCCAATTTTGTTTATAAACAAAATGTTGTAGGGGCGAACAGTGTTCGCCCGTAAAATACCGGCTTTTACAATCGCCTAACCGTTTAAAAAACAACCATAATATACCATACCATAAAGGTATGGGCTTTGCCATACATTGATGCGCATGCTTTGCGCATGGTTTACATCGGTATGAGCGAATTATATTTGACGGGCAATGGCATTGAGCGTATAATATTGCTAATACAAAATTTGTATATTTAGTATAACAAATGGCAAAAGAATTAAAAAAGAGTATAAATAATCACATCGTGAATTATTATCATGGCTGTGCCAGCCGCCAATATGAGCCGTATATATTCAACATACAGAGGTTTTCCATCCACGACGGTCCGGGCATCCGCACAACCGTGTTTTTTTGCGGTTGCCCGCTGCGTTGCAAATGGTGCCACAATCCGGAGGGGTTGATCAATTCAGCAGGATTGTCCAACTTGGAAGGTGGGCGCGAACCAGAAAACCGGAGCAGCCAGGAAGGCGAGCGCGAACCAGAAAGCTGGAGCGGCCAGGAAGGCATGTGCGATCGGGAAAGCCGGAACGGTCAGGAAGGCGAACGCGACCCGGGCACAACCTACAGGGCATGGTCTGTCGGCGAACTGGCCGACGAACTGGCAAAAGACAGGATATTTTACGACGAGTCCGGCGGCGGCGCGACGCTGTCCGGCGGGGAGCCGCTGTCGTGCAATATGGCGTATATCTCCGCGCTGATGGAAGAGCTGGGGCGCCGGGGCGTCTCTGTCGCCATTGACACCTGCGGGGACGTCCCATATGCCGCGTTTGCGGGAGTGCTGCACTTGACGGACCTGTTCCTATATGACATAAAAATGCTGGACGACAGCAAACATATATTTTATACGGGCGTATCCAACAAACGCATTTTGGAGAATTTGTCACAGCTCAGCCGCGACGGGGCGGCGATTTGCCTGCGGCTGCCGCTGCTCGCGGGCGTCAACGACGGCCTGGACGACATGGAGCGCATCGCCCGCTGGCTGGAAGCGAAGCAGGTAAAGCCGAAGTTTATCAGCCTGCTGCCATACCACGCGTACGCGCGCGGCAAATACACGAGGCTGGGTCTCGCACCGCCGGCATTTGACGCGCCGCATGCGGAAAGGTTGGACGAGCTGAGGCATTTTTGGTTTGCGTCCGGCTTCAAGGCCGGCGTCGGCGGCGGCATAAATATGTAGATAAAAATATGTAGATGATAAATATAAATATAATGATAATATTATGCAATGATTTAGCTTATAATCATATAATAGTGTTCACGACAGTGCCGTCACCAATATGGCACGAAAGTATGGCGGCGTGAACACTATCGCGGCGCAACGCGACGCGCGGGCGTTTCATGCCCGTGAGGCGAGGGAAATCGCATTTTCCGAGCCAACGACTTTCATAGTAGTTATTATAGTTATTATTCGGAAGCGCAAATGATTGGCATATTAATGTATTTTGGGGGTAAGGTATGGCTACAGTTAATGTACCCGTCACTACGGACGCTGCGGGTAGGGGCTCCACGGAGCGTATCCGCAGGCTGAGGCGGATCAGCGAGCAAGAGTCGCAGCCGTCCATATCTATGGAACGGGCCGTACTGCTCACGGAGGCCTATCAGTTGTACGAGGGCAAATGCTCGCCCGCCGTGCTGCGGGGCCATGCTTTTAAATATATAATGGAGCGCCGAACCCTCTACCTGGAACGGGGCGCGCTCATCGTCGGTGAGAAAGGGCACAAGCCGTGGGCGGCGCCCACGTTCCCGGAGCTGTGCTGCCATACCCTGTCTGATTTCGACAACATGAACGACAGGGAAAACGTATTTTTCCAAGTTACAGAGGAGGACAGGCGCATCCAGCGCGACGTCGTCATCCCCTATTGGCGCGGGCGGGCGATGATGGAAAAAATCAACGCGCTGTTGCCGGAGGAATGGCACAGGTTGTTCCGGGGCGGGCTGTTCACGGAGTTTTTGATGCAGCGCGGGCCCGGGCACACGGTTGCGGGCGGCCGGATATACCAAAAAGGTTATTTTGATTTTATTGAGGACATCGACGCGGCGATCGCTTCGCTCGACTATCTTAACGATGCGTCGGCGTTGGACAAGCGCGAGGAACTGGCCGGGATGCGACTCGCGTGCGAGGGCATGATCATATTAGGCGAACGCTACGCCGCCCTGGCAAGGGAGCTGGCGGCGGCTGAGGCCGATCCGGCTTGGCGCGCGGAGCTTTTGGAACTCGCGGCGGTGTGCGACGCCGTGCCGGCGCACGCGCCCCGCACATTTCGGCAGGCGCTGCAGATGTACTGGTTTACGCACATCGGCGTGACTGTCGAGATGAACAACTGGGACGCGTACTCCCCGGGCAAGCTTGACCAGCATCTGGAGCCGTTTTATGAGCGCGAGGTCAATGATGGTACTTTGACAAGGGCGTTTGCGCGCGAGCTTTTGGAAAACTTTTGGATACAGTTCAACAACCAACCGGCGCCGCCCAAGGTGGGCGTCACGCTCAAAGAGAGCGCCACATACACGGATTTTTGCAACATCAACACAGGCGCGCTGCGCCCGGACGGGACATGCGGCGTCAGCGAGGTCAGCTACCTCATCCTCGAAGTGATGGATGAGATGAAGCTGCTGCAGCCCAGTTCCAATGTCCAGATATCGCGCAAGTCCCCCGAGCATTTTTTGCGCGAGGCCGTGAAGATATCAAAAAAGGGATGGGGCCAGCCCGCCTTTTACAACTCCGAGGCCATAATACAGGAGCTGCTTAACATGGGGAAGTCCGTCGACGACGCCAGGGAGGGCGGCATCGCCAGCGGCTGCGTAGAGACGGGTACAGCCGGCAAAGAAGCGTACGTACTGACCGGCTACTTCAATGTCCCGAAAATCCTGGAACTCGTGCTGTTCCGGGGCCGCGACAGATATACCGGGGAGCAGGCCAGTCTGGACTTGGGCGACCCGGCCGGCTTGGACGTCGAGGATAGTGGCGCGGATAGTGGCAATGGTAGTGGCACTGGTAGTAGCGCAGGCGGCGGAACAAGCGGCGACGCTGCCAGCTATGCCGCCTTCGACTCGTACGAGGCGCTTTACGACGCATTTGCCAAGCAGCTCGCATATGTCGCCGACGTGAAGATCGCCGGCAACAACCTGATCGAGCGCATGTACATGAACCATATGCCCGTGCCGCTGCTCTCCGTCATCACCGACGACTGCATTGCGCGGGGCATCGACTACAACGCCGGGGGCGCCCGCTATAACACCAGCTATATACAGTGCGTGGGAATTTCCACGATAACGGACTCGCTCGCCGCCATCAAAAAGCTTGTATACGAGGACAAGGCGCTCACGCTGGATCAGATGATCGACGCCTGCGCCGCTGATTTTAACGGTCATGAGGAAATCTTCAACCTCGTGTGCGAAGCGCCGAAATATGGCAACGACGACGACTACGCCGACGACATAATGCGGAACGTTGCGGACTCGCTGCAGGCGGCGATCGCCGGGCGCGACACGCCCAAAGGTTCCAAGACCATAGTTGAGTTTTTACCGACGACATGCCATGTTTATTTTGGCCAGGTCATGCAGGCCAGCCCCAACGGCAGGCGCGCCGGAGTCCCTCTGGCTGATGGCATATCGCCGGAAAAAGGCGCAGACCGCAAGGGGCCGACGGCGGTCTTGAAATCGGCCGCGAAGCTAGACCAGTTAAAGACCGGCGGGGCGCTGCTCAACCAAAAGTTCACGCCATCCGTCGTGGAAGGCGATGAGGGTACGCGCAGCGTCGCGGCGTTGATACGCTCCTATTTCACGATGGACGGCCACCACATACAGTTCAACGTCGTGGACAGGCAGACCCTGCTTGACGCCCAGGCGCGCCCGGACGAATACCGGGACCTGATCGTCCGCGTCGCGGGCTACAGCGACTACTTCCGGAACCTGGACAAAGCCCTGCAGGACGAAATAATCAACAGGACGGAGCAACCGATGTAGGCGACGCACCCAAGCCCTACTAAACGCATCAATTGAGCGTATTAATTGAGCAAATTAAACGAAGAATGGCATAATACGCTTTATAATGTGGAAAACAATTTTCATGATATGATGCGGTAATTTCACAACGATTTCATTCACACCAAAAACAGATCGGTGCTCAGGTATTTTTCGCCCCTGTCGGGCAGGATTACCACCATTAGGCCGCTGTCCAGCCTCTCGATCACCCTGACTGCGGCCAGCATTGCCGCCCCGCTGGACATGCCGACGAATATGCCTTCCTCGCGCACAATCCGCCGGGCCATTTCGTACGCCTCGGCTGTGTCTATGAGTATGCTCTCGTCTATCTCGCCGATTTCGTATATCTCCGGGACGATGGCCTCCTCCATGTTTTTCAAGCCCTGGATGTAATGCCCCTTGACAGGCTGCGCCTCGATAATTTTGATTGACGGGTTGCGCTCCTTTAGCATCGTCCCGACTCCCATCAACGTGCCGGACGTGCCCAGCGACGACACGAAATGCGTCACGCGGCCACCCGTCTGCTCCCAAATTTCTTCCGCCGTGGTCTTATAGTGCGTAATCTTGTTGTATACGTTGGAAAACTGGTTGGGGTTGAAATATTTATCCGGATCGGCCGATATGAGTTCCCTCGTCTTAATGATGGCGCCGTCAGTCCCGAGCGCGGGGTCGGTGAGTATGATCTCACCACCGAAGGCCTTGATCATCTTCTGCCGCTCTACGGAAACCGCCGAGCTCATAACGATCTGTACCCTGTAGCCCTTGACAGCGCCAATCATGGCAAGGCCGATGCCGGTGTTTCCCGACGTGGCTTCGATGATGATCTTGTCCCTTGTCAGGATGCCCTCCGCTTCGGCTTGCTCGACCATCTTTAGGGCGATCCTGTCCTTGATGCTGCCGGTGGGGTTGAAGCCCTCAATTTTGGCGTACAGCTCGACCGCAGGATTTTTATTGATATTGTTGATGCGCACCATCGGCGTTGCGCCTATGGTAGCGAGGATATTGGCGTGCAACATGCAAGAATGCCCCCCGTGTTCCGTGTCCCGTGCCCCATGCTCCTCAGTGTCTATGCCCATACCGACATTTTAACACAGCAGCGCCCGGTTGGGACAAAACCTCCGATAAACCGGCCAATTAATTAACCATTAATAAACCATTAATTATTCCTGGGCAATGAAATGGCCTGTGCTCTTGTGTTGTCAGAGCATACATAATTTGATAAATTATTGTCTGAGTGATTAAAATGCCAAGGCATAAAAGAAAAAGCCAAACTGGCATATATCATATAATGCTGCGTAATACTGCGTAATACTGCGTAATGCTGTGTAATGTTGCGTAATACTGCGTACTGTTGTGCAATCCTGTGCAATTCTGTGTAATGCTGCGTAGTGCTGCGTAATGATTGTAATGTTGCGAAATGCTTGTAATGCTATGTAATGCTACGTAATGCTGCGAGCGATATGTCAGCAAGTAATGTTTTAGGTGGTTACTTTGAATACAATGGATGTAAAGGGAGTCATATTTGATATACAGCGCTTTTCAATCCATGATGGCCCAGGGATTCGGACGACAGTATTCATGAAAGGTTGTCCGCTGGATTGTTTGTGGTGCCACAATCCTGAGTCCCATGAAAAAAGACCTGAAATCGCCTATTATCCTTCAAAATGCCTTTATTGTGGCGCGTGCGTAGCTCCTTGCAAAGAAAAACTGCACGGTTTGGATATAGGGCAACACTCTTTTATGCGAGATAGCTGCGCGCGTTGCGGCAAATGTACACAAGCATGTCCTACCGGCGCGTTGGAAATCATTGGGAGGGAAGCTACTGTCGCGGAGGTTTTGGAAGAAGTAAAAAAAGATGAGGCATTCTACCGCAATTCAGGTGGGGGCATTACACTATCAGGTGGAGAGCCGTTTTTTCAACCGGAATTCGCCATTGCCCTGCTCTCGCATGCCAAAAGCGAGGGCCTCCACACATGTGTTGAAACTTGCGGCGCTGCGGCGTATGAAATTCTTGATAAAGCGGCAAAGTTTATAGATGTTTTTCTATGCGATGTCAAAGAAACTGATCCATTACGCCACAAAGAATTTACAGGCGTCACTAACGAGACAATATTGGAAAATTATCAACGGCTAGACGCGTCAGGAGCAAAGATCGTGCTGCGCTGCCCGATAATTCCGGGCCTCAATGATAACGAGGCACATTTTATAAAGCTCTGCGAGCTAGCGGGCCGGCTCTTAAACATCGACCACATAGACATCGAGCCATATCATCCGCTGGGCATATCGAAGGCTGAGGCCATCGGTAAGATCGCACGCCACGCCGACGCGTCTATAACCCCTATAGATATGGTCGCGGAATGGGTGGAATTTATGAAAAGGCATACGGTTGTGCCGGTGTTCGCATCATAGGCTCGCCGAAGGAAGGTGGCGTAAGTATAAGGAAGGTAGCGTAAGTATTAGGAAGGTAGCGTAAGTATATGGATAAAGGCTATGACAAAGATAGAATTGAAAAATTGCGCCTTGTCCCGCAAAGTTGCAGTTATGACTACAGTGAGCTGAAGTACCACTTTTTCAAGAGTTTAAAAGATCGCAACAGGGATAAGGCCTACGCTTTGCGGGTCGGCGAAGCTATATACGATATTTTCGACAACACGGCTCCGTATATCGGCAGTGATGAATTAATTGTCGGGCGTATGGCTGGCAGGGAGTTCACAAAGGACGAGCAGGAGGAATACAAGCTTTTAGAAGAATATGCCATCCAGGTCACCCCAGCGATGCGCGGCCAGGCATCCCACATGACAATCGACTATGATCTGCTGCTAAACAAGGGCATAGAGGGCATTGTCGCGGACATCGCGAAAAAACGGGAAAGGCTTGATCTTACACTGCCTGGGGACATAGAAAAAGACAATTTTTACATGGCGTGCATACGTTCGCTCGAGGGCGTAATGCGTTTCGCGGAACGCTATGCGGAGGAAGCCTGTGCACAGGCCAAATCATGTGGGTGCGAAAAACGCAGGCAAGAGCTACTTTTAATCGCAAAAAACCTGCGAAAAGCCCCGCGCTATCCAGCCTCAAGTTTTTATGAAGCTATCCAAGCGGCGCACTTTATAACCTTTTGCATCAGCGCGAGGCCCTTTGTGCCCGGCAGCCATCTTTATCAGTTGGGGCGCCCCGACAGGTATTTATGGCAATTTTATAAGCATGATGTGGAAAATGGTATTATAACCCCATATTTCGCCCAAACGCTTATTGATTGCTATGCGATACTGTTGGAGACAAGGATACCCAGCGGCTTGGCATCCGGATACATGGTCGGGGGCCGGGAAAAAGACGGGCGCGTGGTTTCCAACGATTTAACGCGAATGGGCATGGAAGCCGTGCGCCATGTCAGGTTGATCTATCCGGGGGTGGGCCTTTGCTGGTGCCGGGACACGCCGGAGGAGGATTTGCGGCTTGCGTGCGAAATATTGGGCGAAGGCCACTCGCATCCCGCGATCTTCAACGACGATGTGATTTCCAAAGGGCTAGAGTTCCACGGGCTGCCTAAGGATGAGTCCCATGATTACATCCATTCCACTTGCGTCGAAATAACGCCAATTGCATCGTCAAACGTCTGGGTGGCCAGCCCGTACATGAACCTTGTGCAAAAGCTGCTGGAAGTTATGGAAAAGGACTATCCCTCGCTGGAGATGCTGTTGGACGCGTATTTCGCCCATGTCGAGAGCGGGATTGTTGAAAACCTTATAAACGAGACCAGGCTGCGCGCAGATCGCGCGAGATATATGATGGATCCGTTGCTATCCTGCTTCGTCAACGACTGCCTTGAAAAAGGAGTGGACATAGAGCAAGGCGGCGCCCGCTACAACTGGATAATGCCGTCATTTGTCGGTTTGTCGAACGTGGCGGATGCGCTTTGCGTATTGGAAAAGCTCGTCTACGGCAGCGGGGAATTGCCTATGGATACGCTTCGTGCGGCGCTGAAAAATGATTATGATGGATATGAGATCGTAAGGCAGAGAATATTGAATGCGGTTCCCAAATATGGCAATGATAACGATGAAGCCGACAAATACGTCATATCATTGACGCAGTGGCTGACTGATATAATGAGCAAATATCAAAAGCGGAAAGAAAACTATCTCGTCCCGAGCTTATTTTGCTGGATTATGCATGACCAATTTGGCCAAAAAACCGGCGCGTCGCCGGATGGAAGGAAAGCGGGCTTCCCCTTGGGGGACGGCTCCGGGCCGGCTCAGGGCCGTGAGCTGCGGGGGCCTACCGCAGCGGTTTTATCGAGCACAAAATGGGATCACCATAAATTTATCGGCGGCGTCGCGGTTAACATGAAGTTTTCAAAAAAGATGTTTAACGAGGCGTCAGTAGAAAAATTGATTGCGATAATAAAAACGTATCTGGATCGCGGCGGGTTTGAGTTGCAAGTAAATGTTGTGGATAGGGAGACGCTTTTGAAAGCGAAAGAAAATCCCGACGCATATCGCGACGTTATAGTGCGCGTAGGGGGCTATAGCGATTATTTCGTAAAACTGTCTCCCACAATGCAAGAAGAAGTACTGGCGCGCACAGAATATCAAATTTGAGCGGTTGGGGGCTGGTATTAACACAGGGGGACGGTTCTCTTGTGTTGAGATGTATAACACACGAGAACAGTCCCCCTAATTTTAGAACGTGGAGGTGGTCATTATGGCGCCAATCAGCAAAAATGATTTATTGGGCGCGGCAACCCGTTTCTTTGACGGATCGCCAGTTAACTATTTGGATGCGGGGGCGGCGCTCCGCCCGGACTTGGCCGGGATGCGCTTTTTTGGCGCGCCGCTGCTGGGGGCGGCGGCGGCCGGGGATCCTTTGTTTGAGCAAATGAAGGATGGTTCTGTCGTCGGGCCACTCTTTATGTCACCGGGCGAATGGCTGCCGGGCGCGCGGACGGTGCTTTCGTTCTTTTGCCCGTTCGACGGGCGCATCGTCGCCGCCAACCGGGGCGGAGGCGCGGAGATCCCGCCGGAATGGCTGCATGGGCGCATTGAGGGGCAGGTGGCCCTGGGCGCTATGCTCGCTGCTATCCAAAAGCTTCTCAGCGATTCGGGTTTCGCCGCCGTCGTCCCCATGTTGGACGAACGCTACACATCCGCCCATAAGACGGACCCGCTCAGCCGGGGCGGCGGGGAGCTGCCGGACTATACCAGCAGTTGGTCGGAGCGGCATGTCGCATATATTTGCGGGCTGGGCACATTCGGCTTGTCGCGGGGGCTCATCACCAAGCTGGGCACGGCGGGGCGCTTTGGCAGCATCATAACCGACATGCCGGTGGAAGCGGATGCGCGTCCCTACTCGCGGTACGACGAATACTGTACCATGTGCGGTGAATGCGCCGCCCAATGCCCCGTCGGCGCCATCGACGTCAAGAAGGGGAAGGACATAGCGGCGTGTGCGGACTTTCTTCAGTCGACCAGAGAAAAGCACGACCCGCGCTACGGCTGCGGCAAATGCAATGTCGGCGTGCAGTGCGCGGTAGGCATTCCGGGCGCGCAATAAAATAACCTCCGGGTTATTCGCTTTACCTGACAATTCCCAAGGCATTCCAGGCGCACAGTAGAATAACCTATATAGGCGATTGTAAAAGTCGCGGACGCACAATGTGCGTCCTACATATGGGCATGGGCAATCAATATTCCACATATACAAAATGTTGTAGGGTGAACAGTGTTCGCCCGCAAAATACCGACTTTGGCAATCGTCTAAAATAACCTATAACATGTAGGGGCGAACAGTGTTCGCCCGCGATCTTTTTCTATTGGGTTTCAATTGGGTTTCTATTGCTCGATACATAGGTACTGTACAGGACGCATAAGGAGATTATAATCAATGGACAGCGCAACATTGCAAGCGGACATAGCCAAAACCAGGGATTTTTATGCCATGAAGAAGGGCGCCCCCATCATACAGCGAGAGTTCGGCTACTTTGTGCTGGAGCGGTGGACTGCCGAGGGGCATATCAAAGAGGGCGAGGACTTAGCTAAGCTGTTCGGCTACGACGGCAACGGCATGTTCAACCTGGGCAAGCTGGGCTGGTGCGAAGCGGCTTTTTGCCCCGAGTTTGAAGTCGAGGTACTCGAGGACCGGGGCGCGTACGAGTTGGTCCGGGATTTTGCGGGGCGGCATGTGCTGTATTTTAAGGGGCGCAGGAGCGGCTTTATGCCCGAATATGTCAGCCACCCCGTCACAGGCTGGGACGACTGGGAGCGGAACGTCAAGTGGCGGCTGGCCGTCGACGCCCCGGGCCGTTTTGACGGCCTGCCCGAATATATCAGGCAATTTACGGACAAGAGCGCGCAGGGCGCCATGATTGGGCAGAGCGTCGTCGGGGGGTACATGTACCTGCGCTCGCTGGTCGGCCCGGAGGGCATCCTCTACATGGTCTATGACGAGCCGGGGCTGGTGCACGACATGATGCGCGCGTGGTTCGAGCTGGCCGACGCCGTGATTGCGGACTATCAGGCGCATGTGACCATCGACGAGCTGTTCCTTGCCGAGGACATATGCTACAACCACGGGGCGCTCATCTCCCCGGACATGATGCGCGAGTTCCTGTTCCCATATTATCAGCAGTTGATTAGCAATATTAAAGGGCGGCAACTGGATAAGGAGCGCCACTTGTATTTGCAAATTGACACGGACGGGGACTGCAGGCCCGTGATTCCCATCTATCAGGAAATTGGCATGGACTACATGTCGCCGTTCGAGGTGGCGTCGGGGTGCGACGTCGTGGCGCTGCGCAAGCAGTACCCGCAGCTTTTGATGCGCGGGGGGATCGACAAGCGCATACTGGCCGCCGGAAAGGACGCCATCGACCGCGAGGTCGACCGAATAATGCCTTTCATGAAGGAGCAGGGCGGCTACATACCCACATGCGACCACGGAGTGCCGGAGGAAGTGCGCTTCGAGGACTACATGCATTACCGCAAGCGCATGCTTGAATTTAGCTGAAGCGCAGTGGGGGCGGCATCCCTCCCGATTGCGGCGGCGCTTGTAGGGCGCGATGTCCTCATCGCGCCGTTGCAGGCACACACAATAAAATGATATTGACTATATGAATGAAAGGAAGTATCCATCTATGAAATACACCATTGCAGGATTTACCGACGAAGCAGGGCAAAGCGTGGAAGAGCAAATAAAAGCTTGCCATGACAACAAAATCGGCTATATCGAAATGCGGAACATTAACGGCAAAAATCTGACCGACGTCACGCTTGCCGAAGCCAAGGAGATAAAGAAAGCGCTGGACGGCGCCGGCGTCAAGGTGTCCGCTGCGGGCTCGCCGTTCGGGAAAACCGACATTGGGGACGACTTCGCGCCCACGCTGGAATCGTTTAAGCACTATGTCGAAAAAATGCATGTGCTGGAGACGGGGCTTTTGCGCTTTTTCAGCTTCTACGGCACGCTCGACAACCCTTCCGCGCACATAGACGAAGTCGTTTCGCGCATCGGCATGATGATGGACGCCGCGCCCGGCATCGTGTTCTGCCACGAAAACGAGAGGGGCATCTTCGGCAATGTCCCCGAGCGGTGCAAGGAGCTGTACGACGCGTTCGGCGGGCGGCTGAAGCTGGTGTTCGACCCGGCGAATTTCATCGTCGATAAAGTGGACGTCCTGGGCGCGTATGCGATGCTGGAGAACTATATTGAATATTTTCATATAAAGGACGCGTATCTGTCCAGCGGCGAGATCGTGCCGGCGGGGCGCGGCGACGGGCAAGTCGGCGAGGTGCTGGCGCGGTTCGCGAAAAAAGGCAAGGATGTTTTCCTGTCGGTGGAGCCGCACTTGACTATCAACGACAAAGGTGAGAGCATGGCTGTGAAGACGGATTTTATTTACAAAACAAAGCCCGAGGCGTTCGCGGCGGCGTGCGCGGCGCTGGCGGACACGCTTGGTAAAATTGGTTTTGCCGCCGAAAGCGGCGGGGCTGGCGGAAGAGCGGGCGGCGGCGCCGGAGCGGGCATATGGGTTTCGCCGTAAAACGTATTTACATTTGCAATTAATTTTACAATCGCATCAGCATTAGCATTAACATTAGCATAGAAAGCAACACATCTTAGAGGCTTTATGAAACAGTTTGCCATCCGCGCTACGTATTTAATCGTCGGCATCATTCTATTTGCAGTCGGCCTTGTGCTTACCATCAGGGCCAACATTGGCTACGCTCCGTGGGAGGTCTTTCACTCGGGGCTGGGCCTGGCGGTGGGCATCAGTATCGGCGACGCGTCTATCATTGCGGGCGTCATCATCGTGATCATCGTCACGGCGTGCGGCGAAAAAATCGGGCTGGGGACGGTGTTCAGCATGATTCTTACGGGCGTGTTTTTAGACGAGCTGCTCAAGCTGGACATTGTGCCGCTGGCCCCGAACATGCCTATTGGCATACTGATGCTCGTCGCGGGGATGTTCGTCATCGCCGCCGGGACATATTATTACATCAAGTCCGCGTTCGGCGCGGGGCCACGAGATAACTTGATGGTCGTGCTGAACAAAAAGACGAAGATGCCGGTGGGTCTTTGCCGGGGCATCGTAGAGCTCGTTGTAACGTTCGTTGGGTGGCTGCTGGGCGGCATGGTGGGCGTCGGTACAGTGATTACTGTAGTCGCCATAGGCTTCTGTGTCCAAATAGTGTTCGCGGTGTTCAAGTTCGACGCCGCCGCCGTTGAGCACGAGACATTGGCGCAGACATACAAAGCGCTTATCGCCGGCGCCAAACGGGGGATTTGATGATGAGCGACAATTTTGGGAAGCAACAAACGTAATATTACCGAACGAAACGTAGGGTGGGGGCTTGCCTCCACTGCAACCCCGCGATATGCAGGTCGTGGCCACAGGACTCGGCGGGGAATCCCCTCGCCCTACGAGTAATGTGCGGCGGGGGCAAGCCCCGCGCTCTCCCCGCCCTGCATTAAAAATGCTATTTTCAAATTAATACGTTTGTGTTAGAATTATTTTAATTCAATATTGGTTCATCACAACAAAGGCGATGACGGGGAGGAGTACATACCGATCTTTAGCGCAGAGAGGGCGCGGCTGGTGTAAGCGCCCGCGAGGATGGTACGGAAGGTAGCCCCCGAGCTGTGGATCGAACGGATGTGCAGGAAATGCAGCACTGCGTTGTAAACTGTGGCGCTGCGTTGTAATATATGACATTACATTATTAACTGCGAAACAGCAATATAGGCTGTTTCACTTACGTCCCAGTAGGCTCCAACGGGCTTCCCGCCGTTACGGGGAACGGTATCGGACGGCGCCGCCTCGCGCATGCGTTGTCCCGCACCGGCAGAGCGCGGAGGAACGTTTTGGCACAGGCCGGCCCCAAAGGGCAGGGCCCACAAACCCGAAACTACGTCTTTCGAAATTGGGTGGTACCGCGGATAGCAATATTCGTCCCAGGCAGAGCAATATGTGCCTGGGACTTTTTGTTGCGCAGAAAAACCATAAGAAATTGTAGGGTGTGACGCCCTCGGCGCACTGCAGCAAGGCACAACGATCATTCATTTAAAAATTTACGCCGTTGGCGCATGGCAGTTAATACAAAATTTTAAGGGAGGTCGCCAGTAACTATGGACAAGCGTTACGATTTTACGAAAGTCGAAAAGCAGATACAGGATTTTTGGGAACAGGGTGACTTTTTCCGGTTCGATAAAAACGCGAGCGGGGACATATACTCCATCGACACGCCGCCGCCGACGGTCAGCGGCAGCCTGCACATCGGGCACTTGTTCTCCTATACGCAGGCGGAGATGATCGCCAGGTTCCGTCGCATGCAGGGGCAGAATGTATTCTATCCATTCGGCTTCGACGACAACGGGCTGCCCACCGAGCGGCTCGTTGAACGCGAGGAGGGGATTCGTGCCGGAGCGCTCCCGCGTGGCGAATTTGTCGAAAAATGCCTCGGCGCCACGCAAAAATATGAGGACGGGTTCAAGGCGTTTTGGTCGTCGCTGGGGTTCTCGGTGGACTGGTCGACGACATATCGGACCATAAGCCCTGAAGTGGTGAAAATTTCGCAGCGCCTGTTCCTGGAACTGGCCGAGGCTGGCAAGGCTTACACAAAGGAGTCCCCGGTGCTGTGGTGCGTGGAGTGCGGGACGTCGATAGCCCAGGCAGA
This sequence comes from Oscillospiraceae bacterium, assembly GCA_009777515.1. Classification (GTDB taxonomy): domain Bacteria; phylum Bacillota; class Clostridia; order WRLR01; family WRLR01; genus WRLR01. The sequence goes on along the minus strand of WRLR01000027.1, from coordinate 1,470 downwards.
ACTGGACGCGGTCGACGTAGAGGGCACATACGTCCATGTGCCGTTCCATGTCGCCGGACGCCCACAACTTGAGGGCGCCGACCGCCCGCCGCTAGAGGGCGCCGACCGCCCGCCGCTGGAGGTCGCCACCACGAGGCCGGAGCTTTTGTACGGCTGCGTTTGTCTATTCGTCAACCCAGCCGACCTGCGGTACCGCGACTATATAGGATTGTCGGCGACCGTGCCGCTGTACGGACACGACATACCCATACTGGCCGACGACGGGGCAGACATGGAAAAAGGCACCGGTGTCGTCATGTGCGCCACGTTCGGCGACAGCGCGGACGCGGAATGGCATGCAAAGCATAAACTGCCGTATCGCAGGGCCATCACGCCCGATGGGCGCATCGCCGCAGAGGCGCCGTATATTGGGGGCATGGAGATACAAGCCGCTCGCACGGAAATCATCCGCTTGCTGGGCGAGCGCGGCCTGAAGCTGAAGTCCGAGACAATCACCCATGCCGTCGGTGCGCACGAGCGCTGCGGGAGGACGGTCGAAATCATCCCATCGCGGCAGTGGTACATCGAAATAATGAGCGGGCGCGATCAATTTTTAAATGCGGCAGACGAAATAAACTGGTACCCGCCAAGCATGAAAAACCGTTATACGGCTTGGGTCGAAAACCTGAAATGGGACTGGTGCATTTCGCGGCAGCGTTATTTCGGAGTCCCGTTCCCCGTCTGGTACTGCGCCGACTGCGGGGCGGCCGTTTTTGCCTCGGAGGAGCAGTTGCCGGTCAACCCGCTCGAGACGGTGTATGCGGGCGCCTGTGCCGGGTGCGGCTGCACGCGGTTCGTCCCGGAGGGCGCCGTCTTCGACACATGGGCGACGTCGAGCGTCACGCCGCAGATAAACGAGCGGCTCGGTTTGAAGCTGACGCCTATGGGGATGCGCACGCACGCGCATGAAATCATCCGCACATGGACGTTCTATACCATCGTGCGCAGCTTGTACCACACCGGCGCCATCCCGTGGAAAGATTTGATGATATGCGGGTTCATCCTGGCAAAGAGAGGCGAGAAGATCAGCAAGTCCAAAGGCGAAAAAAACGATGACATGGACCCCGAGCGCTTGATCGCCGCGCATTCCGCAGACGCCCTGCGCTACTGGACGGCGGGTGCACGGTTGGGGAGCGACACATTTTTTTCGGAAGGGGAGTTGGCGATCCCGAAACGTTTTATTACGAAGCTGTGGAACGCCGCCAGGTTCGCGCAGCCCCACCTGGAGGGCATGTACGCGGGCGCGGGCTCTGGTGAGGGCGCAGTCGCGCAAGAACGCGGCGGCTTGCGGCAGTCGCCTGAGCTGCAGTCGGGGCTGTTGCCCATAGATAGATGGATTATAGAACGCGCCCATGAAGCATGCGGGCGCGCAGCGAAACTGTTGTACGAATATGAAATCGGCGCAGCCCGGCATGAAATAGACAGGTTCTT